>CAUJKA010000372.1 GCA_963204965.1 Planctomycetota bacterium | reverse complement strand
GTTTCGGTCGAAGTCACGCAAAAGGTGATGGCAGGACTATCCAGCCTCAACTGGAAGATGGCTTTTGGGCTCATGCGATGGCAGGGGCTGAGGCGGTCAGAAATGGGGTCACTGAAATGGTCTGACGTCGACTTGGTCAGGAACGAGCTTCACGTTGGAGAGGCCAACAAGACGGGCTACCGCTCAATGCCGCTGTTCCCTGAAATGAAGACACTGCTGATCGGTGTTCCCGAGAAAAAGCGAACCGGAAATGTGTGCCAATTCGCGAACGTGGAATCGGTGACCGAGCTGCTGCGAAAACGGGTCAAAAAGATACTTGGCTACTGCTGGGATAAGACTTGCCACCAGCTTAGGTCGACGCGGATTACCGAGCTGAACAAAGACTTCGAGCCTCACGTCTTAACCGAATGGTTTGGAAATACGGAGTTGGTGCGGGAGCAGCACTATCTCCAGGTGACCGACCAGCACCGAGCCAAGGCTGTAACCTACCGAACGGTTGGCTCGGATCTGGTCACACAGATTGGCACACATCGCCGCCGGATCGCAGCAATTTCAAAGCACATTGAAAAAGCCAGGAGAAAATCAGGCGGAAAACCCAGTCAAACATTCGCGATTGTTGCTCGAAAGCAACAAAAGCACCCCCGGCAGGATTCGAACCTGCGACCCACAGATTAGAAATCTGTTGCTCTATCCAACTGAGCTACGAGGGCGGATGGTTTTTATTGGGTCTGAGTCGACTTACTACAGTTCGTCGATTTTGCCCCTCTGACACCTGTTTTGACACCAGCTTGTGGTTGACTAAAAGTCGTTATGTCGGCAAACCCGCAACCCTACCAAGGTTCCCCCAGGTGAAAACCTCTATTGAAGGATTGCTCCTTTCCAAATTCTATCGGCAAAACTGCGACTTGCAAACCAGAGAAGCCCAACAAGGATTTCCCGCTCTTTCCGCATGTGACGAAGCGTTGGGCCAACTATGTACGAACGGTATTGCCATCCATGGCTAGTTCGAACTTTACATTGTGTATGGCGGTTGAATCACTTTCAAACCGCTTTCTATGTTGGTTGATTGGGACTTTGTCTGTCCTGAGTGTCAGGGACCGTGGCGATGGCTCACATGGTGCTACAAGTCCGCGCCAGCTCTGTCAACACATACAGCGGTAATCAGACTGCACCTGTGGCGCACTGCCGAGCAGTCTGGTCGGCCTTCAGCAGGCTGCAGTGTCGGCGAGTCCAGCAATTCGTCGACGATGTCATTCCGGTCCCTTACTGCCCCTACGACACGCGGTGCTTCACCGGACTGAGGAATTGCATTAAACTCATCCTCCGACCAACTCGCCCGCGGCTATGCATTCGACCACTGGGGAGGTGTTCCCGGAGTATTCTGATGAGCCGATTGTTCTTGAGTTATCGGAGGGCAGATTGCCCTGGAAGTGTCGCACGACTCTACGAAGGGCTCCGACAGCATTTGCCGCAGTGGACCATATTCTACGACCACGAAACGCTGCGTGCGGGACAGGCTTTTCCCGAAGGGCTACGCAAGGCGGTAAGCGAAGCAGACGTTGTGCTGGTACTCATCGGACCTCGATGGCTGCCGTTGTTGGCGGAACGCTCCCGCGCCAACGAACTGGACCATGTGCGGGAGGAAGTGCGGTTGGCACTTAAAGCAAATCGCACAGTGGTCCCGGTCGCAATGGAACGAGCGTCCTTTCCTAGCGATGCCGATCTCGCGCCGTATCCCGATATTGTCCCACTGGCGAGTCGAAATGGCATGGGGATTCGCCCCGACCCCGACTTCCATGCCGACCTTCAACGCATGATCGCCTTCCTCGACGCGCTCGGTCCCGGCGTTGGACCGGGGACGGTGCTGGCGGGGCGGTACAAGATTCTGCGCGTGATCGGCCAGGGAGGTATGGGGATTGTCTTCGAAGCCCAGGACGTGTCTATTCGGACGAGCGACGCCCGAGTCGCAATCAAGATGATCTTGGAGGGGATGGACACCAAGCAAGTGCTCGCTCGTTTCGACGGTGAAAAAGAAGCGCTGGCGCGATTCGATCATCCCAACATCGCGGGCATCATCGGGTCAGGAGTCACCCCCGGTGGACGACCGTACTTTGTGATGGAGTACATCCGAGGCGAACCGATCACCGAGTACTGCGATCGGAAGAAATTGGATCCGAAGACTCGCGTCGATTTGTTCCGAGACGTCTGCAAAGCCATCCAGCATGCTCATCAAAAAGGGATCATCCATCGCGATTTGAAACCGAGTAACGTGCTGGTCGAGGAAATCGATGGTCGCGCTACACCAATAGTGATCGATTTCGGGCTGGCCAAGGCGCTGGGTGGGAGATTGACCGACAAAACCCTTTTCACCGAGCACGGTCGTACAGTGGGCACCTTGTTGTACAGCTCACCAGAACAAGCGGCCGGGCGCGGCTATGAGGTCGATACTCGGACGGACATCTATTCGCTGGGGGCAATGCTTTACGAACTCCTGACGGGCGATCCACCATTCAGCCAGGCGCAGCTCGACAATGCTGGGATCGAGGCCAAGCTTCGGATGATCCTGGACGAAGAACCGAGCCGTCCGAGCGTGAAACTGAGTTCATCACCCTCCCTGCCGGTCATCGCTGCTAATCGACGGGTTCTTCCCGATGCGCTGACGCGTCAAGTGCGCGGAGAACTCGACTGGATCGTCATGAAGGCCCTGGAAAAGGAATCTTCCCGGCGCTACGAATCAGCATCCCAGTTCGCCGACGACTTGCAACGGTTCCTCTCCAACGAACCCGTTCAGGCGATGCCGCCAAGCAACTGGTACCTGTTGCAGAAGTTCGCGCGTCGCAATATCGGAAAGATCATCGTAGGCGCCTCGGCGGCCGTGTTGGTACTAATCGGAATCCTGGGAACCGGCTGGGGGTTGCTGGAAGCCAATTACCAGGCGGGTCGAGCATTGCGCGCCGCCAGCGAGAAAACGGTCGCGCTCGAACAACGCAACGTTGCACTCGTGGAGTCGGCGACAAATCGAGAACTCGCCGAGAAACGACTTGAAGAAAAGATCGATGCGCTTGATCGCTTGATCGAGGGCCTCAGCGATGAGGAACTGAAGGGCTTGCCGGGCTCGCAGCCTGTGCGTCGATTATTCCTCGATAAAGGGATACTACAGTATCGGTCGTTGGTTCGCGAATCCGAATCAAACGAAAAGACCGCGGTTTCCTTGATCGACACATTGAAGGAGTTGTCGCGGCTGGAGGAGGAGCTGGGGCACGATGCCGCCGCAGAGATCGCGATTCGCGATGCCGTGGAACAAGCCCGTGCCTTGCTCAAGCAGTTACCCGAGAATCGAGAGGCGCAGCTGAGGCTATGTCGAGGCATCAATGACTTGGGAGGGAGTCTCGTTTCCCTAGGCAGAAATGGCGAGGCAATGCAGTTATTAGAGGAAGCCAGGGAATTGGGAACGCATATCGCCACGAACCATTCCAACGACGCCGAGACCCTCGCCACTTTGGGAAGAACTTGGAACCAAATCACGATGGCGGCGACGAGCGACGAGCTCGTCTCGGACACGACCAAGCAGGGGATCGAGTGCCTCCGAAAAGCCACAGAACTCCGTCCCGACGATGCCTCCATCCTCTCCGAGCTAGGACGCAGTATTCGGAATCGGTCGACTATCATGACTAGTCCAGAGACCATCGATGATCGCTTGGCAGGTTACCAGGAAGCCTTGGACCTTCAGACTCGAGCAGTGACGCTCGACCCCAATAGCGGCCTCTTCCGATATCGCCAGTCAGCCGCCATTTCGAGTCTCGTCCACCAATATCGACTTCGCGGCGCACAACAAGCTGCCATCAACCTCGTCGATCGTTTCCTACCCGAGGCGGAATCGTTCGCCACAAAGAATCCAGCGTCGAGCTACGGAGTGCAAGCCTACGCGGAACTTCGCGAAGACCGAGCCTACTCCCTGATGGACTTGGAACGTATCAAGGATTCGGAGAAGGAGTTCAGATTAAGCTTGGAAGGATTCAATGCCCTCGCCAAGGTCCTTCCGAGCAACACAGAGATCCATCAACGTTTGGCATTCGCCCACCGTAGAATCGCGGAATGCATGGTCAAGCGTGGGCAAACCCAATCGGCCGTCGCCGAGTACCGAGCGGGCATGAATGTTTTGTTTCGAGCAGTAGATCAATGCGAACGATGTGATTCCCTCGTGCAAGAGATGATGGAAGCACTTCCGGGACTGCGCGAGCAAATGCGACTGCTCGATCAGCGTGACGAAGTGCCGAAACTGTTAGAGTCGGTTGCCGAATCGATCTCGCGAGCGCTTCAACGTGAACGGATCGCGAAAGAGTTGACGGCGACTGAGCTCTTTAAGGTCTTTGGGGATTACCTTGTTCAGCATCCCGACGAGAAAGTCCTTCCCGCAACCGAATCTTGGCTGCGCGAGATGGATGACGCACTCGCAAGACTCGCGAAAGAGGATAGTGCTCTGACCGTGCGACGTTTCCTTTACAGGAGCGCGCTTGCTAATTGGCTCAAGCGTCGCGGTGAGGCTGCCGATGCAGCCGCCATCCTCAGTGCCCTAGTCGATCAAGCACCAGAGCTGCCCCTTGCAAAAGCTCGCATGGAGTTTCGATTGGAGTGCTATGAATGGTGGCATTTGGCTCAATTGGCCGAATGTTATCGCGCCGCCAACGAGCCCCAGCGAGAGTACGAAACATTACGACGCTACTTCCAGGAAGCCGACCGATATTTCGGCCGGTCGGATCGATCGAAGCTCCTCGCACAGACTCAGGAGTACAGTGCAGGGACGTTGGAACAACTTCGCCTAGCCTTGGACGAGGAGCTCGAGTGGCGGCGCCTTGAAAAGTACAACGTGTACGACGTGCGTTGGAACAACCAACCCATTTCGCTCCACCTCTCGGATTCGTGGGACCTGATCGAACTCCAAACCAACTACTGGCGCGATATCCACGAGGCAAACTTCGAAAAATCCGTCAATTTTCAACTGCTACGACGCATCTTCGAGGAAATGCAGAACATTCCACGAGGCTTCTTCCGCTGCGCCTCCTTTGCCAGTAAAGACACCCGAGCAGTCGCGGTGGACCAAGCCATAGAACGTGCTCGTGCGCGATGTCGAGACGAGCAAAACGGAATTCCATCTCAACTGGCCCTTGCTCGCATTTTGTTAGAGAAAGCGAGGATGCAAACGTCCAGTATAGCGAAGGAGCGCATCCCAGGATTAATGGAGGAAGTCCAATCGATCCTCGACAACTTGCGCGAAGTCGCCCCAGAGTACTCATCCCAGTGGAACGCATTGTACTCACGCTTTTGGTTGGTGAGGGCTCGAGAAAAAGAGGTGGAGTCCGGCCCTATGGCTACTCGCCGTCAGTACTTGCTGCAGTCCTGGGATCATTGCCAACGTAACGACGAATCGTTACTCAAGCGTGAAATACTCTTGAGTTTGGGGCATTCCTCGCCGAGCCTTCACGAATCGGTCGCTTGGTTTTGCCAGGCTGCTTCGAGTGGCGAATTGGCGGCGATCGAGCAGATTTGCATGCGGATCACACCATTCAATCCGGAGTTGCTCGCGATCTGCACCGAGTCCGTCCAACGTGTCATGCAGGACCGCATTCAACCCTCCAACCGCCTCTTCGAATTCCAGCTTCGGAAGTCTCTGATGGAATGGTACGATGAGCAAGTCATTCCTTCCCTTCCAAAAGCGACCACCACCAGCAGTGAAACGTCGAATGACGCGACAGAGGATCTTCAAGTGACCCTCTCCGAAGAAGATCAGGCGATCTTCGAACGTTTCGGCGATATCTATGGCGTTGAGTACCAGCGAGTGATCAACGTGTTGTACGGCATTCTACAAGACGGAAACCCTTTCTGGGTATTTGTGGCAATCAAGAAGAATCGCTTCACCGATTTCAAGGAAGCACAAGAGCGCGGTAAAATCGACTTGGAGAAATTTGAGCCATGGGGAGAGCTGATCATTTCGGGTGAAGGAGTATCCCCACCACTAGACGTTGTCGCTCGCGTAGCAAACATGTACCAGACCGACGCCGAAAAGTTAGCGAAGAACTTGGATGATTTTCAAACAAAAGAACGGCCGTCCGTTCCCGAGGGGCCCAACCAACCGTCTGGGGACGAACCTAAGCCTGCCACCAAATGGACGGAAGAGGAAACTCGCTTTATGAAAACTCCCGAAGTAGATTGGATTCGGTTTCCAGAGACGAAACTGAAGGAGTTACTTCCAAAGCGTGTCCTATATTTTGCCGAACAATCCGACGTGGAGGAGGTGACTCGATGCGCCGATGCCTTGGCGAGTCGCGAACAGTTCCTCGAAGCGGCGGTCGCCTATGCCGAAGCCGATCGACTGACGAAACGAACGCGTCGAGAAAAAGCTAACGAGACAGAACCTCTCGGGAATGAATCGCTGATTAAAGCGAGTTTGGAATGCTTGGAACGGCTCGTAGCGGATCCCGCGTTCTCTGACTTCGCGGAGCTCGCCACGAACGCCAAACTCCAAGCGTTGCATGATACGTCGAAATTCAAGCAACTGTTCCGTCTCCGATAACGGGGCAAATCGTCGGGGCGATCCGACAGTCCCGACGCACTGCGTCTCAGCGCGGTCAAAGTGGGAAGTCCGCCGCCTCTCAACTGGCACTGCTAACTGGCTGCATTGTTTGCCCTACATCGGTCGCTTCAGGCGGTAACTGCCCCGTCATGGCGAGATAACATCCGCAGGCAAATAGAATTGTGAAAGGTATCGTTACGAATTGCCCGATGCAAAAGAATAGTACTCCAGCCCAGGGTAGCACAGACCAAATCAAGTAGATTAGAAACGAATTGAGGTAGTTGACATCCGTGAATCTCGGAGCAAGCGCTAACGACTTCAAGACACTGGCCTTGCGATCTACTACCAAAAAAATCGATGGCCAAACGTATAGCCCAATTAGAGTTGCGATCACGAGCGCTACCACCACGACAATCTCATTACCAAGGTAAGCGATCAACCCAAATACCAATACTGACGGAATACTCAGTATTGCTACAACAAGAACAGCAGAAATAAAGCTGAATCCGCCCGAGAAAAACACTTTTACGCCAGCAGGCTCCCCTCGCAGTAATCTCAAACAAACTCGCATCTTCACAAATAGGAACCATACAAGGGTGAATACCGCCAGGCCGAAAACTAACGACGCCAAAACACCATACATTCGCGATATATCCATTCCTTTTTCGCTCTTCTGTGCATTGAGAAGAGCGTCGCGGATAACTTCAAGTACCCCGAAAATTGCTGCCTGAATTACCTCGATAACGAGCAGCGTTGCAAGATTTCGTTTGAATGTCTTGAAGCATCGCCCCATTACAGTTCTTATTCTAATCTTCGTCGGAGTCATGCCTGCGAATGATCTAGTCTTCGTGAGGCTAGGTGGACTAGATTTCACAGGTGCTGAGTAGGGGTTCTCGGTTGAGTCCCCTGTTCTTTTCAGATTACTGGTAACCCTTTGCTCTATCCCGCAGCTTGGACATGTCACCAGCAGACACGCAGATTCATCGTTCACCTGAAATGGATGATGACAAGAATGGCAGGTAGTCTTGATTGTCATCACGGGCTCGCTTTACAAACATTCAACTCAGCGCACAACTATTCAGAAATCCAGCAGGTTAGGCGCTCGCATTAACTCTTGCGGAAAACAGTAGCCAATACTTCGTTTACCTGATTTGAACGTAAACTATCGGGTGCGACCCGAGGCCAAATCAGGGTTGTTCAAAATTTGGCGGTTCGCATTCTAAGTCGAGGGGTTAAGACTCTCAAGTAGAGTAGAATCTTCGCACTGAAGTAGTGAAGATGAATCTCCAATTGTTTCGCAATGGCTTACCACTGCCTGAGTCGAATTTTTTTGTTGGACTGGACAAATTGAGTCTTCATGTGAGCTCGATAAGAACATCCGGTTGTGTTGGCGCGTCCAGTGAGAATTTGGCGACAATGATACCAAATCAATTTGCGCCACGCCCTTTGAGGCCTGCTGCCCTCGTCTCTCAGATCGCGTCTCCCAGTCCGATGCAAGGGGCGAACGTTAAGCTGCCCAATAGCTCAGGGGCGTCAATCATCAATCTCGCAGCGTCTGGAGGAAGCCTACAAGCAATCAAGTCACTGCTTGCCTTGGGAGCTGATCCCAATCAACTATGTGACAAGTCAGGTGAGCACAGTCTCTTTCGCTGTTTATGGGCCAATCATGATCTGGAAACATATGTGGCTTGCTGTTCTGTACTTATTGCATCTGGAGCATCAATCCATCTCCGGAATCGTGAGGGCCAACTGGTAAGTGACCTGGCAACGCAACGTGGCGTTTCACTAGCTTCAATCGAAACCAGTTTGAGCTAGTGCAGATCCCAAACATAAGAAACTTACAGATCAGGAAGCGGCAATCACTTCGCTGCTGAACGTTTAGGCAAGACCCAGCCTTTGCGTGGGAAATGGCAGGTGTAGCCTCCTGGGTTTCGCTCTAGGTAGTCTTGATGCTCGGGTTCCGCTTCCCAGAAATCGCTGGCGGGTTGGAGCTCGGTAACGACCTTCCCAGGCCACAACCCTGAGGCTTCGACGTCGGCAATCGTATCCAGGGCAACTTCCTTCTGTTCTTCGCTAGTGTAAAAAATCGCGGATCTGTAGGAAGCTCCACGATCGTTACCTTGGCGATTCTTTGTTGTTGGATCATGAATTTGGAAGAAGAACTCAACCAGTTGACGAAAGTATGTCTTCGCTTTCTCATAATCTATCTCAATAGCTTCATCGAGGGAGAAGAGATGTCGATTG
>CAUJKA010000371.1 GCA_963204965.1 Planctomycetota bacterium | reverse complement strand
GAGAGGGGGTTGGGGGGTGAGGGGTTAGATCGCGCTAATTCGCAAGGTTCATTCGCGTATCAATTTCGAGCCGCCAACAGATTGCGTTCGAGCAAAAAAGGATTGAATGACTGTGCCCCTCACCCCCAGCCCCTCTCCCCGAAGCGGGGCGAGGGGAGCAGATCCCTCGGGTTGGGATGTTGTCTCGAAAAAAATCCATTTTCTCGGTGCAAGGGCTGGCCGGAATACGCATTATTAAATGAGCTCAGCTCTGTTTTTGAAGCAAAAAATGGGCGAAAGCTCCCCAAACAATTTACGCTGCCTATGTGGTAATTACACTTTTCTTCACTTCTGGAAAAATACGTAACGAGGTTTTTTTGATGCTCCGAAATCTGTTGTTTTCTGTCCTAATTCTGGCTTCTGCCAGAGTTTGCCATGCGGGGTTGGTTATCACTCCGAGCGACATGTCGTTGAATCCGATTAGCGTTGGATCGTCTGGCACGATCGACTTTTTTATCAAAGCCGATATTGGAACTCAGGTTCTGGATGGCTTCCAAGCGACCATTTCCATTACTGGAGGAACAGCCGGTGGCTTGGTGTTTAGCGCTGGGCAAGCCGATTCACAACTGGGCGACGGTAACTACGTGTTCGCGGGCAACAGCCTATCGCAGAACACGTTGGTTGGTGTCGGTACTGTAACCAACGCGGGATTAACCTATATTGGATCGGATGCTTCCGATGATGGCAGCGCAGCTCCCCTGGCCGGAAATCCAGTACCCGTGACTCTGACTGATGTTGACAAATTGCTATTCCGATTGAATCTGACTGGCGTTGCCGCTGGAACGTACACACTTACAATCGCCCCCAACATAGCCAATACCGCCTTCTACACTGATCAACTTGATCCAGTTGCTACAACAATTGACGGTGCCAACATAACTCTCAATTCCGGACAGGTGCAGGTCATCGTTACTGCAGTTCCAGAACCGGGCACGCTCTCACTTGTTGGCGTTACCCTCGCAGGCTTGGCGTTCATGCGACGCAAAAGACAAGTCAGCTAGTGCAGTCCGCTAAAATCTTGCATCATGATTGGCGAACGTCGAACGCTCGCCAATCTCGGGGCTAGGTCATTTGACCTTCCGCAATCCATTTGATGGATCGCATCTCTTCTCAGAAAGCTGAGTCCGCACCTCTGGCCTCAGCTCACTTTCTATAGTTACCCTATGGTATTCTATGGAAATACGTTTCGATGAATGAAACAAGAGGTGTTGTGATGCGATGCAGGTCGAAACGACAAACTGAGTTGGCTCTGATTTCTTGTGGCTTCGTCATTTGTGTAGGATTGTGTTTCCCTTCGGCCATGCGAGCTCAAGGAGCGATTGAGAAGGCAACAGTCGAACAGCAGGGTGACAAACAGGAAGAGAAGCCTGAGCAAATCGCATTGGCACTGCTGGATGCGACAACCGATGGACGGTTCGAAGATGCAACTAAGGCCTTCGATCCAACCATGAGCAAGTTGCTGCCGCCAGAAGCGCTGAAGCAGTCGTGGATTTCTATCAGTTCGCAGTACGGTAAGTACCTCGGGCATGATGAACCGATCGTAGAAAAGGTTGCTGGCAGTACCTTAGTTCGAATTCCGTGCCGCTTTGAGCAAGGATCGCTTGAGGCAAAGATCTCTGTCAACACTAGCAACAAGATTCAAGGCTACTTCATTGCGAATGCTGGCAAGTATCGCTCGCCCAGCTATGTCAAGCCTGAGACATTCGTCACGGAAGAAATTGAAGTTGGCAAGGGACTATTGAAGTTGCCTGGGACGCTGACAATTCCCAAGGGCGAAGGTCGCTTTCCTGGTGTGGTGTTGGTGCAAGGATCTGGTCCGAGTGACCGCGATGAAACGGTTGGCCCCAACAAACCATTTCGTGATCTCGCAGAAGGGCTCGCTTCGCGCGGAATTGCCGTGGTCAGGTATGAGAAACGAACCAAGGAACATCCGCTGGCCGTTGCACTCACGATAAGTTCTTTGACAGTAAAAGAAGAGACTGTGGCCGATGCGGCTGAAGCGGCGTCTCTGTTGCGTAGCCATACCAAGATCGATCCCGACAAGATTTATGTGGTCGGTCACAGCTTGGGTGGCTGGATGTTGCCCCGTATCTATGAAGCGGGAAAGCCAATCGCTGGCCTGGTGAGTCTAGCTGGTTCGGCGCGACCGCTTGAAGATCTGATCTTGGAGCAAGTCGAATACCTAGCTGCTGGTGATGGCAAAGTGACTGATGAAGAAAAGGAACAGATCGAAAAGATCCGTGAACAAGTCATGCTTGTCAAATCGCCAGAACTAACCAAGAAAACCTCGGCCTCGAAGCTGCCACTTTCGGTTCCCGCTCGCTATTGGTTAGACCTTCGCGGCTACGACGCTCCGAAATTGGCTCGCGAGATTCCGTCGCGATGGTTAATGCTGCAAGGCGATCGCGACTACCAAGTCATTGACAAAGATCTAGCCGCTTGGGAGGCAGGCTTGAACGGCCATCCCGATGCGACGATCAAGCGCTATCCGAAACTGAATCATCTTTTCATGGCCGGCGAAGGACCTTGTCTTCCAAGCGAATACTATCGCGAGGCAAATGTCGACGAGGCTGTGATTCTGGATATCGCTCAGTGGATCCACAATAAGGACGAAGGCAGGAACTGATCGTAGTCGTGACGGCCAATCGTCACGATTGTCATTCGTCATGGCGAGGACCTTACTAATCTGCAAGGTCTCGCTAGTTCATTTTGATGTTGCGCTGTTTTCTAGGGGCCGAAGCCTAACGCTGTGAAGCATTTTTTTTGAACCGCAGTCGCTAGTTTTGATGTAGCATGTTTGGTTTTAGGGGCGAAGCCCTGTCCGTTTACCTAGCCCAGCCCATCGGGCTGGGACTGAATACGAACGATAAAGATTGGGCCAACGGCCCGACGGTTTGCGTGCAAACCGTCGGGCCGTTGGCCCTTAAACTGGTTGAGCTTCATTACCCAGCCCGTTGGGCTGGGCTATGTAAATCGCTGGGCCTTCGGCCCGAAATCCCAATTCAGACGGAATCTGTCAGGTTCATTGCTCAACAAGCTCATCGGCAATACGACCCAGCCAATCCACAAAATACGTGGGTGGATGATTGCTCGGTCGGTGCGTACCATCCTCGCCCCACTCGATGCGCGGTGATTGGGAATCGAGTTGTACAGCACAGATGGATAGATCGTGGGGAAACTGGGCTAACACCAAATGCGGTCGATAGTACCAGCGT
>CAUJKA010000370.1 GCA_963204965.1 Planctomycetota bacterium | reverse complement strand
CTGTCAACGTCTACGAACTGCACTTGGGCTCATGGCGTCGTGATCCAGAAGGTCATCACGGCTGGATGAACTATCGACGCATCGCTCATGAACTAGTAGCCTACTGCAAGGAGATGAGCTTCACGCACGTGGAATTGATGCCGATCAGCGAGCATCCTTTCACCGGCTCTTGGGGCTATCAAACCGTAGGATACTTCGGAGTCACCAGTCGTTACGGTACACCCGAAGACTTTATGTACTTCGTCGACTACTGTCACCAAAACGGCATCGGCGTCATCATCGATTGGGTCCCCGCGCACTTCCCCAAGGACAGCCATGGACTGCGAATGTTCGATGGTAGCGCACTATACGAACATGCTGACCCACGTCAGGGCGAACATCCTGACTGGGGAACGATGATCTTCAATTATGGTCGCACCGAAGTTCGCAACTTCTTGATCGCCAACGCGCTGTTCTGGTTGGACAAGTATCACATCGATGGCCTGCGAGTCGATGCGGTGGCAAGCATGCTGTACTTGGATTACAGCCGCAAGGACGGCGAGTGGATTCCGAACTGCCATGGTGGTCGCGAGAACCTGGACGCGATCCACATGCTTCGCGAGTTCAACGAGCAAGTCCACGGTCAGTACCCAGGCGTGTTGACTCTGGCCGAAGAATCCACTGCTTGGCCAGGCGTCAGTCGTCCTACGAATAGTGGCGGCTTGGGATTCTCCATCAAGTGGAACATGGGATGGATGAACGATACTCTCCGTTACATGCGTCATGAGCCTGTGCATCGAAAGTATCACCAAAACGAACTGACCTTTAGCCTGATCTATGCGTTCACCGAGAACTTTGCGTTGCCACTTTCTCACGATGAAGTGGTCCATGGCAAGGGCTCGCTGATCAGTCAAATGGCCGGCGACTTGTGGCAGAAGTTTGCCAATCTCCGACTGCTGTACTCGTACATGTGGACCCACCCAGGCAAGAAACTGCTGTTCATGGGCAGCGAACTAGCTCAGTGGCACGAGTGGGATTACGACTCGGAGATTCAATGGGACTTGCTGGGTTGGGAAACGCACGCTGGAATCAAGCGACTGGTTGCAGACCTGAACAAGCTGGTCGTCGAACAACCAGCCTTGCACCAACTGGATTTCAGCGGAGAAGGCTTTGAGTGGATCGATTGCATGAACTCCGAAGCGAGTGTGATTGCCTACTTGAGAAAGGCTCGCAATCCTGAGGATGATGTCGTGGTGGCTTGCAACTTCACTCCGGTAGTTCGACACAACTATCAATTGGGAGTGCCTCGACCAGGCTTCTATCGCGAGATCTTCAACAGCGATTCATCCTACTATGCTGGCAGCAACGTGGGGAATTTCCCAGGCGTTAACGCTCTAGAGGTAGGACACCATGGTCGACCTGCATCGTTGCAGCTAAGCCTGCCGCCGTTGGCTACTGTTGTGCTCAAACGTCAAATGTAGTCAACGCAGAGCTAGAAGAATCACAATTCGAAAATGAAAAAAGGCTTGCCAAGATTGGCAAGCCTTTTTTGTTTGTTGAACACTAATTTGCTACAAGGCTAACTAGGGTGCAGTTCCACCGATCTTCTGTTCCTCTTCCTCTTGAATGATGATCCGCGGAGTAACGGTCAGCATCAGAGTACTTGTTTCGCGACCGATAGTCGTGTTGCGGAACAATCGGTTGATGTAAGGAATCTTGCTCAGAATTGGAACGCCACGTTCTGTTCGGCCTTCTCGCATACGCTTGATACCTCCCAGCAGAATCGTACCACCGTCTGGAACACTGACTGTGGTCGATACACTGGTTGTAGCAAAGCTAGGCTGTTGAACAGTAGTACCGGTTACGACAGTTTGTGTATCGTCGTCTTCGTCGGTGACATTCGCAGTGTCGTCATCGTTCAAGTTGGTACCTGTACGATTAGTTGTATTGCGAGTTGTCCGTGTTCCTTCGAAGGTGAAGGTGTCCACTTTGTCGATTTGCGAGAAGTTCGGGTTCAGAGTGACTCGAACCGATCGCTTATCTTGCGATACCGAAGCCTGAACATTCAGAATCGTCCCTTCGTTCAACACTACGATCACAGGTTGTTGAGCGACTGCGAAGTCGGCCACAACTGGAATCAAGCTGGTTACGAAAGGTCGCGACACGGTGTCGTTGATCGAAGCAAACTGTCCGTCGAACATCGTTACCCGAGGTGCTTGAAGAACGTTCGTTCTTTGGTCGCCTTGAGCGGCGTTCATGAAGAAGAACATTTCCAAGTCGCTCAGGATGGCGAAGCCGATCGACGAGCCTGCACCAGCCACACCGCCGAACGGTGCCGCACCGACGGTCTGACTGTTATCAAACACAACGTCCAAGTTTGTTGTGAATGGGAACGGATTGGCTGCTGTAGCTCCAGAGGACAACCCAACGATAGTTCGTGCTCCGTTGTCTTCGGCACCAGGCAATCGAGGATTCTTGTCCTGAACGCGAACGTCAAAGTCGACGCCGATGTTCTCAAAGAAGTTGTCGTTCAACGTGATGAACTTGACTTCGATGGTAACCTGCAAATCCTGCAATCGTCGTAGCGACTCGAGCAAGTCGGCAATTCGTTCGTGAGTGGTTTGAGGTGCACTGATCACCAGCGACAAGTTTGCTGGATACTCGATAATTGTGCTCGAACCACCGTTTTGTAGCCAAGAATCTGGCTCGATCGTTTGAGTAATCAAGTTGATCAGAGTCGTGAAGTCAGCCATCGCCGCTCCACCACCGATCGCAGTTGGTCCACCCATCGACATCAAAGGCGATCCCATAGCGTTATTGCCGAAGGACGAGCCCATGCCGCCCATTCCTCGCATTCCGCCCATGCCAAAGCCATTCATGCCGTTCATACCACCCATACCCATTCCGCCGCCCATACCCATTCCGCCCATTCCGATGCCTGGGTTCAATTGTCCCAGAGCGCCCGAAGCAGGGTTCATCGAAGCACTGGCCAGTTGCATTCCTTCCATGCCCATGCGTGGTTGAGTGCGAACTGCCAAACCAGCATTCAACGACTCATATGCATTTCGCAATGCACCAGCCATTCCGCTGTTGTAGTCGGTGATGAAGTTTGGAATCGGAAGTACCAAGTCCTTCACACTGTAGGTGTAGGTTCGGTTAGCTTGAGCTGTATTACGTGAAGATGTGATCATCAACACTTCGTTGGTTACTTGGAAGTCCAAGTTACGCGAGTTCAACAGCAACGCCAGAGCGCTTCGCAGTGTGATCTGCGATGGCAAATCCAAAGTTACCAGTGTGTCGGAGTTGATGTTCTCTTGAGCCAAGCTAGGTTGGTCGATGAAGAACATGATTCCAGTCATCGACTCAAGCGTTTTGATAACTTCGCTGAGTGGTCGCTGACTGAAGTTCACCATCACAGGCTGCTTCAGCTTTTCCCAAATCGCTGCTTCGGCTGGTGACATGCCTCGACGTGAATCACGCTCTTGGCTTGCCAGTCGTCGTCGCGATAGATCTTCCCATCCCTTGGGGAATTGGAAGCTATCTGCGTCAGGAGTTGGGATTGCCGATCGGTCGACATCCTGGAATGCATCAACCAGGCGATCTTCCTTCTGCATCAGAGTTGCTTCGTACTCGCCATTGCGTCGCTTGTTGCGTGCTGAAGCAACCAGCAAACTTGCGATCTCTGAGCTTGGATCTAGGGCGCCGACTTGCTTGGCCACTACTTCGGCCTGCATGAATTCGCCCTTGTCCATCAAGTCGTTGTAAGTCTCAACCAGCGAAGCAATCTTCTGATCTGTTTGATACTTCTCGTCTTGCTCGCGAGTGATACTCTCTTTGATTTGACGGTTGCGAGTGTTCTGATCGATGGACGCCTTGTTCTGGCTCATGTACAGTTGATGATCGGTGATTTCACGATCGATCATCGTCAACATTCGCTTACGAGCTTCGCCATTGAGGTTCGCTTGAGAAACACGTGTTCGCAGCGTTTGCAAACGGTCCGCAACGATTAGCGGCTCGGTCTCGCGGAACTTCTTGGCGTCGGAAATCTCGCCCGTGACTTCGCTGATCCAGCGATTGTGCTCTTGCATCGAAGCTTCGTCAGCTGGCGACATGGGAGCAGCAGAGATGGATTCTGGAGCTTGAGCCTGTAGAGCCGCAAGCTTGTCTTTCAGCGAATTACGAATCGCTGGATCCAGTTCGTTCTGATGCTTCCAAGCTTGCTTGAAGGCTTCCAAAGCGTTGGCTCGATCGCCATTGCGAAGGAACTCAAGACCCTTTTGGTAGTACTCGTCACCACTGGCATTCGGATTGAAAGCAGCGGGAGCAACTTGTACTTGAGAGCTGGCTTGTCGAAGCTGGCTTTGATCTTGGCTTGGTACGAAGACACCAGGTGATACCGGTGCAATCGACGGAGGATTTCCATTACCAGCGGTCACTACTTGAGTGTTCGAAGCTGGAATGACAGCGCCGGGCAACGCTGGATTGTTCATTGGCGCGGCAGCTCGTGCCAACATCGGCACGGCGCGTGGGCTACCTAAAGCAGCACCAGCCGCATTGACTTGATCGGGCGTGACCTTCTTGGTGACCAAGAAGCCCGCGACCTCTTTGACACGCTGTTCGACCTTGGGGTCGACCGAGCGCAACTGGCCTCGTCCGCGAAGTGCTTCGGCAAAGGCAGGCACGGCTGCGTCCAGCTTGTCCGTATCCGCCATCTGCTTGGAATAATCCAGCCAGCCCATAACATAAGCCGTGTCAATCACAACAGAACCATCAGAGATGGAACGCGTGACTGCCGGTGGTTGCTGCTGAGCTAGAGCAGTTTCAGCTAGTACGAGTGGACTTAGCAGTGCAGGCGCAAGCAACCATGCTTTCGGCGCCCCGACGTTGAGTAAACGTTTCAGCCAACGTCGCTTCTGATTCGAGTATACTTGACTCAACGCGACTCTCCTTCTTCGCGAAGTGAATAGACGACCAATAGGTCGGCTATGCGACAATCAACCAGTTGCACACGCAACGGCTGGGGGACAAAAGCAGCCTTGATTCGCTGGCCACCGTGCACTTGTAAAGCACGACAACTTAAAATCGTTCGGCCTGCAACCAATCGACTCTTCGCCATCCTGGCTTACAAGTCATCACTGTGCCACCGAAGCAAGACTGCCTTAACAACCTGACTAACGCTAGGCGAGTTCTACAAATCTCGCTAGCTAGTGCTCAATCAAAGCCATCTGGCAAGTTCCTTTTGGCGACGCCATATGCCGTCAAAGGGGAATACTTGATCGAAAACACCTAGTCAATGTTTGTTTTCGGCAGTGCGCGTTAAAATATTCTGATTATTCCGCCAAGTTAAGTTTTTTTGATTAAAAGGTTTGTCCGGCCCATTGATAGCAAGTCAGTTGTGCTGTCATTGCAACCCTCTCATGGTAGTCGAGCTATCCGGCAGTTGAGGTGCTTTGTGTCGGCGCGAACGTGTTTGACTGGATCACAAGCAAGCATTCGTAGGGTGGGTTGAGGAACGAAACATCAAATCGATTGCAGCTCGTTCGCCTGTGACAGCAAGAGTGATGAACTCTCCCGCGCGCTGTAGCCACTACTACGTTTGGCTAATTCGCGGGAGAGTCGCGTGGCGAGTGGTGCGAGCCATAAGCGGTGAGGGTAAGAATGGCTTTCAGTCACACCAAACATAACGCAACCACTTCCCGGAGGCACACACCACATGGCAAAAAATGATCGACACGAAAATGCAAGCATCATTTTCTTGCCCTCAACTTCTTACCTCAAATCCCGACAGAGATCGGGATAGTTCATCACTCGCTCCCTCCAGTCAAACTTCTCTTCATATGACTGGCGCTGAATTCGAAGCTTCGCAACTCAACAAGCCTCTCCGCAAGGCTAATCCTGGCTATTGCAAGCCTGACGTTCGGCTTTCCGATTCTGGCGGTGCAATTCGCGTAGACTCCACAAACACTCGCAAAAACTACTACCGAATCTAGGAAATGGCCAGCACTTTGTTGGCGGAAACTGGCCTACCGAACTGCTCCCCGTAACAGCGGCATCGAGTCCGCGAGCGCTGAGTCTACTCATCGCACCTGTTCCCTTTGTACAAGCGCCCCATAGGCCCCGTGGAGTAATGATGAGTTTCCTTAGTGTTTTGAAGCAACGTGTCTTTTTTCCTGCTACGATCTGCGCTGTCCTGCTATTCCAGAGCATCGCGACGGCTCAAGTTCTTTACAGCGTTAAAGAATTGGCTCCATCGACCGGCTATGTGCAAAGCGAGGCTCTCGCGATCAACGAACGCGGCGATGTCGTTGGGACTTCTTACCCAGCGACCATCAACTGGAATGGCATGGCGACTCGATGGGTTGCAGGGAAGCCGACGGCGCTTGGAATCAACAAAGGCGGCCTATTCAGCACAGCATTCGCGATCAATCGCACAGGTGTAGTTGTTGGCGATGGTGATGATCGCCGTCCGAATGCCGTCATCTTCAACAAGAGCGGTGGAACATTTCTTACCAAAGGTGCAAACAACTCCTATGCAATATTCGTCAGCGACTCGGGATTGATCTTTGGTAACCTACTCAAGGGCTTCGATGGAAACTTCTTGCCGGTCGTTTGGAGTGCAGATCCGAAGAAGGCTGGACAGTATCTTTACAGCGAGTTGGTTTACATTGATGAGGCTGGTGTTCAGGGAGAAGCATACATGCTCGCAGCCAATAATGCCGGACAAGCCGTTGGCTTCGCAAGCGATTCGGTGTTAGGCCAAGTTCCCGTCATTTGGGATTCAATCAGCTCAAGCGCGAGAGTCTTGACCGGACCACTCGGAATCGGAGTCACACCTCTGGCCATCAATGACTTGGGAGTCGTCGTTGGCATCGGTGGAGGCGAAGGAATGTTTTACTCGCCAGCTATATGGAGCGGTGCGCCTGAAGATTCCCCAATCCAGCTTCCACTTTTCGAAGGCGAAGTTTACGGATACTCCACCGGCATCAACAACCACGGAGTTGTGATCGGCAATCACACCGATCTTCCCGCTGTATGGAGCAATGGTCTGATCTACGACGCCAACACTAGTCTTGATGCGACGGGCAAGGGGTGGATCATTGAAAAGCTGAACGACATCAACGACTCCGGCGTAATCGTTGGCACGGGCTTAAAGAATGGCGCTCGACGTGGTGTTATTCTCACGCCAGTGATCAAGTAGATGTTTCCCCCAGCAAGAATTCGTAGGGTGGGTTGAGGAACGAAACCCACGAACAGCGCTATTCCTGTTGCTTCGAATTGTCTGACGGTCGAGTCGTTTCACTTCGCGCCCATTTTTTACCCTCACCGCTTATGGCTCGCACCACTCGCCACGCGACTCTCCCGCGAATTAGCCAAACGTAGTAGTGGCTACACCGCGCGGGAGAGTTCAGCACTTGTGCTCTCACAGGCGAACAAGCTGCTTAAGTCGTTTGACTGCCATCTATGAAGTGGTAAGAAAATGCTTGGTAAGAAAATACAACCGTGATCTTCTGGCGTTCATTTTCTTGCCCTCATCTTCTTACCATCTCTTCCGAGTTCATTACGATTTTTTGAGGTAGGCACCCTGCGGCAGTAATGGCTTTGCCGTAGATCGCAATTTCTGAAAATTTCTGGCTTCGGGTGTCCTCGCTTGATAGTTTCCGCGTGATATGAGGTAGGCTCATCAAAATAGCCGAGCCAGAGTGGTGACTTTTTAGCAGCAAAAGGCAGGTGTCCGATGAAGAAAACACTGTTTTTCATGATATTCGCAGCCCAATTGGGGAGTGTTTCACTTTTCGCTCAGGAACGCGGTGAGATGCTGGAAAAGATGTTCTCTCGCATGGACAAGAACAGCGACGGCTTTGTCGAAGAAAGCGAAGCGCCTGCCGAAATGTGGACACGCCTGAGCAAAGCGGACAAAAATAGCGACGGCAAGATCGACAAATCAGAGGCCGCTGAAGGCATGCGAGGCATGGGGGATCGCGGTCGTCAAATGCTGGAAAAGAGCGCGGGCAAGGGTGACGCAGGTAAAGATGCGAAAGATGGCGTCGGCAAAAAACCTGGCCGCCCCGATGTAGCACCAGGCGGTGACCGCGTCAAAATGCTGCTCGAACGCTTCAGCAAAAATGGAGATGGTAAGGTTGCCCTCGAGGACCTGCCTGCACAAATTCGTGAACGACTCGCCAAGTTCGACAAGAACGGTGACAAGGTACTCGATCGAACCGAGCTCAAGGATGCTCCTCTGCCTGAGCTCGGTGCCGATATGAATCGAATGCTGGAACGAGTCAAGCAGGTCATGCAATCGTTAGACAAAGACGGAGACGGCAAAGTCGCGTTGGTTGACTTCCCCGCCGAGCTCAAAGAGCGACTGGCTAGGTTCGACAAGAACAATGACGGCCAAATTGAAAAGAGCGAGCTGGCAGAATTGAAGGGCATGGTCGGTGGAGAGGGCGGTAACGCAGGTGGACCAGCCGCAATGCTTGAACGCGCTCAACAGCTTTTCAAACAGTATGATCAGGACGGTGATGGCAAGATTGCCTTGGCCGATCTACCTCCGCAAATTAGCGAACGCGTTTCGCGGATGGACGCCAACAAAGACGGGCAGATTGACAAATCAGAGATGCGTGCGATGGCAGGCGAAATGAAAGGTCCCGAAGGTCGCTCGGATCGTAATGAAGATCTATCGCCTCAAAAGCCGAAGCGCCCTGACGGAAATTAGTTTTAGCAATCTCACTAGTATCAGTCACAGCTCTAGTTTGCTAACACCGAGTCACAAACGTATCCTGAGGTCTCATGATGAAACTGAAGATTTGCCTCCTCCTGTTTTTCGGTGTCGCCACTGCTGTGGGCTCCTTAGCTCAAGCCGATGATACCCTAACTGCGGAACAGACTAGGTTCTTCGAAACGAAGATACGCCCCGTGCTGGTTCGCGAGTGTTACAGTTGCCATTCCAGCGAAGTTGGCCAAGTCCGCGGCGGATTGTGGCTGGACACCATCGAAGGCTCGCGAACTGGCGGTGATTCTGGACCAGCAGTAGTGCCAGGAAAGCTGGATGAAAGCTTGTTGTGGAATGCAATCAACCACGTTGACTATGTGATGCCTCCCCGACGCAAGCTCTCCGACGAAATTCTCGCCGACTTTAAGACGTGGATTGAGATGGGAGCACCCGACCCTCGCATCACAGCGAAATCTGAAGTGCGTCCTGGCATCACCGAAGACGACATCGTAAAGGGACGCCAATTCTGGTCGTTCAAAGCCCCCGAGCGTCCCACCGTTCCGCAGGTCGGCGGATCATGGGCCAGCAGTGACATCGATCGTTTCGTTTGGGACAAGTTGTCCGCTCACTCCTTGAAACAACCTACCGATGCTGACGCGCAAACCATGTTGCGTCGATTAACTTTTGATCTCGTTGGATTGCCTCCGACGCCTCAGCAAATTAAGCAGTTCACCAGCCAGTGGAGTTCGAGTCCCGACAAAGCGATCGAAGATCTAGTCGACGGATTGCTGGAACTGCCTCAATTCGGCGAGCGTTGGGGCCGTCACTGGTTGGACTTAGTACGCTACGCTGAATCGACCGGTCGCGAAGTGAATCTGACCTTCCCACACGCTTGGCGATATCGCGATTACGTGATCGATTCGTACAACAAAGACAAGCCTTACAATCGATTTGTCCAAGAGCAGATTGCTGGCGACCTTTTGCCGGCTCCCACCGACAAACAATGGTCGGAGAACTTGGTGGCAACTACATTCCTGACACTTGGGCCAAAGGCTCTGAACGAACAAAACGGTCGTCAATTCGAACTTGACCTGATTGATGAACAGATTGACGTAACGACTCGCGTCATGCTTGGTGTTTCTGTGGCCTGTGCGCGATGTCATGATCACAAGTTCGACCCGATTCCGCAGACCGACTACTACGCTCTGTCAGGAATCTTTCGAGGCATGTCGACTCACTACGGCACGTTTCGCACTCAGCAAAATCGCCGTCCAAGCAATTTGCTAGTGATGCCAGTGGCCGACAAGACACACTTTGAACAAGCCTTGACTCGTAAGCAACTCGACGAATTGAAATCAGAGCTTACTGAAAAACGGGCCGAGCTTCGCGAAGCACTGTCAGCACGTCGTGATCGCAAGAGTGATGATCCAAAAGACAGTCCGCAAAGTCGAATCGCGCAGATCGGCCAACTATCAACTGCAGCGGGCATTCTGCAAGCGAAGATCGATTCGTACGATTCCAAGGGACAGCCTCTCTCGCTGTGCATGGGAGTTCAAGAGACTGAGCCCGTTAATGCGAAGCTGCTAGAACGTGGTGAGTTCAACAAGCCAGCTCAAGAGGTACCGCGAGGCTTCCCACAAGTGCTGTGCGCCAAACCTGTTAGCATCGCGAAAAAATCGACTGGAAGACTCGAGTTCGCTCGCTGGGTTGGCAGCGCGGAGAACCCGCTCACAGCGCGCGTGATGGTCAATCGCGTTTGGCAACACTTGATGGGCAACGCGTTGGTTCGCACACCCGAGGACTTTGGCTCGACTGGTCAGCCCGCGACGCATCCTGAGTTGTTGGACTACTTAGCCATCGAATTCATGGAACACGGTTGGAGCGTCAAGCATATGATCCGCACGATCGCTCTATCGAAGTCCTATCGCATGAGCAGCGACTTTGACAAGGCAAGCTTCGAAGCTGATCCGGAGAACCGTTACCTATGGCGAATGGAGAAGAAACGACTGGAAGCTGAATCGATTCGCGACAGCATGCTGGCCATCAGCGGTGAATTGGAGCTTACGCGGCCCAAGGGATCGATCGTGGCTCAATCCGGTACAGCCATTGTTCGCGAAGGAAACATATTCTCGTTGACATCCAATGGCTCAGCCGAAGAATCTGCTATGCCTGGACGCGGTCGCGATCCAATGCTTGGAGGAATGATGAGCTCGAAAGTGCTTCGGCCATCCTTCGACTCGCTCGACAAATCCGTCAACTACCGCAGTGTCTATCTACCAGTCGTCCGCGACAATATTCCTCGCTCGCTGGATGTGTTTGACTTTGCCGAGTCGACCATGGTCATCGGTACGCGTGAAGCGTCGAACACTCCGGATCAAGGTCTCTATTTCTTGAACAACAAGTTTGTTATCGAACGCGCTGAAGCAATGGCTAAGCGTTTGATGAAGCAATCCAATAACACCAGCGAACAGATCAAGCAGGCCTTCCTGTTCGCATATGGTCGGGAAGCGACATCGGGAGAATTGAAAGCGGCCAGCGATTTCTACCGCAGCTTCGATGTCACGGCCAATGAAGATAGTCGCTCCAGCAGTGGTCCACGTCGTCCCTTTGGTCCCGGAAGTGGGAATGGGCTAGGCAATGGGCTGGGCAATAGAAACGCCAGCAATGGTGCTGCTCGCGGCGATTCGAAAGAGGCTGTAGAGCTCGAGAAGCTGACAGCGGTTTGTCAGTCGATCATGGCCTCGGCCGAGTTTCGTTACGTCAATTGATTCGGAAAGCCAGACGAAAAGAAGCTACTTGGCTTCGATTCCTTTCAACGTACTCAGGTTCAAGTTTCATTTCAAAGGTCGAAAAATGCAACCCATCAATGTCACGCCGTTAACACGCCGCCGCATGTTGCAAACGCTCTCGAGCGGCTTTGGATTCTTGGCCTTTTCGTCGCTAGCCACCATGGCGGCAGCCGATGAAGCCAAATCCAGTGCGAATCCGCTTGCTCCACGGGCTAGTCATTTTCCGCCAAAGGCGAAACGAGTCATTTTCCTGTGCATGCGTGGTGGCCCTTCGCACGTCGACACATTCGATTACAAGCCTGAACTGGCAAAGTTGGATGGCAAGTCGGGTAAATATCGCGGCACGATGATGAAGTCCCCATGGGAGTTCAAAAAACAAAAGTCCGGACTCTGGATCTCCGACCTACTTCCCAAAATTGGCGGAATGTCGGAACACTTGTGCTTACTGCGTGGGATGCACACTGATCAACCGGTGCACACCAGTTCGATGACACAACTGCACACCGGCAACGCTCAGTTTGTGCGACCTTCATTGGGCGCATGGACTTTGTATGGCCTGGGAACAGAGAACGATAGTTTGCCGGGATTTGTGTCGTTGAGTCCTGCGGCGGGAAGTGCACAGAATTACGGTAGCGCTTTTCTGCCTGCCATCTACTCTGGAACAACGCTGGGCCGTTCCAGTCGAGGTCCTGGTGGTGATCGCCCAGGTCGAGGCCAAAGCAGTCCGCAAGTGCCTGACATTCGCAATCCCGAGCTGAACGCCAAGCAACAGCGGCAACAGTTGGACTTCATTCAGAAGCTGAACAAAGAAAAGCTCAAGCAAGAAAAAGAGAATCCGGGCGTAGAAGGCGTGATCGAGTCCTACGAGCTTGCGTTTCGCATGCAGTCGGCGTTGCCTGAACTGATGGATCTATCGAAAGAAGATGCCAAGACCATGGAGCTCTATGGCATCAGCGGCAATGGCCCCACGAATAACTTTGGGCGCCAATGTCTGTTGGCTCGACGATTCGCCGAGGCTGGTGTGCGGTTCATTGAAGTGGAACATGGTAACTGGGATACGCACTTCAACATGTCTACTCAACTGCCCAACCTATGCGAGCAGATCGATCAACCAATTGCCGGTCTACTCACCGACTTGAAGCGTCGTGGCATGTTGGACGATACCTTGGTTCTTTGGGCGGGCGAGTTCGGCAGAACTCCTTTTGCACAAAATGGCGACGGCCGCGATCACAACAACAAGGGTTTCACAACTTGGATGGCTGGCGGTGGAGTCAAAGGCGGGTTTAGCTACGGATCGACCGATGAAACCGGCGCTGAAGCTGTCGAAGGCAAGTGCCACATTCACGACTGGCATGCGACGATATTGCAACTTCTCGGATTGGATCACACTCAACTGACCTATCGTTACGCAGGTCGAGACTTCCGACTCACCGACGTCGCTGGAAACGTAATCAAAGATATCATCGCCTAGGGTCAGGATAGTAAGTTGTAGGTCTTTTAAGGCGAAGGGGGGCATCGCGTGAACCATAGAAGTTACAACCGCAAAGATGCTAAGTCGCGAATTCGCTGAGCCGAAAAGAGAACTCTTAAAGACACCTAACGTGCGGTTCCATCACGGCATATGCTGGAAACACCTCTTTGCCAATCATTTTTGTGCTTGATCAAAGTGATTTCTGTTAGAACTCCACGTTTAGCAGTGAAGCACGCGGTACATTCGCCGGTTGGCGCGATCCATCTGTAGATTGGATCATCATAAAGGTCATTTTCGAGCCGCTGCTGATTGCGAAACGCCTCAACTTCCTCTTCGCTTGCGGAGGCGGACGGTATCCCATGAGCCCAGGCAATTTTTTCAGACGCAGAGCTTGCGCCCCACTTAGATAGAGTCATCTTCACCACATCAACATTGTCGCCAACGCTGATTGAGTCGGTGAGCTGAGCTTCGGTCGGTGAACATCCCATTGCAAATGCAAGTGAACAAATGCAAAGCGAGAGAGCCTTCATAGTGAACTTCTACTAGCGCTAAGTTTTTACATCGAGAGCGGTGACAAAGGATTACTGCGTGCTTTTTCGAACGTATTCGGCACCGGTGCCGTCGCGCGTTTAAGGACGTTGAAAGAACCGAGGTAAGATCGTTGGTTGTCAACTCTGGCGTGGATTATTCTTGAGCATTTCATTGTACATGGTAAGTCTACGCAGTGAAATAAACGCGGGAAGGCCGAGTATTGGCAGAAAGAGCGTTCCGGCGAAGATCGCAATCCACCTTGCTTTCTTGTAGTGTTTCGGAAACTGATCTTCAGGCAATTTCCCAATTCGAATCATTGTGATGAAGAACCAGGTTAAAAGCCCACACCAAACGAGCGGTCCAAATGTATCTGGAATCTGAAATGTTCCCTTCGAAAGTTGCGTCATGGTTAGAATGACAATCAGAAAACTGACGTAGATAAGGCCCCCCATGCCCATCCGGCGAAAGTACTTTTGGATACGAATCAGATACCAACCTGCATCGATCTGTACAACGGAGTCTCGATTCGCAGCTTTTGGCGGCGCATAGGGATTGTCGTCATGCATAGGAACTCCAAATAGATGACCCAACGCAGCTCCGCCGCTCAAGGTGTGGGCAGGATAAGGCTCGGATCAAGCGGCTGGGCAGCACTGGTTTCTGAAACATAAAGCAGTCCATCAAAGTCCTCGATAGGAAAGGTCGGTAGAAGCGTTGATGCATCTTGAGTTCGTTGATCGCAGTCGTCGTTAACACCGTAGCCGCCAAACCATCGCTGTCCCTGTCCGGCCTTCAGCCATTGTTGAATAGCCTCGTCTTGTGGAGCACTCCGCAGATCCAACAGGAAAGAATCGATCTTCGCTGTGCTCAACATGTGCTCAAGCGAGCCGTTGGGAGCAGCCGAAAGCTTGTAGCGGCGAAAGCCCCACTTGCCGTCGCTGTCCTTTGCATTGGCTTGGAACTCACCGCGACCAAACGCAAATCCAATCGCGTAGTAGCGATCGTCGAGACTCTTGGTCAGGTGGCCTCCCATCGCCAGTTGTTCGCTGCCCAGATATCGCAGCGCGCTGTGCTGCAAATGAGCGTTATGGGCCCAGAGGACACACTTAGCTTCGGGGCCAGCCGTCTTGAGTTGCCGTAGAAGCAGCTCGGCCATCGCTTCGTCACGACCGCCCGCAGAGGCGTAAATAGTCATCGACCGGAGAAACTCTAAAACGCACAGCTCCAAGCCTTCCTTAGTTGTTGGCGAGGCTGGGGTGAGCATGGCAAGATCCTTTCCAAGCTGCTCAATCTCCTTGCTAGCCCCTTCCCATTCGGCCGGTCGACCCGCCATCAATTCGTTTAGCGCTGCCTGAGAGCGCTTCGATGTGGCTTGAATTCGCTCGATCATCGCTTGACTACCTGCAGGAAGGAATCCAATTAAGCGTTTCTGAGCGGCGGACATGTCTTGCGCGTCGACCCCAATCAAACGGACTTGATCGTTGGGGCCAGCCGACTGATTCCATTCTCGCAACGCTTTCAGCAATTCGCTATTTTCATGAACATGCCAAATCAGCATGCCCAGTCCGCGTGTCGCAGCTGTGAGATCCAAACTCTTGCCAGCAACATAGTCATTAGCGGCGATGGTACGTGTGACGCTCGCCTCGTAAGCTACCAAACGAAATCCGTGCCTCTTGATGAGGTGCATCGTGAGCAATCGCTTAAATTCAAAGAACTCGTGCTGGCCGTGGGTCGCTTCGCCAAGGCCAACAATGCTCATCCGCGACAGTGTTTGGTCCAACTTGCCAAGATTAAGATCCGACTGGTTGATAGGAATCGCCGACTGGCTAATCCACTTTTGTACCGCCGTTGGCTCGTCGGCAAACAGGTTGAAAGTGAATTGGAGCAATAGAGTCAGCACAAAGAGTTTCACTGAGCTCGCGTATCTGGATCGATGCAAGAAATTGATTGGGCTGAAGAGATGATTCAACATGGGTACACTACCAACTGCAAAAGGTGATTTTTAGTCTCAGCCGTCGTATGATCGACCTATGAATCATGAAATCCGAGAAATCATGCGGTCACTTTCCAATCAATTGTAATACAACTCTCGGGGCTTGTTCTCTTCCAGTGGCCTGATGCTGAAGCTTGTAAGGCTGAAAGACACCGTACTGAAAGACACCGTACTGAAAGACACTGTACTGAAAGACACTGTACTGAAAGACACTGTACAATGGACTAGGGATGCCAGTGAAACCAACTCGGGAGTGGATACATCGAGGCTCTGAATGACTAGCATACTTGATCACCAAGCGATTAGCGGGAAGTATCTGTTCCCACAAGATCGCAAACTAAGACGACCATTTTGGGTTAACGTTAACAGCGTCAAGTTGGCCTGTTATCAGAAAATGGTTGACCCAAGTGCATTCACTTTGATTCACTTTCATGGAAACGGCGAGGCGGTGGCTGATTACGTGCCTTTCATGACCGATGTTTTTGATGAGATGGGCCTGAACCAACTGTTCATCGAATACCGAGATTACGGAGGTTCATCGGGGCAAGCAGAACTTGTCGCGATGCTCGACGATGGCGAAGCGGTAATGCAAGCTGTCGGCATTGCTCCTGAGAAAGCGATTGTCTTTGGTCGATCGATTGGGTCGTTGTACGCTATCGAACTCGCCTATCGACAGCCGAGCATCGCTGGACTGATCATCGAAAGTGGAATCGCCGACCCAAGTGAGCGTTTTTTGACCTATGCCGATCTTGAATTCTCTGGGATCAGCGAATCCGATGTGCGGGCCGAGGTTGCGAAGTATTTTGATCATCAGTTAAAGCTATCCAGTTACCCCAATCCGCTGCTGATCCTGCACACCGAGAACGATGGCTTGATCGACATCTCTCACGCCGAACGGAATTTGGAGTGGACTGGCTCCAAGTCAAAGAGCCTAGTTCGATTCCCCAAAGGCAACCACAATTCGATCTATCCATCGAATAAGAAACACTACATCGCCGCTGTCGAAGACTTTATCGAGGAGCTTCGAGATTGATTGCTTTTTTCCAGTGCAGATCAAACCTCATCGCTGTTCGTAGTACGAGTTAACAACCGGTTGTTTGGTATAGTTGGGACCAGCTTCATCATCGGCTCCAACATAAGTAAAAGGCAACGACAGTCCTCGATGGCCTTCGCATCTCAACAATCTTTTGCGAGGTTGGTACTCAACACCAGCTTGACGCAACACTTTGGCAAAGGCTCGGCTCGATTTTCCGCCTGGATTCAGTCGCAAATTACCTGTGTCAAGATTTGCTACAAATAGCCCATCGTGGTTCAGCCAAGAACAGGCGCGCGAGACCAGTCCTAACTTATCACCGATGTAGTGCAGCCCATGGATACAGGTGATTAGATCGAAAGACCCGACTGGACTCCAAGCCGAAAGCGAAGCTTCGATCAGAGTCAATTGACTCGAGCTATGAGCCACGAACATGCCCACTAAGTCCACTCCAGTAATTTCAATGGGCAAGCGATCACACCTAATAAAGTTTTCTGCTTGGATTAATGCCTTACCTGAGCCACAGCATAAATCCAGCCATCGGGCCATTCCGTTTTGGACAACTTTGTCATCAAGAAATTTGAGCGGTTGGAAGCCAAGTTCAACGTCGTAGCCGTTTGTCCCATTCAGGTCGCGCTCACGATTCATGCAGCAATTGGCAACGACGGGTGATTGCTCAAGTTTTTGGTCGTCGTGGTAATGCATTTTGGTCGAACCACCATTACGTTTTGTAAGCAATGCCCTCAAATGATAACTCTACGTACAACCACGAACCATGCCTTCGGTCCCCCGTCCTTGAAACTCGGATCATTAGGATCCGGTCGAACCTCATACCTCGATCGCTCGATGCTCTCAATTTGCCACCCTTTGGCGAAAGTCTCTCGAATTTCCTTTTCTGATACTCGACGTGGACCAATGGTTCCCGGCTCATCGTCGCTAAAGCACAAGAGATAAAACCGACCACTCGGCCGAAGGACCGAAGCTAGGCCATCAACGTAGCGATTTCGATCATCATCTGAGAAGACATGAAATAAGCCGCTATCAATCACAGTGTCAAAGATTTCAGGAAAAGCTGTGAGTGTCAGTGCGTCCATCACCATAAAGTTTGCCGTTAGCCCTCGTTCGACTGCCTTCTGTTTTGCAATGTTGATTGGTTCTTCAAGGAAGTCGATGCCCGTGACTCTATGGCCTCGTTTAGCAAAGAAGAGGGCGTTCTCGCCTGTTCCACAACCGGAGTCTAATATCGAGCCGGTGATTTGATCGGCAATATCAAGCAGTGCCTTTTGCGGTCTACCGATTTCCCAACGTGGCTGGCCGTCGTAAAGGGTTTCGAAGCTGGTGCGGTCTATGGACATGTTTGTGCTCCAGTTTTTTTGAGGCCAACGAATTCGCAGTCAATTAAGCTTGTTTACCTGCCAGCCAAAATCAAATGTCTTGAGTTGATCTGTCTGTTTCGGTCGTAAACGCACGATAGAGCAATAGATCATAGACGATCTTTAGCCCTCCCGCGAGAAAGAATGGTGTGCTCATTAGTCCCGAGCTTCCAACCAACAGAATGGCGAGCATCGGTGAGATCGAAGCGCCCACAGACCGAGCAACTGCCGTGATGCCAGCTGCTGCGGATCGTTCATCCGGATGGACGACTGCCATCGTATATGCTTGGCGAGTTGGAACGTCCATCTGCGAAATGCTGAACCGCAGCAACAGCAATCCAACAGCCCAGTAGAGATTGGGCATCATCGGCACCAGAATCAATAGCACGTTCGACGGCAGGTGTGTGAATACCATCGTATTGACCAATCCGATGCGTCTTGCGAGCCAACCGGCTGCGAGTGCTGAAACACCCGCTAGAAGGTTGGCGACTAGAAAGATCGTCCCCAAGATCGCTGGGTCCAGTTGAAAACGAACGTAAAACCAGTAGGCGATTACGCTCTGAATGACAAAGCCTCCGCCGAATGCATCAAGCCCAAATAGTAAAGATAGTTTGAAAACGATCTGTTTGGATTCGTGTAACCCCAATAGCGTCTTGGTCTGTGAGGGCGGTCTATTCTCGCGTTGGGCTTCGACTGCCGATGTCAAGAGAGAAAAACCGCCAATGAGAATCACTCCGATGGAAGCGTATGCCCACAAGACAGGGCGAAATGCAGCCTCACCGATCAAGCCAAATCTCTGCGATGCTTCGACAATCAAACCGCCAGCAAAGGCACCCAGTGCTGTTGAGAAGGAACCTACCAGATTGTACCAAGCGAATACACCAGTTCTCTTCTCATCACTAACGATCTGCGACAGCGCGGCCTGTTCAACGGATAAGAACGGGCCAATTTCGTTTCCGCTTGGACTGATGACGCCAATTGTTGCAGCAACCAACAGCAAGACTAGATTGCCCGTCGAAACAAAGACGATTCCGGCCAGCACCATCAGAATCGAGCCAACAATTAGGGTTCGTCGTCTTCCGAATCGATCGGCCGATGTAGTGAGCAATAGTGAGATGGCTGTGTCACCAACCAAAGTCAATGTAAGTAAGAGTCCTATCTCCCATTCTTGAAGCCCGATTTCGGCTAAATAGATCACCAACACGACGGATAGCAGGCCATACGCGAACATTCTCGAGCTTCGAGTAGCAAACAACAAGAAACTGTCTTGTGAGAGCAGCTTTGTTGGGCTCTTGACATTCATTTCTGCCTCCTTTCCATTCATGGTTGCTCATTCAATCGTTCAATCAAGAGAAGACATGACCTCCAACCTCTTCACCGACCTCCCGACGAACCTGCCTAACGAGCTATTCAGCACATTGCTCGAAGCAGACAATTTGCGCATCGAGCGTATTGTATCGCATGGTCACGCTTCACCAGAAGGCTTTTGGTATGACCAAGATCAACATGAGTGGGTTATTGTATTATTGGGGGCAGCTCGATTGTCGATTGACGGTGAACCGAAAGAGTTGAAGCCCGGTGATTGCATCAACATCGCAGCACATCAAAGACATCGGGTCGAGTGGACCACGCCTGGTGAGCCAACCGTTTGGTTAGCTGTGTTTTACGGAGCGGAAGAGAAGTAAAATGCCCAAAGAACCCAAAACAGAAGTCGTTGTGCCTTTAAGGATAGTCTTGGTCGATCCTCCACCTGGAGTGGATTTCGGCATTCAAGAGGGTAAAGGCAATGACTACAAGACCATTGCCGTGCAACGATCGAAGACAGGCAAACTTACACTTGAATGCAACATCACTGTCAAAGGCAATCGAGCTGATGGATCGCCAAACTTTAGCGGCTTAATCGCGCAAGGTCCGCCAACTGGCCGATTCATTTACGTTGACATCGGAAAGTCGGCGGGGCAATTCGACAGTTGTTGGCAGCGTCGAATCAAAATTCCATTGGAAGGTATTACCTGGGAAATGATCGATACTGTGCTGGAAAAGCCAAAGCGAGTGCTGCAAGGGACGATTCCCGGCACAGGCAAAGATGGTGGGCCAAGTTGTGCAACAGTGAAGCCCATCGATGGTTGGAAGGTAGTGAAATAGCTGTGATATATTGAATCCTTCGGCCCAAATGGAGGCTGGATGGAAAGTCTGCCATCATGGCTGGGCGCTTTAATGCATTCATGTCTTGAGTTACAATGCATGACATGAGCCGACAAATTTCACCTACACAGGCAGCGCCGTAATGGATCGCACTTTCATTGCTTGAAGTGAGCGAACAGCGCGGGCACGCCGGAACGATCACCAAAACGCTAGTAGTAAGGACCGTATAAGCTTCTCGAACTGATGCAGTTTGACACCGAAGCCATACGTCAATCCACCGAACCCGGCCGTTTTTAAACGATATGTTCTTGCTGCAGCGAAATAAAGCGAATAATTTCCTGACGATCATTTCCGATCCGATGCCGACAAACGGCAGTTCATCAAGACAGAACTAAAAGAAGATCATGCGAACAATACTACTGATTCTTGCTGCAATAATAGCTCCTCAAGAGAGCGACATCCAATCTTCTATTTGGCATTTGAGAAAGCCCGATGGCTATGGTGTAAAGTCCCATACAATCTATGAAGAGTTTGATGTGGGTAGCGACATCAGGAAAATAGGGGAACCGGTGTTTTCTGTAGATTTGACGGAGCCTGTATTCCAAAAAAAAAAGAAATGGGATGGAAAGAACTATAAGGCCATAGAAATATCTAAGTCTGTTGTATTTAGATCTATGCAACGCCTCATGTCGGATGGCAAGGTTCTAGTAAGCAAGCCAAATTCCACTTGGCAGATCCAACGCGTATTCTTACAGACGGTAGATGAAGAAAAAGGAGACTATGTTTGGGTAGCGATAGTTAACCGTCAGCAATCCGGCGGTGCCACTTTCATACCGCGGTTCCCAATCTACTTTTCTCTTGAAGGTGAGTATTTGGCTGCAATCCCTATTGAGAAGGGTGACAAAGCATTCAAGTCATGCTTTACTGAAAGTTCTGAGTGAGTGTTGTTTTGCGAAACGGATTTCGGAATTCGCGTAGACAAAGTGGACTTTTGAAAATTGCCCAAAGATCAAAAGGAATCTAGTAATGTGCTTCATCCTTGCCGTTCTTGTCGTGTCCATTCAAGCAAGAGTTAAAGAAGCGGATTTTGAAGGATCATTTGCTGGTGAAACTCGGCTAATCAAGGCAATGTCGTTCTGTTGGTGTCCTAAAGGTGAATTTACAATGGGTTCACCGATAACTGAACCCGAACGTGATGAAGATGAATCGCAAGTAAAAGTTCAATTCACGAGTGGCTTCTGGATGGGGCAATTTGAAGCGACCCAGTTTGAATGGAAGCGCATAATGCTAACTGAACCATGGTCCGAGAAGATACCCTCTGAAATTATCGATTCAATTCCCGAATTGCCCGCTGTGAATATTCGTTACACTGATGCGATTGAGTTTTGTAACAAGCTATCAAGGTTACTCGAAAGTGAATTGCCGTTAGATTGGCGAGTGCGAATTCCAACCGAGGCTCAGTGGGAGTATGCGTGTCGGTCCGGAAATAGCAGTACATACTGCTACGGAAATGATCCATTTAAGCTAATACGCTATTGCCACTTCGGTGGCGAGAACTTCGCGCCAATTCGCGGAGGAAGCAAGCTTTGGAATTCGTGGAATATTCGTGATATGCATGGAAACGTAAAAGAATGGTGTCTTGATACTTACCGTGCTGAACTTTCATCAGGCAGGGATCCGTCCTTCACTCAGTTGGATGGTGACAAGTCTCACATTCGAAAAGTAGTTAGGGGAGGCGACTTCGCGAGTAGCCCTAAGAATTGTCGAAGCGCAAATCGTGGTTGGGAGGCGGCAGACTTTGTGGGGGCATCGTGGCCGACAATTACAACTGGTCTGCGCGTTTCGATTTCGAAGTTCAAGGAAGTCGATGAAAGAGTGAACGGTTCAGGGCAAAGTGAGGTTCGATGAATGCTTGCAAGACTGCTAGTTTGCCCCAGTGCATTGGAATCGCTGCGTGTGACTAAGTCGCAACAGGTTATGTGCCCCTCACCCCAACCCTTCTCCCCTTCGTGCCTCAGTTGAGAAGGGATCTTGAACGATAATCCTTGCCCTCGTGACATCGGATTCGCGATTGAAATCCAATCTGACTGGTCAATCGCGTTGACGCTGGTGATAAAAAAAGCCGATTTGCGATGAATCGCAAATCGGCTTGGAGTGGAGGCGGGGGGAATCTGGATTTGGTCGTGGACACATGGTTTTTGCAGGGAAAATCGACTTTCCACATTAGCTACGAGTGCCAGCCAAAATCGAAAGTCAACATTCCCGAGCCCAAAGTCAACATGTAGCGGTATTCACGAAGCCTCAAAAAGAACCAGTCAACATCCGGTCGTCATAACTTTCGGACGCAAATTGGGCTCGGAGATCATCATGTGTATGCACCTCGTTGGCTCCGCACCCTATTCCGATTTTCCCACTTCAATCCTGCATGGTCTGAGGTCCGATTTTTCCTAGATCTCTATGCGTTCCACCGTCCCATCGTTACCCTTGCCACTCAGATCTTTGGCTGCATCTCCATTAATCGATTTGATTGTGTAGAGCAACTCGGTGGCTTCATTCGCCGTCAAGTCTTCGTCTGGAGTGAAGTCGGAGGTGTATTCCTCGCCACGGGAAATCCTGATGCTTCGAACCTGTCCATGAAAATAACAGAGGGGATTGTCGAGTCCAATGTTTCCAACGACAAAGACCACATCACCATGCGGTTTGGTGGGAGGACCGATCAACTGTTGCTCACCATCAAGATAGATTCGAGTTTCTGACTCGCTGAAGACAACCGCTAGATGAATCCAAGACTTTATCGACACTGACTTTGGGGCAAAGAAAGTCTGATCAACGGTTTCAGCAAATGGCACGTGCGTCGAAATCCCCATGCTCAGTCCATGCTTGGTGGGTATATCACTCCCGATGATCGCTTGCGGACTAACCTTGGAATCGTACTCCTCGATTCGAAACCAGCATTCCAACGTGCATGGATAGAACGATTTCAACTTCGTAACGATTCTTGTTCGCCCATCGAAATTCATGACGTTGTTGGCGACGAATTGAATTGACGTTGGACTCGTTTGCAAGGGAGTTAAATTCTGTTTTCCGAATCGGCTCCCCGCTGCATAGGATAGTGTGGCGACAACCGCAACACCGGCAAGAACCATCAGCCATTTCGACATTCTGCTGAAATTGCTTGCTTCCTTGATTGTCAGGCTTTGCCGCAGTTCTAAAGCCAATTCATCAGCGGATTCAAATCGATCAGCAGGGTGCTTCGACAGACACTTCAGGCAAACGTTCTGAATAGGCAGAGAAATAGAACTTGCTGCTATCGGTGTTGGTTGGCGAAAGAGAATCTGCTCTCGCAAAGTTCCCGGTGTGCGTGCTGAATAAGGAGACTCTCCAGTCAACAATTCGTAGAGGACAACACCTAGCGAATAGATGTCGGCTCTTCGATCAATAAGTTGTGGCTCATTGGCAACCTGCTCAGGCGACATATAGGGCAACGTGCCTTTGGTCGATGCGTTTTTATCATCATGTGTTGAAGCGATGCCGAAGTCAGTAATCAGCGGCTTCCCTTTTTCATCGATCAAGATGTTAGCAGGCTTGATGTCTCGATGAACAAAGCCAGCTTCATGTGCAACTTGGAGGTTGTCGGCAATCTCTGCGACAAGTAAGACGCTGTCTCTTGTTGATGGCCGTTTCGTTGCGATGATCTCCGCAAGACTGCTTCCGTTGATCAATTCGCTGACAATGAAATAGCTTCCATCATCCTTGCCAACATCATGTACTGAAACGATGCCGGGGTGACGCAACTTGGCAACTCGACGAGCTTCTTCAACCAGTGATTCGACTTGACCGTTGGATTCACCGGTTCTTGAAGGGACTTTGACTGCAACATGTCGTTCAAGCTCTGGGTCGAATGCTTTGTACACACGTCCGAATCCACCTTGAGCAATAAGTGATTCGATTCGATATCGATCACCTAAAGTCTTATTCAGGAGTTCGTCTGAAGCGGATTCATCGCACTCGTTCTCTCCATCGGTCATCCAGGACATCTTTTTCAAATCGTTAATTTTCGACTGCAAAACATCAGTCAATTCAGGATGGTCTTTGCACAAGTTAGTTGCGGTAACATCATTGCCATGTTCGTAGGATTCCTCCCAGCGAAGAAGCAAGTCGGCAATGATGTCATCACGATTTTTCATCAATCAACCCAGTGTGCTTTTAATTGTTCCGACAATTGCAGTCGTGCTGATTGCCAACGTCTTTTGAGAGTGGCCAATGAGATCCCCAGCACTTGGGATGCCTCTGGCTGACTCATCCCTTCATACCAAACCAATCCAACAACAACTTGTTGTTCTTCTGGCAGTTGATCAACTGCCGAGTGAAACTCAGTCCAACTTTCAATCGATTCAGGTCGGTAGCTGGTGTCCGCTATTTGTTTTACTGGCTCGCCATCGTTCGTGTCATGATTTGCACCAACGCCTTCGGCTCCATTGAAGTGCCGGGCAAGGTCGATCAACTCTCTTCGAATGTGGGTCGCAGCAAGCCCATAAAACTGCTTTGGCGATTCTGGTTTTACTTGTGCGAGCGACTTGTGCAATCGGATCATGGCATTCTGTAGAACGTCATCCGTTTGTGACCATCTGGAAACGTTTGGGAAGGATCGCAGCATCTGTCTCGTTCTCAGCCTAAGCCGTTCGCAGGTATGGGCGATAATTTCTTCACGAGCTTGTAAATCGCCGGAATTGAACTCAATCAGGCGTTGATTTAGGGCGGTTGTGTGTCCGGGCATTTCCATGATTTGCCCAGTTTAACGGCGAAAACCGTCGCTGTGATCGAGCCACACATCCCTAAGCGAGAACAAAGCCAAAACCGGTCCAGAAATTGTGGCGGACACCAACAAAGGGAACCGCTGAGCCGGTTTTAAGTCGGCTCTCGCTTAGTAAAGCAACGTACCGCTGAGAATCGCCAGACAAACCTGAGAGACTTTCTTATGACACTGCCACCGTCACACTTCGACAATCGGATGCCTCTCCCTCCCGGCGTGGAGCCTTCAAGTCTTCAATACGAGACTTACAGCGAGATGGCGAAGACACGTGCAGCGGCTCAAGCAAGTGTTGCATTTCAGGCATTGCAAACCGGTTTGTTAATGGAGATGCAAGGCACGATGCAGTCCATCGGGTTCACGATGGACGACATACGCCAGAACCTCTCAGATGCCCTCGCAATTCAACAGGAGATGCTCAAGCGAGATCAGGTCCAGGCACAATTGGAAGAGTTCATCTACCAATCAGAAAACTTAGTGAGGGAGTGCAGCAAGAAAGAGTCTGATGTCCCGTACTCATCAAGATATTTCTTATTGCAAGGCGTGATTTCGACGGTCCAAAAAAATGGCATTGGAACGTCGGTAATACGAGGGCGAGAAAACAAAGCTGCCTTCGACAAAGTTGTTCGGAACATCAATAGCTTGCAGGAAAAGCTTCGTGGAGTAAAGGAAGTACAGGAAGCTTTGGCGTGGGCTGAAGAAGAAGCAAAGCGTCAGCAGCTTCGGCTAAGAGAATTGGAAAAAATGCGGCATGAAGAGGAGATGAAGCGACAAGAGAAAGTGACTGAATTACGCCGTGAACTCGTAAGTCTCGGAAATAGCCGGAAGGTGGTCACAGTTATGGACTCGCTGAAACAGACCATTGCTAAATTTGAAAGCTGGGGCATTCCGCCGAAAGAAGGCACTCCACGAATCGTGTTTCTGGGAATCCTGATCTGTATGTCACTTCCGATAATCGGCTGCCTTCCTTTTATTGCTATCGCTTTGTTTCTCGATGCTAAGCAGAAGGAAGCCAAGCTAAATGTTGATGTGGACAGCAAGATGAACGAGATTGCACAAAAGCTTCTAGAACTCGGTGAAGACTTAACTGTCTAGGTTTTCGCACCAATTGTGCTCCTTTGACTACGGAAACCACGTTTGGGAAACGTTTAACTGTCCTCTCGACTCTTCGGATCAATAGGCAGCGGACACCAACTACAGCCTTGCAAAAACTACACGAGGCAATCATGAGCAACAATCCACTTCACCTGTCAGTTCTAAATCAAGGAACGATTCAGTTTCCCCGTTACCTGAT
>CAUJKA010000369.1 GCA_963204965.1 Planctomycetota bacterium | reverse complement strand
GTCCAGTTGTCCTTCGATCCGATCGGTGTGCTCGGCAAAAAACCAATCGGGATGATTGAGCGTAAATCCGGTCACGCTAAAGAACAGGATCGCTGCTAGCGAAAAAATCGATAGATAGATGTGCAGCCAGCGAAACCACTTCGCTGCAAATCGATGAAATCGCTTCGACCCGGCGGCAGCTTTGTGCTGAGTATTCGTCATCCGACGGAGACCTTTCGACTACGGCTTCTTGGTGTAGCGGAACGAGGCCTCTTTGATCTCGACATTGCCCTTGAGCTTCTCGTTGAAATCTTTTTTACCGAGCGAAAATGGATGCTTCATCAATTGATAGGATCCGTGTTCACGAGCCGCTTCGATGTAGAGCGTGTATTCGCCGTCGGCAATCGCTTTGCCATGATCATCCGTTCCATCCCAGGCCACTTTGTAGGCTCCGGGGTTGCGAGTCGGCTTAGAGACCGTTCCGATCAGCTTGCTGGAATCGACCAACAAACGAACTTGATCGCTGGCATACCATCGTCGCAAGTCGCGGTGCCAGCGAGGTCCTGGATTGTTTTCCATGAGAAACAGGCTGAGCGTTTTAACTGGAAAGCCGTCCTTGTCTTCAACCCAAGCTGCCACATAGGGCCGACGGTATCGACCTCCTTCGGTAGACTTGGCAATCTCAAACTCGAGTTGAAATTCATGCGGTGTCGCTACAGCTTTGGTAGCTATTAAAGAAGTCTTGTCGTCAGTCGATTGAGTCTTTTCTTTTGTGCCTTCTAGTTTTGTACCTTCCTGTAGCGCACTGGGCCAGTTCTCTGAGTAAACGATCGCGCCGGAGAGCGTAAAGATCATGCATTTCGCACCGGGAAGGGAATCGACGAGTCGAATGGCTTGGGACGTTGGTAGTACGCAGCAAATCGTTGCGAGAATATCCGCGGTCTCGGCATTTTCGGCGATCACCGATGCGGACAAGACTTCGTTGCATGGAAGCCCCGTCGATGGACTGAAGATGTGCGAGTAACTTTTATCTGCGACCTTCAAGCTTCGCTCGCTGGTGCCGCTAGTCGCGATGGCGGAATCGCTAAGCGTCACTTGCGATATCAGCTTGCCGCCAATGGCATCATGCGATGGATGTGGAATGCTAACAACTTGATTCATCTGACCAATCACGCGAATATCGCCGCCGATGTTAATGGTTGCCCCACGAAGTTGTTGCGATGTGTACTGCGAGCGCATTTGATCGGCAGCCGCATCAAGTATCGTGCCTTGTGCAATAGCATACAGCGTTAGTGGTTCCGCGGAAAGTCGCGTTTTCGATTGGGAGGCCATGTCAATCGACCAATGCTTGACCTTTACTCGTTTAACAATCTGAGCCAATTCATCATCGGCGGGAACTTTGCCTTCGCGAGCCGCTTGTTTCCATCTGGAAGTCAGCGTTTCAACGGCTGGATCGAATGCGCCGTGTGAAGTTGCTTGCCAAGCTTCACAGCGTTTAAGTAACACGAGCAGTTCGGGAGAGACAGTCATCGATTGCCCAACGGCTAGCTTGTTAAATATCGCAAGCTGACTGGTAGCGTCGTAGGTACTGAAGATGCCGCTCAGTCGGTCGATCTCGGCTAAGGCAAGCTGTTCACACTGGCGAGCTGTCTCAATCGAATCGCAATCAACGCGCAGCTCAAGCGATGTGCCGAGTACGTTCTCGTGATCAAATTCAAATTGATCCGACTTGGCTGTGCACATGACTTGACATGTCATCCAAGTTACCAAGGCAGCCAGTCGTAGATGCCTTGAATGGAATACGCTAGAGAACGAATCGAGGCAAGATTGTTGAAGCATGGAGTTACTACTTCCCTTGAAATCACGGATAACAATGCAAGTGGGTAGATGAGCGGAATGTTACAACGGAGCTACTGGAGCACCATGCAAAGAGCGGACTTGCAACTGTGAATGTCGCAAGACCGCTGAATCGTTTTTGGGAACTTGGAGATCGACCGTTTATGTCTTGGGGCGTCCTTCGCCGGGCTTGAAATCGTTGTTGGCGCCAGGTCCGCCAGGAGGACCACCAGGGCCGGGGCGGCCACCTTGTCCACCAGGCCCACCTTGACCAGGACCGCCTTGCCCAGGACCTCCGGGACCAAAGCCGCCAGGACCACCTTCAAAGCCACCGCGACCGCCCTCAGGCCGACGTTCGCCAAGTTGCTTGAGCTGAGCTTGTTGATCTTGATTGAGAATCTTTGCAAGTTCGGCATCGACAGTGGCTTGAAGCTTGGCCAACTGCGAGCGTTGTTCTTCGGAGAGCTTTAACTCTTGAACTAGGAAATCGGGCAAGACCATTCCCGGGCGCATCATCATTCCACGCATTCCACCGCCGCGACCTCCACGCCCCTCACCTTCGCGATCGCCGCCACCTTCACGACCTCCGCCTCGACCGCCTTCGCCCATTCCGCCGGGACCACCAGGACCTCCTTGACCAGGACCTCCTCGACCACCGCCTTGACCTTCGCGCTGCATCTGTGCGGTTAGCTCTTCACGAGTGACAATCTTGTTTTTGTCCGCATCGGCTCGTTCAAGTAGAGGCTTTAAGCGGCTGTCGGTGTACTCATCTTCAGTCAGCTTACCATCGCTGTTCTTATCAAGAGCCATTAGTCTTGCGATAGGATCGTCGCCACCGCCTTGCCCACCGGGGCTTCCTTGTCCGCCGCGACCACCAGGACCTTGAGCGTTAACTTGTGTCGACATGGCCAGCAGCATAGCTAGCGTAAGGCATTTGATTTTCATTAGTACTTCCTGAGAAAAGGGTTGTAAGCGATCACTTGTTGAACCGCAGGCGCTAGCCGCAGTAATTGAACGAGCGGACGGCGGCTGTCATTGCTGAACCAGTTAAGAATCGACGTCGCGCGAGATGCAGTTAGCTTCCCATTTTTCACTCTCCCTCACAAATGGATTGGAATAGTCCAGGAGCATTCACAATTGCTCGTGTCTTACTTCAATAGTTGTGCTTTGCCGAGCAAACCGCCGCAGATTTTAGAAGAAGTCAGTTTCGGCGGAGTTTCAAGATGTTGGGTTGAACCGCAGTCGCTAGTTTTGATGTTGAACGTTGGGGCTCTTTCGCAACCCGAAGCGTTATGGCTTGTTGCTTGAATCACAACCCGAAGCGTTAGCGAGGGACCGGCTTTTTTGCGAGGTTTCCGGCCAAATCCAAGACGTCCCTCGCTAACGCATCGGGTTATGAAAATCCCTTCAATTCAAAGTTTTCCTGCCCCCAATCGTACAGTTGTGCAACATCAAAACTAGCGACTGCGGTTCTTTTGGCGGCTTGTGCTCCCA
>CAUJKA010000368.1 GCA_963204965.1 Planctomycetota bacterium | reverse complement strand
GATTGCAGTACCGGTTTTGGGAAATGATCCTATTACAAGCTGCCATGTTCGGCATGTTCTTTGTCGGAGTGCAATTGTTGAACTCGCCGTTCGATCCCGCCAACAAAATCCTCCCTTGGATCTACTTCTCCGATAGCTGGGCGTTTGAACCTGATGCGCAGCTCAAGCCGCGGCCGGAAGTTTGGGGCGGCGTTCTTGCAGCTTGGCTTACGCTGGTTGGATATTGCGGAATCGTACGTCGCGATTCCATGGCCTGGCGCTTAGCTCTGTGGGGACTGCTAGCAGGCGGGCTAGGATTTCCTCTGGGACAATCAGTACAAGCTTTCCATGCATGGAACGCAGAAGCGATGGCCGCCAATTCTTGGTCGTGGATCTATAAGAACTTCAACTGGTGGAACATGATGGAGACCACCTTCGGCTGCGTATGGGGTGCTGTACTGGGTTGCGGAGTTTGGGTAAATCGCCATTGGATTAATGAGCCGTCCACGACAACGATCAGCCTTACTCCCTCATGGGAAATCGTGTTGTGTGGATTGCATGTAATTCTCTTGGTGGTTGCCGAGTTCTCCATTGTGAAAACCGCACCGATTTTGGTCGTCTACGCACAATACGGTTTGGTCATGATCGTCTTGCCAATAGCCTGTAGTGTCAGCGGTCGATTCTGGCCCTATTTGATGCTGCTACCGATTGCAGCCGTACCCATCATCCTGAAGTCATTGCGCGAGTTCTGTTTTAAAGAGCCCATCAAGCTGTCAATGACAGAAGGCTGGCTACTGATCGCTGCCCTTCCAGCGGTGTTAACTCTGTATGTGTCAACCGAGTTCATTGCGCGAAGCTATCGAAACTCGACAGTCCGTGCATTTGCATCGGTGAGCTTGGTTACCGCTGCGTGGATCTATCTTGGACTTAACACGGTCTTCTTCGACTTTGCATGGCCTTGGCGAACGTGGACAAGTCGAACTCCGAATCAGCTCTTCTACATGATCGCGACGCTTGCACTGACTTATTTGGTGGTGAATCGTTGGAGGCAAGCGAGAATGCAGTAGTTGCATTCGAGGGCGAACGATGCTCAGTCGCCCGCGGCTTGCCGTTAAACGACATTTCCCTCAATTCTTCCAATTGCGATTCACATCTGCTATCCTGACGACTCCCCACCTTCATGAGGAGATTCGTAAGTGAACCTCAGCTTACCCCACCGTCGTCTAGTTGCCACAATTTCTCGGCTGCGTTCGCTCCGATTGTTTCTGTGGTTAGTTAGCATCTCAATTGCAACATGCTCCACAGCCAATTCACAATCGCTGACCGAAAACCCTTATACGACCGCGTATCGTAACAGCTTCGGAAAGTTACCCAAGCAGCCGACGGCCGGCGACTGGATGTTTGCCAATTGGGTCAAGTCCGAGACAGAGATGCTGAGCAGCAAGTGGAGCGACTTTGGCAAGCAGCTTAAGGATTGGGATGTTCAGCAAGAAGTATACCGTCAGCAGCTTCGCGAAATGCTGGGACTTGATCCACTGCCCGAAAAGACGGATCTCAAAGCGACGGTTACCAACGTTCTGACTCACCCTGAGTTTACTGTCGAGAATCTCCATTTCCAATCGCGACCCGGCCTTTATTGCACCGCCAACGTTTACGTTCCTAAGAATGTTAAGGGGCGAGTGCCTGCGGTGCTTTATCTTTGCGGTCATGGTGCCGTCAAGGAGAACGGAATCAGCTACGGAAATAAGACTCATTACCAACACCATGGCGCTTGGTTCGCACGAAACGGTTATGTTTGCATGGTGTTGGATTCAGTGCAGCTAGGCGAGATCGAGGGGAAGCACCACGGGACACATCACTTAGATATGTGGTGGTGGAATTCGCGAGGCTTTTCGGCGGCTGGCCCTGAAGCTTGGAATTGCGTTCGCGCGCTGGACTATCTTCAGTCGCGAGCGGACGTTGATCCCGACAAACTAGGCGTTACCGGTCGAAGTGGTGGAGGCGCGTACTCGTGGTGGATCGCAGCTCTAGATACGCGTATCAAAGCGGCATGTCCGGTAGCTGGTATTACAGATCTCCAAAATCACTGCGTCGATGGTTGTGTCGAGGGACACTGCGATTGCATGTACATGGTCAACAGCTACCGCTGGGACTATTCAATGGTTGCGGCCTTGGTTGCGCCGCGTCCGCTGCTGATCTGCAATACGGACAAGGACAGCATTTTTCCATTAGACGGTGTCGTGCGTTTGCATGGAAATGTCCGACGATTTTATGACCATTTTGGCTCTCCTGAAAAGCTGGGCGTCGCGATTACGGAAGGCGGTCACGTAGACACGCAAGAACTGCAAATGCCCGTGATGCGTTGGTTCAATAAGTGGCTGAAGAACTCTGATGCTCCCGTCAACAACTTTGCCGAAAAGTACTTTACGGTGAAGGAATTGAAAGTACTGGCAGCGATTCCAGAAGACGAAACTACTAGTCGCTGCTACGAGAACTTTACAACGCTGGCCACCAACGACAAGCCGCATTCGCCCGAGTCAATTGTTGAGGAGTTGCGCAGCAAGACGTTTGGGGCCTGGCCGTCAACGTCGACAACAAACGAATCTTCGTCGCCCAAAGTCTTGGCGGAGAAGGTCCTTGGTAAAGTTCGCTTGACGGTTTACAAGTACTCTAGCCAAGCCGATATCAACCTCCGACTTTACGTACTTCAGCCTGACGACAATAAGCCCGTAAAGAACGTAACCTTTGCCATTCAGGATGCCGCCGGATTTGACGAGAATATCAACTTCTTGGCCAACGGGTTCGAGGACATTCTTAAAGACGAAGCCGCGCTGTTGAAAAACACTCAAGATAAGGTATCCAATTTTGAGAGTTGGATCTCCGAATTGAATGGACAAAACGAAGCCTTCGTCCTGTGTGTTCCGCGTGGAGTTGGTATCACCGCCTTGGGCGGTGAGGCTAAGTATCAGACGCAAGTCCGTCGTCGACTCATGTTGTTGGGTTCGACGATGGCAAGCGGTCAAGTCTACGACTGCATCCGAGCGTTGGATGTAGTGCGATCACTTGTGTCCTTCAAGTCATCCAAGATGAAGATAGTTGCTGAGCCCGAGATGACCGAAGTTGGATGCTTCGCAGTTCTCATGGGCGCCAAGGTCGATTCACTACAGCTAGAGACCCCACCGCGAGCCGATCAGCAAGCCGCCGATTTTCTCAACTGGTCACGGATAGTTACCCCGGAGCAATTGTTGAAGTTAGTCCAAAGAAAGACCAGTACTACTATCCTCAACGCCAAGCAGCCCGCCAAGTAGCCAACGTCGCCAGACGGTGGATTTAGCACAAGAGACTATAGACTCAAAGTCTTTCGTACTTCCTTCCACCGCTTGGCAGCTTGGCAGCGGTGGCTACGGCCTCAACCCATTAGAAGGTACACCAAGCGCTTGATCGGCTGAGGCTCTAACAACCCCTGCCGGTGTTGTTGGTGCCGATTTCACATTAATTAACTTTACGATAGTTACGATGGACGAGTTACCGTCGCCATGGAATCGTAAGGCAATCATATCGCCTCGAAAACCAATTACAGTTGTTACCGAAGTGTTGCTAATGCCTTCAAGCTGAGATGTTTTTTTGCCCATTTCGGACTCGGTCGCGCGGAAGTCGACACTCAAGAACTTCTTTTCTTTGGACCGAGATCGATCCTGTCCTACCGTAAGGCTCTGCGAGCGAATCTTGTTGACTTTTTTGGTGGACTTAGGGGCTGGTACCTTCCATTCAGCCGAGCACTTGGCGTCATTACCCCAAGCGGTTGATGCAGAAGTTATTAGCTTTCCGTGTTGCTCGATCTCGTCTAGTACAAAGGCTGAGATTTCGGCGTACTATATCTCGATAAACCGCTTCTCCCCGGTCTTGATATCTTCGCTTGATCCTCCCCCAATGGGATTCCACTTCGCATCTTTTAAAGCCTCGAATTCTGTCGGTAACTGATAGGCCTGTATCGTGCAGGTCGGCTGTTTTGTGAGCTCAATGTTTGCGGGAGGAATCTGAATTTGGCTGAGAAAAGCATCTACCCTTTGGGCCGCTACAGAACTCTGACCAAAAGCATTTGAGCTCACGAGAACAAAACCAGTTATCAGCCCCATCACAAAATGTTGAAGCGCTTTTCTCATGTCATTTCCCCAGTCAGGCTAAAGGTCCGAGACTACAACTACTACCTTTAGCAAAGTCGAGACGCTCAGATGAAGACCAAATGACGCAACCTCTACTCGCTAGCATTCAATTCATCTAGCGGGAAAGGAGAGTCGATTAGAGCTTAGCCAAATCGGAACCTTCCACTCACGTTACAATGCTCGAAAATAAGGTAAGAAAATTAGGGGTAAGAAGATTGAAGTTATAATTTTCTTACCACCCATTTTCTTACCAAAAAATCACTTGTCCACGATGACTCGCGATCGAACTTTCCAGCGCGCATTCGATCAGCACTTGAGTAGTAACTCCAACGCTCGACCGGTTGCTTCATCTAACCGTCCGACTCGCGCGGGAATGTCATCAGCATTTCGAGGCGTGGGGCAAGTTAGCTGGATCTTTGCCTCTACAAGCTCATGATCGCTTCCCATGCGTACCGCAACAAAGCAAACTCCGTCAGTGCTTGCTGGAGCTCCTGGACCAACATCGCCGGTGATTGCTAGACTGCACGTCGCGTCTGGAGTGTGAGCTAGTGCTGCGTCGCAGAGCAAACGACTTGCCAGGGGGCTAACCGGACCGTGCTTCGGATCATCTAGAATCTGGCGCGGAATTCCTAGCCAATCCGCTTTGCTGGTCGATCTGTAAACGACGAAACCGCCGCAAAGCCATTGAGACATCCCAGGAACGCAGGCCAAGGTCGCAGCAATCTGGCCAGCCGTACAGCTCTCCGCCGTCACCAGCCTCGCATTTCGCTCTCGAAGCAAGTCGCGAACAGCCAGCGCGAGGTCGATGTTCTTCAAATTCATGTTGATCCTGCCTTCATTGATTTTCCAACTTCCAAGTCTGCCTCTTAGTGAGTGATCCAAAAGAGCACAGGCTTTTCTAGCGACCGCGGAATCTCGCTGCTCGTTTCTCCGGTATCCATATTCACTACGCGAATCGTTCCAGTTGTTACAGGAGGCTGAGTCGCATAGACCAACATGTTTCCACGATCGTCCGACAAACCAATTCGATCCTCCATTGGCCTCATTACGACGATAGCCTTCAAAAGTTCGCGATTTGTATTTCGAGGCAACGGAACCAGCGAACCGCCCCCAAGTAGATTCGCCCAACAATGTTGAGATGAACCTTGATAGACGAACGGCTTCTCCGGATACCGCAGTCGATACTCCCGAACCGCTTTATGGACTTGCTCGAATCCCGGCGCTTTGGGCTTAAGAAGTCTGGACCATTGCCGCGGTGCGAGGTTCTTACCACCTTGAGGAGCGTACAGGCTTCCGTCCGGTTGAATCCACCAGCCTTCAGAACCGAAACGATTGTAGATCAGCGATATGATCTCGTTGTAGTGAGGCTTCGACAGAATCTCATCCGTAACATCTTTGGTGGCGTATAGCGCGACGACCGGCTTAACGCCACTGCTTGCAGTCCACTGGCGAATCGTGTCCAACCAAAGCTCGACAAAACTGACCGGTCCCGTGAACTCCTCGCTTAGAAACAGAATTACGTTGGGTTCTCTTCCCAATTCGTTGAGCACATTCGTCATGTATC
>CAUJKA010000367.1 GCA_963204965.1 Planctomycetota bacterium | reverse complement strand
CCCGAATGGACTGGGCTCCATGCTTTGCTCTCGCTGCTGTCCAAGGTAGTCGCGATTCGCTGACGAAACTCAACGAATGGATTGAAAATTGGTGTGTCGAAAACCCACCCTACCTTGGACCCAATTGGAAGTGCGGCCAAGAGGCGTCGATACGCCTGATGAACATCGCTCTGGCATCGTTTATTCTGCAACAATGGGATGGTTGCTCAGACAATCTTCAACAGTTCGTCGAAGTGCATTTGAAGCGAATTGCGCCGTCCGTCTCTTATGCGATTGCTCAGGACAACAATCACGGAACGTCAGAAGCCGTAGGTCTTTACATTGGCGGGAGTTGGTTGAGCCGCCTTGGAAACAAACATGGTGCGACTTGGCAGAGTCAAGGCGAGAGACTGCTGGAGAATCGCGTTCAAAAGCTGATCGGCGAGAATGGAAGCTTCAGCCAATATTCGACTAACTACCATCGCTTGATGTTGGATACGCTGTCCCTAGCCGAGTTTTGGAGAAAGTTGACCGATCAGCGTCCGTTCTCCAAGCAGTTATACCAGCGAGCCGCTAAGGCAACGGAATGGTTGTACCGAATGGTCGATGATGTTTCTGGCGATGCACCCAACACAGGTGCCAATGATGGCGCCCGGTTCTTCCATTTCGTGAACAGCGACTATCGCGATTTTCGGCCAAGCGTGCAACTTGCTTCGGCTCTATTCACTCAGTCTTTAGCGTATTCAAATTGTGAGTCAGCGAATCAACTTCTTTTGAAACTGAAGATTCAACCGCCTGCCAAGCCGCTGGAGATCGATAGTACTCACGACTCACAGGATGGAGGATTTGCCATCCTACAGTCAGGAACAAGCAAACTTCTTTTCAGGTACCCACGCTTCAAGTTTCGTCCAAGTCACTGCGATGCACTTCATGTGGATCTATTCCTGAGTGGTAGAAACGTACTTCGAGACGCGGGGACTTACAGCTACAACTGCGACACAGCCGTCTACGAAAAGTTACGCGGAACAGCGGGACACAACACAATTCAGTTTGACGGTCGCGATCAAATGCCTAAGCTGAGTCGCTTTCTCTTTGGAAGCTGGCTCAAGACAATTGATAAAGTACCGCTTCAAGTTTCCCAGGATGCGAAGTGTATCGGAGCTGGCTATTGTGATGATCGTGGAGCCAAGCATCATCGCCTTGTCAAACTAATGCCACAAGCGATGATTGTTACTGATAAAGCTGAGGGTAGTTTTCAAACGGCCGTTTTGCGATGGCGACTACTGCCAGCCAACTGGATCGTAACTCAACAGGATGAATCGGCGATCACGATTGAAACACAGGAAAATCCCAAGCTCAAGATGCGAGTCAAAAGTGGCTCGCGATTGGACTCATGCACAATTACATCGGGCCAAGAGTCTCGCTACTATTTCGAACTGACAGAATGCCCTGTCTTGGAGCTTCAGTTTTCAGAACCGTGTCAACTAGAAACGACTTTGGAATGGTGAAGAAGCAATGAAGGTTCTCTATTTTCACCAACATTTCGTGACGCCCAAAGGTGCTGGCGCTGTACGGTCCTACGCGATGGCTAAGAAGCTGATCGCGCGCGGCCATTCGGTGACAATGGTCTGTGGGAGCATGGGAGGCGGAAAGACCGGGTTGGACGGCCCCTTCGTTCGCGGAAGCCGGCGCGGCAACGTCGACGGTATCGATGTCATTGAGTTTGATTTGGGGTATTCCAACAAGGACGGCTTTGCCAAGCGAACGGGAACGTTTTTGAAATTCGCTTTGCGAAGCATTCGCATTGCCCTCTTCGAGAAATCTGATCTGGTCTTTGCAACAACAACACCACTAACCGCGGGAATTCCGGGAATTCTATCGCGATGGCTCTTACGAAAGCCTTTTGTCTTTGAAGTACGCGACTTGTGGCCCGAACTTCCCAAAGCGATGAAGGTGATCACGAACCCGCTTATACTTTTGGGGATGAACTGGCTTGAATGGATCAGCTATCGATCGGCAGATCGACTCATCGGATTGGCACCGGGTATTGTTGATGGCATTGCTGGGCGTGGAGTCGCGCGCGAACGCATCGATCTAGTTCCAAACGGTTGCGACCTAGACATTTTTGAAGGGACTACCCAACCATGGCGCCCCGCAGGAGTTCGTGATACAGATCTATTGGCCATTTATGCCGGAACGCATGGCGTGGCTAACGGATTGGACGCGGTGCTAGATGCCGCGGCTGAGTTGAAGAGCCAAGGCCGCGACGATATCAAGTTCGTACTGATCGGCCAAGGTAAGCTCAAAGAGTCTTTACAGAAACGTGCCGCTGAGCAATCGCTGACCAACGTTCTTTTCTTGGACTCCGTAATCAAGAGTGAACTAGCGGGCTTAATGGCTTCTGCTGACGTGGGAATGCAAGTCCTCGCCAACGTGCCCGCCTTTTATTACGGTACCTCTCCCAACAAGTTCTTCGACTACCTTAGCGCAGGACTTCCAGTGTTGAATAACTACCCGGGTTGGCTGGCTGAGTTGATTCAGAAGAATCAATGCGGGTATGCAGTCGAACCCAACGATCCCAAAGCGTTTGCTGAGGCGTTGGTACATGCACTGGCTTATCGCGCGGAACTAAAGGTGATGGGGCAGAATGCTCGAGCACTTGCTAAATCTCAGTTTCACCGAGATGACTTGAGCGAACAGTGGGTTACATCGCTTGAGAAAGCCGCAGCGCAATACAAATCCAAACGATACAGTCGAGGCATCCTAAAGCGAATGGTTGACTTGGTACTAGCGGTCTCAGGCTTAGCGGTACTTTGGCCGTTGATGCTACTGCTGTGTGTGCTGGTTCGCGTCTTCCTGGGCAGCCCGATCCTCTTCCGTCAAACTAGGGTAGGGCAGGGGACCAAGCGATTTAAGCTCTACAAGTTCCGCACCATGACCGACGCTCGGGGTCAAGACGGCGAATTGCTTCCCGACAATGTTAGGCTCACCGGCTTTGGAAAATTTCTTCGCAAGACGAGCCTTGATGAATTGCCTCAGCTTTGGAACGTCGTCAAAGGTGATCTTAGCCTGATCGGACCGAGACCATTGTTGATCGAGTATTTGCCTCTCTATAGCGAAACACAATTGCGACGTCACGAAGTTCGGCCAGGCATTTCCGGTTGGGCTCAGGTCAACGGTCGGAATGCGATCTCTTGGAAACAGAAGTTCGACTTTGATGTTTGGTACGTAGACAACGCATCGTTTTGGTTGGATCTCAAGATAATCTGGCTCACACTAAAACGCGTCCTTGGAATGTCTGGCGTGAACCAAGATGGAAACGCGACCATGGAAAAATTCACTGGGAATGAAGAATGAGTCGTTTAGCAATTCTCGGTGCAGGTGGACATGGACAGGTTCTTGCTGAGGCCGCTGAGGCAACGGGCTGGGGCGAGATAGTCTTTTTTGATCAGCGCTGGCGAGAGATTCAAACGGCTGGCACACTTGCCAACCAACAATGGTCGCTTGGTGGAACCTGGGATGACTTCCTTACTCATTATAAAATGTACGATGCAGCCGCTATTGGTATTGGCGATAGTGTCAAGCGATTAACATGGATCGATCAATTGACTGTGCTCAACGTGAATCTACCTGTCATCGTACATCCCAAGGCGGTTGTCAGTCGGTACGCGAAGCTTGGCGTGGGCACCGTGGTTTTCGCGGGCGCTGTCGTACAATCCCTGGCTAGCTTGGGACGAGGTTGTATCGTGAGCACAAATTCCAGCGTTGACCATGATTGCAAGTTAGCGGACGGCGTACATGTTTGCCCAGGCGCGAACTTAGCTGGAGGAGTAACTGTTGGAGTCAAATCATGGATTGGAATTGGATCATCCGTTAAGGAACTTGTAACTATCGGAAGTCGTTCAACCATTGGCGCTGGTGCGGCCGTGGTGAGCGATATTCCCGATGATGTGGTCGCCGTAGGAGTACCTGCGCGAATTGTGAAGAAGGCGAATTCGAATGCTCAATAGTGGTATGTCACCTTGGCCAAGCTTTAGTGAAGAAGAAGCCGAAGCGGTCAAGCAAGTTATCTTGTCCAACAAGGTTAACTATTGGACTGGCAATGTCTGTCGTGAGTTTGAACGTGAATTTGCGACCTACTGCGGAACCAAGCACGCCATTGCACTTTCCAATGGCACTCTAGCACTCGAACTGGCTTTGCGGGCCGTTGGGGTCGGCGCGGGGGATGAAGTCATAGTGACTCCACGTACCTTTCTCGCATCCGCTTCAAGCATCGTAACGGTAGGAGGTAGTCCCGTATTTGCCGATGTTGATTTAGATTCGCAAAACATTACCGCCGAGTCGATTCGAAAGGAAATTTCGCCCAAGACGAAAGCGATTCTGTGCGTGCATCTTGCCGGCTGGCCGTGTGAGATGGACGAGATCAACCAACTAGCCCGAGAGCATGGCCTGAAGGTAATTGAAGATTGCGCCCAAGCTCATGGTGCAAAGTACCGAGGTGCCTCGGTCGGCTCACTGAGCGATGTAGCCGCTTGGTCGTTTTGCCAAGACAAGATCATGACAACGGGTGGTGAAGGTGGCATGGTTACCACCAACAACACCGACTTGTGGAATTCTATGTGGTCCTACAAAGATCACGGTAAATCGTGGGAGGCGGTTTACGAGCGTCAACATCCGCCAGGATTTCGTTGGTTGCATGAATCGTTTGGATCCAACTGGCGCATGCTGGAAGTTCAAGCCGCCATTGGTCGAATTCAGCTAAAACGAATGAACGAATGGACCTCTGTTCGGCAACAGTACGCAAGTCAGCTCGATCAAGTGGCTCGCGAATTTGATTGTGTGCGAACTCCGGTAGTTCCGTCGTATATGGAACATGCTCGTTACAAACACTACCTGTTTGTGAAGCCTGAACGATTTAAGTCAGGCTGGGATCGCGATCAGATTGTGCGATCATTGAATGAACGGGGCGTGCCAGCTCAGTTTGGCTCTTGCTCGGAAGTCTACCTAGAAAAGGCCTTCGACAACACGCCTTGGAGACCAGAGCAACGACTTCCAAACGCGAAGTTGCTGGGCGAGACTAGCATCATGTTCATGGTTCATCCAACTCTCAAAACAACAGAGATGGATCATGCTTGTGAAGCGCTGAAAACGGTGCTCAGCCAAGCCAGTCGTTAGGCAGCGACTCTTTCTCAACACAATGGGAGAAACGAACATGGATGGACAGAATTCACAGGATGATCGTCAATCGAACTTACAACTTGGAGCAAGACTGCTTACGAAATCCTGCACATCCTGTTTATCAATGTTCATTCAAGCTGGACCAGCATTCGACCTACCAATCAGTGCCCACCACTTCGCCACCAGACCGTGTTGCCAGGGCTTGGTAGGTTGTCATGCTGATGTTTTCCGAAATGAAGTGCACTGAACCGTCTGCAAAGCCAAAGTTGCAACCGCCTTTGTGATAGCTTCCGGCGTACTCCCCATCGTCGTTGAAGTGTCGATTCGAGTCGCGTTTGTTCGCATTGATTGGATCATCCAACTCTGCGCCAATCAGGTATTCGGAGATGTCTTTCGGAGGATTGAGGTCACTGTCGCGCGAAAAGTTGTAACTGCGATCGCTGCCTCTCCAACGCGACGCATTGGGGAAGGACGATCCCGTGGTCGCTCCTCCCAAATCGTCTTGGACTTCGCCAATCAACAGAGTGTTCGATGTCCCGTCGGTGATATCTGCAAAGCGTGTCCGGCTGTTCATGTAGAAAATGCCATCGCCGCGATAGCCAATGTCTGAACGATTGTCTAACTGATCATCGTCAAAAGTGATTGTTCCGCAGACTCCGTTGTAGGTACTCAGTTGATACAAGCTCTTATCTGGATTGCTATTTCCTCCGTCTGGATGAGAAGGACATTGGAAGACGTCGATGCGAGTCGTTTGACCTGCCAAAATCTGAAGTGGCTTTGCTGGGTCGCCAACGTCGATTCCAATCACAGAACTGACCTGTTCGTAAAGATTCGACTGCTCCAAGTAGGGCAGCAGCCGAGCGTGCCAGGTCCATCCATCTCCGAATGGACCACTTGAGCGAAAGATGACAACATTGGCAGTAGGAAAGCGCCCATAGCTGGATTCGTGATTGTGGTTAGCCAAAGAGATCTGCTTAACCTTGTTGGAGCACGACATACGACGCGCCGCTTCTCTGGCCATTTGTACCGCTGGCAATAGCAGTCCCACCAGTATGCCAATGATTGCGATGACAACCAACAATTCAACTAACGTGAAACCATGCGACTTTTTCATGATTACTCTGTACCGGGCGATTGGGCATAACATGCTGTAACTCTTGTAGAAGCCCATTCAACTTACCCGAGGAAGGAAATCTATTCAACTTTCCATCGATCGGGAACGACCACAATCCCCTGAAACAAAACACAAAACTCAGAGAATCCTCGTCTAACGTGCGTTTTGGCGCTCGCACAACGCACAGGCTCCAACGCACGTCGGGTAGATTAGGACAGCGCAGGCGACCCAAGCTGCTCTCCTTAACCAAAGCCCAGACCCCGAATACTGGACACGGAAGTCATGGACTTCACCGAAAGAACCAAACTGAATTCGTAGGTTGGGATGAGGAACGAAACCCAACATCAGGTCGACAATCTTCCTTCGTGCTCTTCGCGTCCCGCTTGATTCAACTCTCAAGCGTTTTTCATGAATCACACATGCATCTGACCACAACACTCAGCCCGAGCAAGAACTCTACCCACCACTAGCAACGTGCATGCCAACATCGTACCTAAGACACAAAACTCTTGCCCAAAACGTCAGCACATATTGATATCATACATCTTGGTACTGATTGACGGTTTGACAGCCATTAGTCAAACACAGCAAAATCAATTCATCACATCGCTTTGGAAACTAATCTAACACACATAACCCGTCAGACTTTCATTTTTCATCTCCGTTTCAAGCGACATTTTTCTACATCCAAAAAATTCTTTTCTCCTTGATCTGCAAGGACTTACGACGAGTCCCACAAAAAATTTGCTTGACAAATTTCTCTAGCCCGTACAATCGGAAAGACGCGAGCACGACTCGCAGATCTTGTCTTAGAGCTAGCAGTGACATCGACGTCACTC
>CAUJKA010000366.1 GCA_963204965.1 Planctomycetota bacterium | reverse complement strand
TTTTGTTTGCCCCTTACTTGTTTTTTTATTGTATTTCTTCTAGGTTTTTTTCGGGCTACCCCCACTACCGTAAGACTAGGCCTGACTAAGAAACTGAGCGACAGCTCGTAACAGCGGGTCGATTGTGCGCGACTGGATAGATCCCTTGACGGGCCAGTCAAACCAACAGAAGCCGATATGTTCAGTCAGTTGAATGGGTAATTCGGATTCAACCACGCCCAAAAAATAGGTGACTCGCTTGCGATAGTCACCGCGTTTTTGCCCTTTAACCTCGTACTCAGTGACATAGGCGAACTGGGCATCTACTGCGATCGCTTGTCGGTCAATGCCCGTCTCTTCCTCAGTTTCGCGCAAAGCAGCCTCGCGAATCCCCTCTCCGGGCTCGACATGCCCTTTGGGGAGATCCCATCGGTCGCGATGTCTCATCAACAAAAACTTGCGCGGCTCGGCCCGAGTCATCAGCAAAAGTCCAGCCGCATCAACTGTCGTACCCACAATCTTCTCACTTCCGTACAATAGCCTGCAAACTTTTTCTGAGCCAGCTCGACTGAGCAGCGAAACCTTTTTACGGCATGACATGAAAATCTATACTAAGACAGGTGATGCGGGAACCACAGGCCTCTTCGCCGGACCACGAGTTTACAAAGACTCACCCCGGATACAGGCCTACGGCACAGTGGATGAACTGAACGCTTGCCTAGGCGTTGTCATCGCTGCTTTGCCTGACGATTTGTCTTCGGGCATGCTCCATGAGAGCTCCCTACACCAGATCATCCGCGGAATTCAATCGGATCTATTCTGTGTTGGCGCCGAATTGGCCACGCCTGATCCCGACAAACAAGAAATGCGAATGCTCCCCAACAGTCGCATCGAGACGATTGAGCAGTGGATCGACGCGGCTGAGAAGGAATTGCCAACGCTGACTGCATTCATCCTTCCTGGCGGTTGCGAAACAGCGGCTCATTTGCATTTGGCTCGTACGATTTGCAGACGTTCAGAACGTGAAGTTGTCAGCTTAGCCCGCGAGCCGGAAGTGGCCGACTACAGTCAACTAGTTGTCTACTTGAATCGTCTGGGCGACTTCCTTTTTGTCCTCGCGCGACTAGCAAACTTCCGAACGGGTCACAACGAACCCGAGTGGCACAAACCAAGCTAATTCTGCTGTCTGTACCCTTGATCGCTCGTTCCGAGGCTCTGCCTAGCCAAGCGATCGGCAAAACCCAGGCGGAGCCTGCAAGACATTGAGTTACTAGGCAGAGCCTAGTAACTAGTTGCTGCGTACCAAGCTGACGAGAGGATCGACACTTTCATCAGATTTGGAAGTAATCCGATCCAACGAGTGCAACAAACAAGCGAGTGAAGCAACAATAGGGGCTTCTTTGCTTTTTCTTGCACCCCGAGGATTTTTGTGATGAAGTTGAGGAATATCTTTTCGGCTTGCTCGAAGGTCTTGTTGTCGCTGGCTGTTGCGGCCGTACTTTTGAATACCCAGGTTGGAGCGCAGGAGTCCGAGCTCGCGCGACGCGTCTCGCTTGGAACTAAAGTCCAGCCTGTTTCCAACGAAATCCTGGAGAAGCAGGGGCTGAAGAGCAACCGCGGGGTTGAGATTATCGAGGTTGTGCCGGGCTCCAATGCTGAAGAGCTCAAGTTGCAAGCGGGAGATGTCTTGCAGAGCATCGCAGGCAAAGAGATCGAAGATGTGCAAAAGTTCGTAGCTCATGTCGGATCGCTTCGCGCAGGAAAGCCGATCGAGCTGAAGTACTACCGCGATGGAAAGTTGGTTACACAGCAGGTGAGTCTCAAAGAGCTGGCTCGCGAGAAGGTCGATGACTTGGATATCGTCTATGGAAGTGTCACCACCAACATAGGCAACCTGCGAACAGTTCTGACGATGCCCAAAGGCGGTGCCAAAGGTAACGCTGGAGCGCCGGCCATCCTGCTGCTTTCGGGATTGGGCAATGCTTTCGTGGAACATCCCAGCGCTGATCCCACTGGAATGAAAAGTCTAGCCTACGGATTGGCTCGTAAGGGATTTGTGGTTCTGCGAGTCGAAAAGCCAGGCTGTGGCGATAGCGAAGGTGGACCAAGTCGCGATGTTGATTTTCAGTCGGTCGTTTCGGGCTATATCGCAGCTCTTAAACAATTGAAAGTTCATCCGCGCGTCGATAAAGAATCGATCTGGTTGTTCGGTGCCAGTATTGGCGGCATTCAAGCACCGCTGGTTGCAGCGGCTGAACCCGTGAAGGGATTCGCCGTCTTTGGCACTATGGCTCCAAGCTGGCAAGAGTTCCTTACCGATTCGACTCGACGTCAACTGATGAACTCTCCCATGACTGCGGCGCAGATCGAGACTGAAGTGGCAGCGCAAGCAGCTGGGTGGAACTACATCATTCGCGAAAAGATGGTTCCAGATGACTTGGCGGTCAAGCACCAAGACTTAATGGATTGGGTCGACGCGACTTGGGCTGAAGGGCTTTACTTCTCGGGCATTCACTACAAATTTTTCCAACAGCTTGGCAAAGCAGAGATTGCTCAGAGCTTGGAGAACTTTCCGGGAGTCGTGCTATCGCTTTGGGGCGAGAACGACATCGTAACAAGTTCGTCGGGACACCAATGGATCGCCAGCGTTGTCAATCGAAAGTCGCCCGGCAAGGCCAGCTATGAAGCTCTACCCAACATCGATCACAACATGCGCGAAGTTAGTGCTGCGTCTGGTTCCGTTCCTGGAGCCGCCGCAGATAATATTGCACCAGTGGTGATCGACAAGCTTGATAGTTGGATTCGATCGAAGTCGTAAGGCTTCGCAAACTCGCTTCGCTTAATGTGCGAAGAGGAACTCCGAGCTACTCATAAGGCTCCACATTAGATCCTCAACACTCTCCCGACGCGGTGTTCCTGCCGCGTCGGCTTCGGCGATCTCGCGCGAGACTCTCTCAAGTTCATCTGCGTTGGGAAATCGAGCCAACGTTCTTAGGTAAGCGGCTTCGATCATCTGCGCGACGCTGAGCTTCGCTTCGATCCACTTTCCAACGACACTGTCAGAATGCGAGAGCTTTTCATTGATCGTAGAGCCATTGCTCAGGTGCAGTACTTGAACGACTGTCGGCTGATCGCTCCGCTCACATTCACAGGTAATGCGACGCTGGTTTCGTCCGAAGGTCTGTAGAAAATAGTTGGAGACCGCCGAGTCGTACAGGGCCAACGACTTTGTGCCTTGAGGATAAAAAGTTGTCGGCTGCTTGTCGGCTCCAGTAAATTCGATCTTATCAAAGGTCGTCGGCACACCTGTCGCAGAAACGATGGCATCGTGGAGCACTTCAGCCATCAATCGGCGCGGGTAGTAGCGACAGAAGAAGCGACGATCGGCTTCGTTGTACGGTGTGGCTTCGGCTGAAAGTTGATAAACCTGCGAAGTCATGATCAAGCGCATTAACGACTTCAGATCGTAGTTGTTCTCGATCAAGTAGTCGGTTAGTTTGCTGAGCAGCTTTTCACTACAGGGCGGATTGCTGACTCGCAGGTCATCCACAGAATTCACCAAGCCAACTCCCATGAAGTTTGCCCAGACGCGATTAACGATGGCGCGGCTGAAATAGCTGTTGCGGGAATCGGTAAGCCATTGAGCCAAGGCAACTCGCCGATCTTCTGGGCTGTCGGGATCAAGCGTCGGTTGATCGAGTGCTGCGGGCAGTTGTGGTTTGCCGCGTGAAGGCTGAATTAGTTCGCCTCGTTCTAGCACCACCAACGTTCGACGACCATCGCCATTGCGAGCATCGCCTCCCCAGCCTTTAGCGCGAACTCGTGAGAACATGTTGGCCATTGCATAGTACTGATCGTTGGTCCAACGTTCCAAAGGATGGTTGTGGCATTTGGCGCATTCGATCGATAGCCCCATAAACGCCAGACAAGTGTTTTCCGTCATCGCTTCTGGAGTCTGATGAATCGCGTAGAAGTTCGTCGCTCCGTTTTCGACGCTGTCGCCTTTAGCAAGGATGATCTGCTGCGCGAACTCGTTCCAAGGCGTGTTGTTCTCAACCTGTTTGCGAATCCACTTGTAAAACGATTCGACTGCGGCTGGGCGAAGTAGGTTGCCATTGACCAGCAAAAGATCCGACCAGCGGTAGGACCAGTAATCCACGTAGTCTTTCCCTGCCAAGAGTTCGTCGATCAACTTCTCGCGTTTGGCAACATCAGCATCAAGAAGATAGGCTTGCACAATTTCTGGAGTGGGCAAAGCACCGGTTAGGTCCAAATAAGCTCGACGCAAAAAAGTTGCATCGTCACATTGTGCTGATGGTGCCAAGCCTAACGAACGCCACTCTTCCACCAAGATACGGTCGATATCATTCTTCGGGACGAACTGATTCAGAGCTAATTCGCGAGCCGCCGTATTTGCGCTTTCACCAGATGGAGCTTGGTAGGGAATGTCGATCGACGCGATGGCAATGCGACTTGCAAACCAAGCCACGATCGCTCCACGCCCGTGTCCCACGATCTTCACTTCGCCTTTGGCATCCACTTCGGCAACGGCTCCATTGCTCGAGCTGAACTTGGCCCAGTGGGTGACATCTTCCAGTCTTCCATCTTCATATCGCGCGCGAACAATCAACTGTTGCTTGTTGCCAATCGCAGCTTCGAATCTGCCTGGCAAGACTTCGATGCCAGTCATCGTGGCATCCTCTTGCTTGGGCCCGTTGGCGCCAGCTTCGATCCATTGTTGAAGAATCTGGTAGTCGCGTGAGCCCTTCTCGAGTCGGAGGCCTCCTTTGTGAGCCACTTCCATGGTGGGCTTGGTCAGGAACAGACTGTCCGCTGAATTGCTAGGCTCGATGCGTCGGCCTTGGTCTTGGCTTGTGATCGTGAAATGATCGGCCTTGGCGTCGTATCCTAAAAGCGACAGTCGAAAGCCGCCTTTGCCTGCCAACGCTCCATGGCACGCGCCGCTGTTGCACCCCTGTCGAGCGAGGATCGATTGCACGTGCGAGGCAAACTGCCATCGTTGTGGCTGCGTGGTTCCATTGACGGTAATCGGAATCCGAGCAACGCGACTCTCACCTGCAACTTTTACAATCAGTTCAGTTGCTCCGTCTCCCACCGTGTGAACTTGGTCGTTTTCAATTCGCGCGATACTTGGATCGGCGATTGAAAGTTCGATTCCGGTACTGACTTGTACACCAACGCGTTGCGGATCACTCGTTGAGGAGGCAATCACCTTTTGAACGAGTACATTGGCTGTTGCCTGACTGCCCTCCAAAGCAATTGCCGTGGGTAGAACGGTGAAATCAGCTTTAGCTAAAGAGGTGGATAAACCAAGCACTAAGAATGCGAAGATGCGAAACATCAGCGATTACTCGATAGAGTCGGTGGGTTGTAATCAATAAGGTGGGAAACGGAATCACCAACGGCCCGGAGTAAGATTCTGGGAGCCATTGAGTCCATAGCTATGAACCTGCAATTATAGCTCAAGTCAGTCGAGCTTGCTTGTGGTAAGGATTTCGACGCGGAGTTGAGGTAGAAGGAAAACAAGTCTTGAACCGCAGGCGCTGGGGCGGTAGCCGCAGTACGCTAACCGCTCGGTTCTGACGGTGGCTATCGCCTTTTGATGTTGCGCGTTTGAGCTCTTTCGTAACCCGAAGCGTTAAATTTGAAGCTTCGGTTTTTATGGAATTTCGGGCCGAAGGTCCAGCGATTTACCTAGCCCAGCCCATCGGGCTGGGTGATGAAGCATGAACACGTTAAAGGCCAACGGCCCGACGGTTTGATCTCAAACCGTCGGGTCGTTGGCCCTTTATTTTTTTCGCGAATTGCGTACCCAGCCCTGCAGGCTGGGCTACGCAAGGTAGTCTTTGATGTAAAAAGCCCCGATTGTCGTCGGGGCCGTAGTCAAAAGGGAGGTGGGGTGCCTTTAAGACGATTTTGATTTCTTGGTCGTGAATTTCGATGCGTTTGACGAGCAGCAGGCAGAGTTCTCGCTTTAGACACCAGTC
>CAUJKA010000365.1 GCA_963204965.1 Planctomycetota bacterium | reverse complement strand
TCCAAGATTGATTATGCGCTGTAGTAGGTCGTCTTTCGACTTAATTTCGTCGGTACATTGGAGGTAAAATACAACAAACCGCCGGCTTTCTGGAATCGCATGAGACTCAAGCTTTAAATCTTCGAGTAACTCCACATCACCAGTGCTTTGAAGGTCGCCAGCGAGCGAATGATAGGCGGGGCTTGCCACAAGTCAAGAGAGAGCGAAGAATGCTAAACGCTGCCAGGGAGCCACGGGCATCATCATCGAGGGACCGAGCCCAACAATTCTAACTGGGTTCGAACAATGCAGGCATTTCTAGATCGGCTGATTAAGACCTCTCCTATTCCAACTATGGTGCGAGCTTCGCTGGAAAATCTTCTTTCACCTGAATTCATCAACACCATCTTTCGCGAACATGCAGTCATCCAATCCGAACGACAACTTCTATTCTCCAGCATTGTCGAGCTAATGACGCTGGTCGTTTGCCGTATGAAGCCTTCAGTGCATGCGAGTTTCGTCCACCTTAAGGAGTTCTTCTCGGTCTCTGCGAAATCGGTTTACAACAAGATTAACAATGTCGAAGCGGAAGTATCTCGGCAACTGGTAGTGCAGACTGCGGCCAAGGCCAAAGAGGTCATCGATCATCTAGCAGTGCTCCATCCATCGCCAATTCCGGGTTTCGAAGTACGCATACTCGACGGTAATCATCATCCAGCTAGTCAACGTCGCCTGAAGGTACTTCGCAATGTAGCCGCTGGTCCTCTGCCAGGCCAAACCTTGGTCGTTTATGATCCACTGCGAGGCTTGGTTGTAGACTGTCAGCCCTGTGAAGATGCACACAAACAGGAGCGCGCAATTCTACTGGACCTATTTGAGCGCGACGTCGAAGAAAAATCGGTTTGGATCGCCGACCGCAATTTCTGCACGACCTACTTTCTATTTGAACTGGATTTTCGAAAAGCCTTCTTCGTGGTACGCCATCACTCACAACTGCCGCTGGAAGCTGTTTCTGATCGAGTCAGCCGAGGCCGTGTAGCAACTGGCGAAGTGTTCGAGCAAACAGTCATCATTCGTGGTGTCGAAGGCAGTCAGTTGCGCTGTAGGCTAATTACCATTGAGCTCGATGAACCGACACGCGATGGCGATACGCAGATCAAAATACTCTCTAGCCTGCCCGAGTCAGTACCTGCAACGATAATCGCTGAAAGTTATCGAAGTCGGTGGCAAATTGAGAACGTTAACTTGCAACTGATCAAGCACTTTGACAGCGAGCAAACCTCGCTAGGCAATCCACCAGCAACTCTCTTCGCATTCGCGGTCTCTTTAGTCGCCTTCAATGCGTTAGCGTTGATTCAGATGTCGCTCCAAGCAGCTCACGGAGAAAAAGCTAAGCCGGAGAATATCTCGGGTTATTTCCTAGCACTCGAACTCAAGGGGACGGAGGTCGTAACAAAAATTATTGAGGACGATTTCTGGACAGATAGTTATGCCAATCTAAGTCCAGGGCAACTGGCCAGCGAACTCAAGCGAATTGCCAAGAACGTTGACCTATCCAAGTTCCCAAAATCCAAGCGAGGCCCCAAGAAACCACCTACTCCGAGGACTCGCTATAAAAATAAACCACACGTTTCGACCTTCAAGTTGATCCAAAATGTACAGTCTCGCAAGAAATGACAGCTTCAAAGCACTGCATCTAACGGTCCTATCGTTGAAGAAACTGTTCCTTGGTTCAGGACAAAGTGGTTTCCAGCGGTTGTGTTTGTTGTTTTTTGTTTGCTTGGAATTGGTGCTTACAAGATTTGGTGGGTGGACGACACTCCGCAAATTGATTCACTCCCTGGAAGCGAGTTCATTGAAAAGTACTTTACAGCCCAAGCGAATTCGGAACTCAAGGGCTTGGCCTCTAGTCTTTCGAGCGATTGCGCTATACCGAACGAAGACGAGAAGCAACTTCGCGTGATTCTTCCTGTCGAATCGCGGCCAGCTAATCCAAGTCAAAATGTCAGTGGTGTCATTCAATCCAAAGACGGCTCCAAGTCGAGCCCGATCAAGATCGAGTTTGAAGAGGCCATTGACTTTCTTGATACCGAATGGATCGAGATTTCGGGACTCGTGTCGCTAGATGACGAGCGCGTCCCGGTCGTTAGCAAAGCAAAGCTTCACAACCGTCTGACGAATGTCGATGGATGCAAAATGATCGAGAACCTGCGAGATACCGATCGCTACGTCGAGAAGCTTTACATCAAGGATGGACAAGCACAAGAACCTTACACCTGGGTACGCTGGAAATGTAGAGTTCTATGGAATGATCCAAGTTCGAGAAATCTCATGTCCTTCGTTTGCCCAGTAGCCAAAACCGGTGCGGACTGCTTTACCCCTGAGGGCAACAAACCAGGCCCAATAATCTGCAAAGTCCTCGATGAAACCTCGCGCCAAAAACTCAAGGATGGGGATATCTTCGAAATCGAAGGGCGTGTCGTCTCGTGGGATGGAGTCAACATCACCCTAGACAAAGTTGAACTGATTCTCAATTTAAACAACTAAACGGAATCGAGCTAAACTGGCTATGGGTTCGTTTTGTTGATTATTTCTTCGACTGCCTTGCCAACACCTCGGGCCTTGTCAGCAGTTCCTGTCGTAACCTTTTGGTCTACCGTGGCAAGAGCTCGACTAAGTGCGGATATCTCTGTTCGAAGTTGCGTGATTTCCGATTCGGCGTCATTAAGCGCCTGCTTGGCTGAAGTAACTGCTGCATTTAGGTTTTTAATTTCTGTCATTGCGTCTGCACTTCGGACTGAATCACCAGCTACAGGAGCAAAGGCCTGAGCTCCGAAGCACTGGGGAGCGGGGGCACAACCTTCAACTTGTGATACCGAATAAGAAGCGACCGGGGCTGGACAGCATGCCTGTGGGCAAACTACGGGTGTTTCTTGGCAGCACTTGCGTTTGCCAAATAAACCGGCCTGAGCGTCGCTCGCCGATAACATGCCAACCACGGTTGTTCCAATTAGAAGAACACTTCGAACGTACATGATTCTCTCCCGTTGTTAATGCTTGATTAGAACGCTTTTATTTACTTGCAATGCAGGCATTCGAGGTGTAATCTATCTTCCATAATAAGGGTGTCAATATAGCGAGACTACAAAATGCTGACAGAATGGCGAAAGTTTTTGGGCATGCTAATTGCAGCCTTAGGTTGCTTCTCGCCTAGCCGAGCAGCTGAAATTGGTAGCACGGTTGTTGCTAAAACCTTTACGAAAATCGAAGTACAAAACGCGGCCGTAGATACAGTTGGACCCGGGCAATTGCTAAAAGTCCTGGCCGTTAATGGAAATAAACTGCAAGTTAGCCGAGGCCAACCAGGCTGGATTCTTGAGTCGTCAGTTGTCCCTCTGGATAAGGCTGAGCAACATTTCAATCGCGCATTTGCGACGGGCGCTGGATCGGCGGATTATCTGGCTCGAGGGAATGTGCGAATTGCAACCGGCAAGATCAACGAAGGCTTAGCCGATCTCAAGCGTGCCGTCGAACTTGCGGGCTCAGACAAGCTTCCGTATCTCGAAGCCCTGGGCTACGGGCATCTGAAAGCTCACGATCAAGTAGCCGCCTTGGCCGCCTTTGACCAAGCATTGAAATTGAAAGCTGCTGCATCGACGCTGATGGGCCGCGGCCTAGCCTATTATCAAATGGGTCGCCTGGATGAGGCGGCTTCAGACTTTCAAAAGGCGATCGAACAGAACGCCAAGCAGGCCTTCCCCAGAAAGTACTTGGCCGTCGTCCTACATGACCAAGGTAAGTTGCCGGAGGCTAAGCAGCAAATCGAGTCAGCTTTGCAGATCGATCCCAACGACTCCTTCGCGCACATCGCCGCTGGACGACTGTACTACGATCTGAAGAACTACGATGATGCGTTGCTGATGTTTGATCGAGCTTTGACACTCGACAAATCCGATGTTGAAGCGATCGTGGGACGTGGAGTCGTACTGCATGCCATCGGCAAGGATCTGGCCGGAGCCAAAGCGACCTTTGAATCTGCAATTAAGCTCAGCAAGCCTGAAATCGATTCGGCTTACTTGTGGAGCAATCTTGGGCAGGTTGAAACAGAACTCGGACTGCTAGAATTGGCGCTAAAGAATCTCAGTCAAGCAATTGAAATCGATCCATTGCTCTTAGAGGCTCGCAGTCATCGCGCCTGGTTGATTGGCAAACACTTTTCCGATGAACCTCAAAAACTTGAACAAGCCAAAGAGGATCTTAGGCTTGTCTTTCGCAATCAGTCCGAGACCAGAACGTTTTGGGACTATCGAGCGCTCGCGCTATTGAATCGCAAGCTGGGCAATAGCGACTTAGCGAATAAGGCTGAGGCGGATGCACTGAGTGTTGGAGATACAGCTCCAAAGCGATTCGTCGAGGCCTTTAGGGCAAGTCTCGCCCAATGATGTTGACTTAACCAGGAATTGAACATGGCCGACGATCCTCAACCTTTTGACGCAAATCGCAAACTGGCTCGTAAGTTGTATGTGGAATTGATCACACGCATCACGACTCAGCCGATGCATTTCATGTACGGTGTTGAAGACACCGCCTTGCAGAGTATCGTCGACTTTTTTCGGCTTACACGAACAGCCATTGTCGATGCCGGACCCAATGCTGCGTTGGTTGGCGACATTGCGACCAAACTTCTGAACGACGCTATCCGACCTTTCACGGCACGTTGGCACAAGGCGGTCAGCGATGGAGTCTTTGACCAAGAAGACACGCGGGCTAAATTTCGTAGAGAAATGAATAAACTACAGGGTTTGTTGCGCAAGTATGCTGGCAAGCTGAACGCTGTATCTAAGTGTCGGGATCTAGCTCAGATTGAAGCTATGCTTACGACTTGGAATCGCCCGAAACGGAAAAGATTCGCTCCTTCATTTGACGACAGGTCTATTCCTTACGATCGGATTTTATCCTTCAAGCATTGGGACACAGTGCAGGCGAGCAGACACGAAAAGGAAAAAAAGGCAATCGGTAGCCTGCGTACTGTACTGGAAAGAGAGCCAAACGAAGCGCTGGCCGGCCTGGCAATCTCGGGTGGTGGACTGCGATCCGCTACCTTTTCATTGGGAGTCCTGCAAGGGTTGGTCAAATCCTCTTTGTTCCCGCGATTCGATTATCTTTCCACGGTATCAGGTGGCGGATACTTAGGCAGTCTGCTAACAACACTGATCAATTCAAGCCCAAATTACGATCTTAAAAACAAGGGATTTGGCCGTTCTGCACACTGCGAGTCAGACGTGCTTCGACATCTGAGAGCTCATAGCAAGTTTTTGATTGCTGGAGGCTGGAAAAAGCGATTGCAAATTCCGGTCTTGGCCGTGTATGGTTGGATTTGTACCGCGGCAATCTTGCTACCGTTGTTTGCGATTTGCTCGCTGCTAATCTACAAACTCTCGATCGGCCTAACGGGTATTGCCTCGATCAACAATGCTACTCGCGGTGATTTCCCATATTCGATTGAAGGCAGCTATCGACCATTTTTGGTTTGTGTTGTTTTGCTGTTGCCGATAATCCTCTTGCCAATTTTGAGATGGTCGAGACCGGAAGTATACAAGTCCGATCGCATACTTACAGTCTTTGGCTTTTCTTTGGCCACAGTTGGCGTGATTTGTATGGCGCTGCTTTTACCGCTAATGCAGTTCATTCTCGCGCGGATTCAATCTTGGCTTGGTGGAGGCGTCAACTGGGCCGTGATTGGAACTGTGGCCGCCGCAGTAATTCCCTTTCTCGGCAATCTACGAAACCGCAGCAAACGCGGCTCATCTTTGCGGGTGGTCTCTCAAGTTCTACTCATGACCCTGCCTTTCTTGTTGCTTTTGTCGGCTGCTCTAGGGTGGATCTCTATAGATAACATTGCAAACAGCCAAGTGCGGTGGATCATTGGAATGGTGCTTGTCGGCTGTGTTTTAACCTGGCCTTTTCTCGACATCAACGACTTTTCACTGCATCCGTTTTATCGATCTAGGCTCGCCAATGCCTACTTGGTGCAACCGAATACAGGAAAGCTGCAAGGCGGGGCCATTGTGCAGCTCAGCAAATCACGCATCGATAATTCGCGAGCTCCCTACCACATCATCAATGCGGCTTTGAATGCTGGTGAGAGTACCGCTCCGGAGATTCGTGGACGGATAGCGGATTTCTTTGAATTCAGCGCAGATTTTTGTGGAGCGGAATCGATTGGCTATGCTGCCACTGATGCATATGAAGAGAAAAACAAAGAACTCGATCTCGCGACGGCGATGGCGATCTCGGGGGGAGCGGCTTCGCCTTACATGGGCGTGAACTCTTCGGCAACCAAATTTCTGTTTGCTTTGCTGAACATTCGGCTCGACTACTGGCTTAGCGTGCCAGGTCGTGACGCGACGTGGAAAGATCGAGCCCCCAGTCAATTGATTCGACAGATGCTCGGTATGCTCGACGAAAAGTCGGCTGCAATCAACTTGTCGGATGGAGGTCACATCGAGAATCTTGGCGTCTACACGCTACTCAAGCGGCGTTGCAAGCTGATCGTGGCCATTGATGGCGAGTGCGATCCTCAGATAAGCTGTAGCAGTCTGATCCAAGCGATGCGTTATGCCGAAATTGACTTTGGAATTAAGATTGACATCGACCTCAATCGACTCAAGTCCGCGCTCTGGGACAAGACTCCAGATGTAGACGGCACCGCTGCCCGTTCTCCATTTACGCGGTATCATTTTTCACTCGGTACGATCAACTACGGAACGTACGAAAAAGAAACTGGAGACAAAAAGGAAGTTGTAAAGGAAATCGGTTACTTGCTTTACATCAAGAGTTCGATGACGGGCAACGAGCCCGACATGCTGATGCGCTACAAGCAGAACCACATTGACTTTCCCCATCAGTCCACCGGAGATCTGTTCTACAACGAAGAGCAGTTTGAATGTTATCGCGCTTTAGGCGAACATATTGTCCAGGACATTCTCGACTTCAGCAACTTTGTTCCACCCACTCCACCCACTCCACCCACTCCACCCGCGGACCCTTTGATGGATCTCTTCAAATCGCTTCATCAAAAGCTCTCCGACCCGGCAAAGAACTAGCCGCGATAATCCGCAACCGACTCCGGCAATACTTCAACACGGTTTAGCTAGGCTGTCAAAACCGGTCGCTAACGAAAAGGTTCTGTTTGGGATGCCCACAGCGGTATCTCAATCAGCCCGTGTCATCCGTGCCTTCCGAGTCCAATTCCCCGATCCAGACAATTGGTTACGGAAAGCACGGATGAGGAAAACCACCCCATACAGAATGGCAGGAGCAAGCAAACCGACCAAAATTTCGATAAACTCTTGTACTGCTGGAGATCGTTTTTTAGTGCAATCAGACAATTTTGAACTGGAGCGAAACTATGGTAGAGATTTTCTTAATCGTGTTCGGTTGGTGGTCGGGGGCCGATGGATCTCAGGTCATCGACAGTCAAACTGTTCCGCCGCCGGCCCCTGTATTGTTAGCTGAGGCACAGGAGCTACAGCATTCAAGAGAGATGGCTGAAAGACTTGCCACAGTTAGTGAAGAGGTCGACAAAGACGATATGGATGGGAATGGTTAGGCATCTGGTCTAGCTAACTTCGAGATGCATGAAACTGAAACGGTGGCGGCTTGCTTCAAGCGAGATCAGCTCAGGAGGATTCGCCACCTAGAGAAGGCATCGCCCGTGTTGGAGATACTGAAATAGCCGTAAGATTAACGGATTAACGGTTCATCAATTTTCGATGATCTCGTAACCTGCGGCCTCAAGGTATTCCGGAATTTTCTTGACCGTTTCAACGTCCTTCTTCTTTTGATAGTCGACTAAGACGTCCCAAGGAAAGATGCAGTTGTGAATCAAGAGTTTGTCGTTTCTGGATGATGGATCTTGCGTTTCACCTGCAATCCAGCCTTTACTTCTCTTCTCGGCTACCCAGCGATCATGCTCCAGCTTTGCGAGAAGTTGGATCTTATCTTCGGGGATGACAAAAGCTCTGAATGGTGCCCCTACAATCTTTTTTCGAAACCATAGTCCGACAGCCCGTAACTTGACGGCAATGTGACTTGCCTGCTCAATATTGGAATTCTTGTAGAAATTTGACAGATCATCCCAAGGAAGTTCACCCGGCGCGTTCGGTTTTGCGGGCCGGCCTAAGCCATCAGTATAGGTTTTGTGAATCTTCTGAGCGATCTTCAGACGATCATCGTCTGGAAACGGGTACTCGGTTGCCATCATCTGCGTTAGTTGCAATGAGTTGGCATGTAATTGCACGGCAGTCGAAGAAGGCAGGTGCGATGGCAAGAATTGTGTAGCTGCAGTTAAGCTACTCATGTCGATTAGGGCTTCGAATGAACGATTGCCATGTAGGAAATTTGGCAGATGAAGTAAGGTCCTCAAAACCACTGAGTGTACTTCCAGCCCTCCCGAAGCATTTTTGAGACGAGGAGCCTTTTCGGAAATTTGATGAGCCAAGATTCCAGCGCGACGCAATAAGATCGCAGCTTGGCAAGGAAAATACTCTGTCGGACCATAGGCATCAAAATCGGAGTACAATTCCAGTCCGGGGATGTCGAGCGTACCTCGGAGTCGAGACAGAAAGTCGGGGCCCTTGCAATCTTTGAACTGCTGGTGCTTTGGATTGGGTTCTCCATTTACGATGGGCGTCAGAAACGGCTTAGCAAATTCTGCATAGGTCGAGCAAGTTCCGCCAGCGAAAATAAAGATCGCTTGCCCGATTGGGTGCGGGTATCCCTTATCGAGAAACTCACCATCCTGCATAGGCGCTAAAAAGTACTTGAGCCAACCGAGCTTTTCGCCGGCTTGAGGCGAATCGAACTCATCAAAAAACACCAATGGGATCTTTCCTCGTAGAACATGGTCTCGCACCAGATGAAAAGCATCTGCCAGTTGATCAGGATTTTCGTATTGGGAAAGATTGAAGGTTAGGGTCTCAATTTTTCGTGGCCCACCAAGTTCGCCAAGCGCTTTGGCGACCATTTTGACGCCAAATGACTTACCAGATCCCGGAGGTCCGAACACGGCGATGCTAAGTGGTCTAGGTACTTTGATCAGCTTCGTATAGTCAAGCATCAACGTATACAAAGCTCTGAAGTTCTCGATCTCACGCCTATCGCAGGTTTTGAAGTCTTTGGCAAAAACAGCGTAAGGAACCTGTCTTAGTAGTTTTTCAGCCTCCACCTCTTCAGGCGTGCGTGGCTTAGAATTGGTTGCAGTCATAGAAACTGCGTGGCGCAATAGGTGCTCCTTACCTTCGAATATAGAGTCCAAAAGACGCCAGAATGATCGATCCGACGTTGAAGCGCCATCGATTAAACGAACTGCCTGACAAGCAAAGGTCTTGTCCGTTTCGACCTTGTCGAACTTTTCAAAGAGCCCATCGTTTAGGCCTGGATAGGATGGATTTGGGCTTTTGGCGTCATGCTTGCCAAATCCAATCTCCAACAGTTTGCGAGAGGCAAGCAAACCAGCCTTGATTCCAAGTTCGATAGCTTTAGCGGGACGTTCAGAAATCCCGTCTTTCTCATTCTCATTGAGAGTGCTTTCGAGCTCAATCTCGCCCGCATTCATCGCAACACATGCCGTTACTGCCGAGGTGAAGACGGATCCATAGGCCACCATACTTCCATCGAAGGCACTCGCGCCTGTACCTTCAATTCCTTGGGGGTCGTAGACCAACCAAGCTCTTTGTACCTTCTCTCCTTTATCGTTCGTGCCATTATGCCAATAAAGTGCCCCGTCGAGTCCAAAGCGAATAATTAGATGAGGGCAGTCCTTCAATTCCGAAAACAATGGGTTGTTTTTTAACTGCCACACAACATCCAAAGCAGTTCGCTCCCAAGAAAGGCCACGACTAATCATTACACCACAATCACGCAAGTCCTGAATGGAAACGACGACTACTCGGCGATCTCCGAACCTAGACTTCGTCACTTGCCAGAGCGTTCTCTTTTTACTCTTTGAACGAGTAGGCAAAGGGCGATGCAACTTGTGAATCAAAATCGTTCCGTCTAGCTTTTTCAGTTCGTTCTCATCGTTTGTGATTAGGCAATGCGGCCACTTGACCTTCTTTCCAACCCGAAATCTATTTCCAGTGTCATCTATAACAAGCACATCAGAAAATCCACTAGGGGCTTCGACAGTTAGACTTTTCCCAGGATCATCGGGACCCGAGAAGCCGAAAGTCTCAGATACACGAAGCCTCTTGTCATCTTTTTTTCCATCTGGCTTAGCGATATAGCTGTCCAATTCGAGCAGAGAATGAACGATCTCTTCTCGTTTCAGTCGTTCGGCAAACTTCAAGAAGCGGGCAATATCCTTAATCGCAGTTCTTTTAATTCCACCTGTCAATTCAGTTGGCACTACGGGACTTGGACCATCCACGTAGTCATACTTAGCCCCTAATTGAAACTTAAGAGCGGAATCGACGAAATGTTGCAGCAAAAGCGAACCGCCTGGAAGGTAGAAAGTACGAGTTTCACCCGTTTGCTGCCAATTATCAAGATCTTTCTCGCCTGACGTATCCCTGGGAATTGGAACACCGACAACATCTAAGCAAATATCACCGACAACAGTTACTCGATACTTATCTTTAGCCATGCTGTATCTCCGCGTTGAGGAACGCAATATCTTACTCAACGCAATCGATTAGCAAGTCAATCAACACGTAAAATGATGACAATTTAAATGGTAGTGATCAGCTAATTGTCAGTTTCTAGGATGGCTGACTCAAGGATCTTGTATCGAGCATTGTGATCAAGCATACGGCACTGAACTGATCAACAATTAGACTTACGGTTCATCTCATCAGCTTATAGAAAGCTGCATGAGTGGCGGAAGTGTTTGCAATTTCTGGACAAGGATTTCTGGACAAGGATTTCTGGCGAGGAATTCTGGCGAGGAATTCTGGCGAACCCCACTACGAGGCGATTACTCTTGATGCAGCAGTTCACTGGCGAGGATGGATTGGCGGCGGAGTTCGGTGTGGTTGGGGCTTTGAGTAATGCGGATCGACTCGGCGTTGCCGAACCAACGCTGAGCTTCCTCGTGCTGTCCAAGGCCCGCCAGCGCCATGGCTTTGATGTACCAGTCGGATGTCGAACCGCCGTTGGTAATCTCCATTGCTTTGTCAATCGCTTCTAGACTCTCTGACCACTTTGCGGCGCGGGCTAAGACAAGTGCACGAGTGTTCCAGTAGTTGTTCGATTGCGGCGCTAGCTTGACGGCCTGTTCTGAGAGACTCAAGGCAAACGTCAATTCCTGTTCAGTCGGTCGATCGTCTAGGGCTATCAGCCAAGAATAGTTGTTGCAGGGACCGGGACGATCGACGGTCATACGACTAGCTCGCTCGTACTCTTGCTTGGCTTGAGCAGGATTACTGGCTTTGCTCAAACAGTACGAGTAGTAAAAGATAGAGTTGATCAGGCTGTCTCGGAGGCCTACGGACTTGGGCTGTTGAGCCTGAATCTGTGAAAGCACTGAAACGGACTTCCCAGCGTCTTTTGTGGCGGTGCTGTATTCATGTTCGGCGAAGTTGCATTTGGCGAGCGACATCAGACACTGACTCCACTCCATCCGATACTCGGTGCGGTCAGGAAAGTCTTCGACCAGCTTTGCGTAGATGCGATTTGCGGCACCCAGGCTGTTATGGGCCTCTTGGAAGCGATTGTTGGAGTACAGCAACTTGCCCAAGTTCGTTTCGCTTCTCGCCAAATACTGCTCAATGCGACGATTCTCCAAGGCAAGCTCTTTAGAGAGAACCCGCAAACGAACGGCCTCTCGGTAACAACTTTCAGCTTCGCCAATTTGTGTGAGGTATTCAAAAACCTGTCCAGTATCATCCAAGCACAGGGCGATCTCAGGCAGGTAGTTTTCTCGCGCTAGAGCGGTCAACGCAGCCGGAGAGTCCGATTTAAGTTTGTCGCAAAGATCTTTGAGGTATTCAGTGACTTTGGCAAGCTCTGTGGGCACCTCTTTAACGGCTACTTTATCGGTCGATCGAAGAATGTCAGGAACGTTTTGCTTAGCGCGAATGGCGGCAGCTTTGGTGCTTAGTCGAATAGCTTGCAGATAGGTTTGCAAACTCTCATCCCATTTCTTTTGGTACTTATAAACTACGCACAGATTGACCATCGCATTGGATTGCCGGATCAAGTATCCCGTGTTATCTGGTTCCGCAGCAAGTAGTCCATCAAGGATGTGAATTACCAGTTCGTAGGCTTGCTGGGACTCTTCCCATCGATCCACGCGACGCAATATGTTGGCCAGTAGTAAGTGAATGTCAGTTCGATTCCACTTAACGCTTTTCTCGTCCGGCAAAGCATCCAACCAGTTATCCGCGGTGCGAAGTTCGGTCTCAGCAGTTTCAAAAAGCCCCAAGTCGGTATGAAAGTAAGCCGCGCGGATAGCGGCGAGCGCTGCTTCCATGCGAATAGCATCGTCACCTTTGTTATGGGACAGATACTCATGGTAATAGGCCACGGCATCTTCAAAAGCCTTTCTGCGCAGACCGTCCATGCCTGGTTCGTTGTCTAAGCGCAGGCCAAGCTGCGACCATTCCTTCACTGATGCGCGTGCCTTCTGTAGACTCGCCTCGTACGCGCCCTCTGCTTCGCTGGCTCGTTGACGCAATTGCGATTCTGACTGTTCGTGCTGCGCGTTCTCTCGCGAAAGTTGATCAACAGTTTGCTGTTGGTGGTAGAGAATGCCCGCGGCGCCGGCACCAACAAGCACAATCGTAACGCCCAGCGCGGCGACTTGCGGATGCCTCCGCGCTTTACGGACCATGCGTTCGACGATGCCAGCTCGCCGAGCTTTAATGGGCAAGTGATCAAGAAAGCGAGCCAGGTCATCGGCTAACTCTTGTGCCGTGAGGTATCGATCGGAGGGAACTTTGGCTAAACACTTCAAACAGATAGTCTCAAGATCTCGCGGCACCTTGGGATCGATCTTGGAGGGCGGCAGGCAATCGCGTTCAGTGATCCATCGCAACGTCTCTAGAGCCGTCTTGCCTTCGAAGGGCAATTTCTTGGTGAGCATCTGGTAGAGGATGACTCCAAGCGAATAGATATCGGTGGCTGGTCCTATCGGAACCTCGGCACCGCCAGCTTGCTCGGGAGACATGTAACACGGCGTACCCAAGACAGATCCAGTCTGAGTCGTGCCCATTTCATCCTGAAGTCGTTTAGCTAAGCCAAAGTCAACAATCTTCGGCGTGAGGTCCGCGGTGAAAAGGATGTTGGCCGGCTTGAGATCGCGATGGATGATTCCGCGCTGATGCGCGTAATGTACAGCTTGAGCCAAAGTTTGTACTAGCGAGGCCTTTTGATGGTTGGTCCAATTCTCGTTTTCAATTCGCGTCTCAAGTGAACCGCCCCCCAAGTGCTCCATCGAGAGGAATTCTTTGCCAGCCTCCAACGAGATCTCGATGACTTGCACGATGTTGGGATGCTGTAACGAGGCAACCGTCTCGGCCTCTTGTTGAAAGCGTTGCCGGACTTTCGGATGATTTTCGATCGAGCGAAGCACCTTCACGGCGACGACTCGACCTAAACCACTTTGAATCGCGCGATAAACGATACCCATGCCTCCGCGACCAACCTCTTCGAGCAGTTGATACTTGGCGAAAGGCTGTTGGGCAACGTCTTGGACCGTCTGACGATCAGTGCCGCTGGACGAACTTCGCGTTTCGGCGCGAGAGACAGGTTGTTCAGTGGACATAAAATCGTGCAGCTTGAGCAATCGCTCCAAGCGCTGACGATGAGCCGGAAAGTTACTGAGCCACGATTCGGTTTCGGGCAATCGATCACAGGCTTCGAGCGCTAGAAACTCGGCATAGATCAGCTCGATGGCCGCCTCTTGATCTTCGGCGAGCGTTGGGTTCTCTTGAAGAACAGTCGTCGCGGCGTGCTGGAGCCCCTGGTCGACCAATTGCTCGACTTTGGTACGGGCCTGTCGAAGCTGGCGTTCCTTGTCGGCAGACTGACGTTGAGAATCCATCATGAAATTTGGTACTTGGAGTTGGTTGAGCAGCTAACAGGCAACGATCGGGAAACATTATACTAAAAGCCTCACGAGCCTTTATAAGACGATTGCCAGAAACCATGGACGACTCAAACGATTTCGATCTACTCCTAGCCGCAGCCCGTAGCGGCGACGAAACCGCAATGCAACGGCTGGTCAGCCAATACGAGCCCGAATTGCGCATCGTGGCTCGGCATCGACTAGGGCCCGCCTTGCGTCCTCACCTGGATACCATCGATTTGGTTCAGTCAGTCCATCGCAGCCTTTTGATTGGACTGCGGGCCAATCGCTTCGATATTTCGTCGCCGGAAAAGCTAATTGGGCTGGCCGTAACCATCGTTCGCCGTAAAGCAGCGAAACATTGGCGACACTTGAAACGTCAGCAAAGGCTATCGAGTCAAGATGAAGCTGGAGACGATTTTGTCGATACCATGCTCTCGCTGCAAACGCCACAAACGGATGTTCCAGCGGACGTTGCCACGCAAGAAGTCCTGGCTCAGTGGCTGGCGGGGTTGGATAACATTGAGAAGCAGTTGATCACGATGCGACTTGAAGGACACAGCACTGCCGAGGTTGCTCAAGCTCTTGAGCTGGACCCAGATGTTCTGCGAGTCAAGCTCAGCCGCCTCCGCAAGCGACTCCGCGAGCGTGGGTTTGTCGACGAACTGCTGTAAGGTGCGCGGGCGTCCCGCCCGCTTACGGCCGTTCGGTCTGTAAAGCGCGGACTGCGGGCGGGACGCCCGCGCACCGAGTATGTACCGCGCACTGGAGCCTTAAGCCAAGCTATCGAGAATCATGCTGGTCGCGAGCGACTTGTTAAGCACATAAAAGTGGATGCCAGGCACGCCATGCTTGATCAACTCTTGAGCCTGCGCCGAAGCATGTTCGACGCCCACTTGGAATTGCCATTCGGGGGAATCATTCTCGCTCAACTTGGCAACAAACGCTTCCGGTAAACCAGCCTTGCATAGACTGGCAATACGCTGAACCTGAGCCAAGCTTAGAACGGGAAGCAGACCTGGAATGATCGGAATGGTGATACCAGCGGCGACGCACTTGTCACGGAAACGGAAGAAGTCTGCATTGTCGTAGAAAAGCTGCGTTACGATGATATTGGCACCGGCATTCACTTTGCGAACTAAGTTCTGCAAGTCAACTTCGGCGTTGGGTGCTTCTTGGTGGACTTCGGGATATCCAGCGACGGCGATTCCAAACTGCGGAAACTCAGCGCGGATCAGTTCGACCAATTCGTTGGCGTAGCGCAAGCCGCCTGGTACGGGCTTAAATTCGGTATCGCCCTTGGGTGGATCACCTCGTAGCGCCACGATGTAATCGACTCCGGCCTCGGCAGCACTTCGAAGATAGTCTCGCAGTTGATCTTTGGTCGAGCCAACGCAGGTCAAGTGCGATGCCACGGGCTTGCCGAACGTCTTGCGTACATCGCGAGTAATCGACAGAGTTCGATCGCGAGTCGATCCGCCCGCGCCGTAGGTACAGGTATAGAAGTCGGGCTGGTAGCGATCTAGCTCTTCCACTGTTTTCATGAGGTCCACCACGGCCTGGTCGGTCTTGGGTGGAAACAGCTCAAACGAAAGAACGCGCTTACCGGAATTGAAAAGTTGTGATAGAGACATGCGATTTTTTGCGAGTAGCGCTTTTCGATAGTACTAGGAATGCTGGGGTGAATTGAGGAATAGCAGCTGCCATTCCCACCAGCAAATTTGCTCGGCCAGTTGGGTGTACCCAGTTTCTTGGGTTACCACCTTCTCTACAAGATCAACCAACCCCTCCGAGACTGAATCTACAGAGTTCAGGCGGTTGAGGTCAGGATTGTAGCCCGAGCCTGCGGATTGTGCCAATTGTAATAGTTGATCCGCACGTTCTACGAGAGTATTAACAAGCTGGCCACGGACTGGGAGCTTGCGAGTTTGGCGAGTCCAGTATTTGGAATTCCAATAGTCTCCCTCGATTCGGTGCATGATTCCATGCCAGTAAGAACCCAGGGGATTGTGTTGATCTTGGCTGATTTCGTGTGAACGATTCCACTGACCTGCCAGCAGCCATAGCCCAGCCGCAGCGCAACTATTTTCAAGTCCCCGCGATTGGATCATCGAAGCAACTTGCGCCGAAGTGGTCGGGCAAGATGAGC
>CAUJKA010000364.1 GCA_963204965.1 Planctomycetota bacterium | reverse complement strand
CGCTGTCACAGGTGCATCCATGGCGATCGAAACGGTCTGACCTTCTTCTGCTAGTCGAACCAAGGCGGCCCAATACTCTTGATCGTTAAGTGGCGTTCCTGAGTCTTGCCCGGCCGCGTCGCTAGCTCCACCGGGCTCACCAGTAGAAGCCCCATTCGTTCCAGAAGCCGCATTGTTGGCTGGCTGGGAAGGGCTTGAGCTTGGGCTTGAATTTGGACCTGTACCACAGCCGACTAAAGTCACCAGCAAACAAGTCATTGCGACCTTGAGCGACAATGGTAGTTGCGACGAGAGCAGAGACGCGATGAATTTCATGGATTCGACTTGGCTGGCTGAGAGTTGGCTGCGGGGAATTAGCTGGCTGGCGGGACTGCTGGCTAAGAGTTGGACGCCGAGCTTTCTAATTGTTGCAGCCAGAATACCTCGACTTGAACGCCTCGGGAAGCAATCTTGTGATCCGGCGGCGACTGCGGAACGGGCAGACCAACTTGCTGAATCGGCAACGTGGTCCATTCGGCTAGTTCCAATTCACAGGGCGGATAGGGCGTGTGATGAACTTGGCCGGTCCACAACTGCTGCCGCGTGGAATCCCAAGAAAACAAGAGATATCTTTCCAAAAGGAAATACTCCAGCGAGCCGATTTGCGGAGCGGCGACTGGAATGCCAAGGCGATAGTTCAACGAGGCCGCCGCATGCCCTTTTCGCTGAACTTGGTAGTGACTAGAACCATCGTCTGAGATCGTTTCTCGCATTTTTGCGTCGAAGTACGGTAGATAAAAGAAGCGACGCGCGATGCGGACAGCAATGGGTTGGTTGCAATCCAAAGAAAAGAACCATACGCCGGGCCGCCCTTGTTGGTCGAAAACATAGGTCCGCACGTTCATTTCCAGGAAGTAGGACAGCCAGGGCAGGGCAGGGAGCCCTCTGGGACGGATGGATCGCATGCGAAAGGGCACCAAGCCAACCCACGCGGAATTGTCATATTGGTCGACAGTCAGTCCTGGCGGGAGCTTTTCTTGAACCGCTTGAGCATCCATTCTCCAATGAATGAACGCCAGTTCCTGCCATCGCTGATACATGCAGGCAGTCCGGCCGGGGCGCTGCGTGAGTGCGATTCGTTGCTGATCGGTGGGCTGTGTCATACGTTGAATTCCGTTATTTCTCAGAGTTTAACCCGTATTGAGCTGGCCATGATAACAATTGCCAGAGAACGGCGTGGGAGCCTTAGAACTCGGTCGGGCACTCTGCTGCGTCCCCCAGACCGTCTCCGCACACCTTTGGACACTTGCCCTCAATGGGACTTGCGACAAAGAATCTTGCTTGAGCTTCTGACTGGATAATTGTCGAGAAGCAGTTCGTAAGCTAAGCTTGCTTAGTTAGTGCTAATTCGCTATTGAACTTATCCCAATGGGCTTTCAACGGAAGAGAGCCTGGACCGGCAAAAAGCCCCATAAACGACAACTTGGCGGAGTGCCCCGAGTTATCAACTTGAAAAGGTGCTGGGCTGTGCGGTCACAAAAAAGGAAAATATGTTTGTGGTGAGGAATTTGTGACCCAGAGAAGACCGCGGCTAGCCACTTCTCGGCAACTGGAACAGATGAGCGATGCAGAGCTGCTGCAGGTTCGCATGTGCGACCTCAGGCTATCGCCTCGTTGCGAGTTTCTTGAGCCTTGCATCAAGCAACTCAATCAAGAGCTTGATCAACGCGATTTGAAGTTCCACCCTCACGTTTGGCTGAGCGACGAATGGTTCTCGCCTGACGGAGTTCCCGGCGTTGCCATCCCCTTTTATTTAGCCCATCCGCGATTGATGCGGCTGGAGCGAAAGCAGATGCTGGACGTCGAAGGCGGCAATGTCGAGTGGTGCATGAAGATCATGCGGCACGAGGCAGGTCACGCGATCGATACCGCCTTTCGGTTGAGGCGTCGAAAAGCCTACCGTCAAGTTTTTGGGCGAGTCTCCGTTCCCTATCCGACTTCCTATCGCCCCAAGCCTTACAGCCGCGACTTCGTGTTGCATTTGGATATGTGGTATGCCCAGAGTCATCCGACAGAGGATTTTGCCGAGACTTTTGCCGTCTGGCTGCGACCACGATCGCGTTGGAACACTCAGTACAAGGATTGGCCTGCGCTTCGAAAGCTGGAATACGTCCACGAAACCATGACTGAACTGGTCGGTCGCAAGCCCTTGGTAACTTCGCGAGTCCACATCGATCCTATCAGCACAATTACCAAGACGCTCGGCGACCACTACAAGCAAAAACGTCAATATTATGGAATCGATCATCCCAATTTGTATGATCGAGATTTGAAGCGAATGTTCTCCGACAGCGCCGATAGTACCGGAAACCCGACCGCGGCTCAGTTTTTGAAGCAAATTCGCTCAGATCTGTTCAAGAGCGTCTCGAAATGGACCGGACAATACCAGTACACTATTGATCAAGTCTTGACCGAGATGATCGAGCGCTGTCGCGAATTGCGATTGCGTCTGGCCACCGATCCAGATGAAACCAAGCAGGACGTCATGATTTTCTTGACCGTCCAAACCATGAATTTCCTCCATCAAGGGTATCACCGAGTCGCCCTATGAAAAATCTGCGTGTACTTACGTTGGTAAACGCAAATCTGGTTCCGCCAGAATCGATGGAGGGTAAAACCGATCAAGAGATCGACCAATGGAAGACCGAATATGACGTTGCCACCACGCTGCGAGAGATGGGGCATCAGGTCGAAGTGTTGGGGCTGGACGACGATCTAACACCGCTCAGGGCAGCGATCCTGGACAGCAAGCCCCAAGTCGTGTTCAACTTGCTGGAAGAGTTCAGCGGCGTTGTGACCTACGACAGTGCGATTGTCAGCTTCATGGAGCTCAAACGGCAGCCCTACACGGGATGCAATCCTCGAGGTCTCTTGATTTCAAAAGACAAAGCTCTCAGCAAGAAGATTCTCACCTTTCACCGCATCCCATCGCCCAACTTTGCCGTCTTTCCAATCGGCCGCAAAATCGTTCGCCCGCAAAAGCTTAGATTTCCGATCTTCGTTAAGTCCGTGATCGATGATGCTTCGCTGGGAATTTCGCAAGCCTCCGTGGTTCACTCCGACGAGGAACTTGCCGCCCGAGTTGCCTTCATCCACGAACACACTCGAGCTGATGCATTGGCGGAGGAGTTTATCGAGGGTCGCGAGTTATACGTTGGTGTGATGGGACATAAGCGACTGCAAACGTTGCCCATTTGGGAGTTGCGTTTTACTAAAAGCGACGCACCGATCATTGCTACTCGCAAGGTCAAGTGGGATCGCAACTACCAAGAGAAGCTGGGCGTTGAAACTGGGCCGGCGGACGATTTGACCGACCAGCAGAAGAAAGCCATTTCACACCTTTGCAAACGCATCTATCAATCGCTCGATCTAAGCGGGTACGCTCGTATGGACTTGCGCTTGCGATCCGACGGTCGCGTGTACGTACTTGAAGCCAATGCCAATCCGAACTTGGCTTACGGAGAAGACTTTGCCGAGTCGGCTGAGGTAGCTGGGATCAGCTACGAAGAGCTACTGAATAAGATCATGAGTCTCGGTATCAACTATCCAGCTCCCTGGAAGCAATTCCATCCATCGTAGCAGGCACACTCCGTGTGCCGTCCGCTGCCTTTCAGTTCATCAGAGACATCTTACTTCAATTGCTTACTGAGGTGATTTGCTATAGCGAGTAGGTGAGCGGCATCCATCGACAACGGGAACGCCCTATAAATTTGGCAATCCTCTGCTCCTAATTGCGTTCTCATACGATCATTGGATAAAATGTCGCTTTCGCGAGTTTGGGGCCTTTGGGCTCAATACAGCCTGTAGATGAACGCAAATTAGGGCTACGCATGACGAATCCAGAAATACGATCAACGATACTAAATGCATTTCAACCTGGCGGTGCGATTGAGATTCCTTCACGTTTTGCGGGACGAAGGGATGATATTCGGGAATTAGCTGATGCCCTTCTCACCGATGGAATGTGCCCGGTCATTTATGGAGAAAAGGGGTTGGGAAAAAGCAGTCTTGCAAACCAGATCGAACGCATCGCGTTAGGTGATGTGGAGTTACTCGAAGATTTAAAGCTTGAGTCTCATGCGATTCCAGAAAGCCGGCGGTTTGTTGTATTTTACCTCCAATGTACCGACGAAATTAAGTCGAAAGACGACCTACTACAGCGCATAATCAATCTTGGA
>CAUJKA010000363.1 GCA_963204965.1 Planctomycetota bacterium | reverse complement strand
TACCAAAGCGCCCACCGGCTCCGTTGCCGAAAAAGAATAGGCCAAAGGATACCACTTTACACGGATGTTCGTTCTATGACCCAAATTGGTACCCTTTGAGGCGCCTTTCGCTGGTACCCTTTGAAGCGCCTACTGACAGCGTGGGCAATTCCAGCTATCAAAGCATTTGCATCGCTGCGGAACTTTCGTAGAGTCGCAGACGATGGTAGATCTGTTGACCGCCGAAGTCCCAGACGATGAGTCGAAATGATCGACCATGGTTTCCGACCGAACAGCACTTTGCCTTCTTAAAGATAATCTTCCCTTTGAGTCACCAGCTCGCGGAAGTAGTTTTGCATATCGTCGAGGCCTTGCTGTACAATCATGATCGTTGGCCGCGTTAAAGGACAGCCAGCGACATACAAGCCATCCAATGCGGGTGCTCTCCACGAGCAGTGGCTATGCTTCAGCGACATCTAAGTATTACAATGCGGGTCGTTGATGGCAGAATCCAGTAGAATCCGTAACTCTTCGGGAAACGTGGCAAAAAAGGTATATCAATTGTTGGAGTTTCACTCCGGATGATCAACTGAAAATCGGTTTTCTGCAATCGCTTGCGCCATCTTGCCTAGCCAGGCGGAAGCGCGTTCGAGGTCGGGGGTGGTCATCATGCGGATGTACTCGTCGACGGTGAGTCCGGTGGGTTTGGCGAGGTCTTCGAGCTTGATGTTTCGCAAGTAGTCGTAAGCGTTCCAACTTGCGTCGCGGATGCTGGGGCCTTCAAATGGCGAGTAGGGGTGCTTGAATTGAAAGCTCTCCATCAAGCTTGCTGTGTCAGCATCTGTATAAAACTGCTCGATCACTTCATCGCTCTGCTTGCGTTGAAGAATTAGATCGGCCATCGATTGCGAGACACCGCCAAGAGCGCTGCTAATCAAAATGGGTTTGCCAGCCTGGATGGTCATGATCGCCTCTTCTATCAAGCCAGGCAAGCGAACTTTAGTGCTGGCAGGTCCGCCGCCAGCGCAGAAGCGAATGTCGGCATGCTTGACTAGCTCATGGCGCATGGCGGTTAGCGCGCGAATGCGGAAGTACTCTTTTAAGTCGTCAGGCGCAGCTTGACACTCCTCCGAGGTTAGTCCTACTGGAGGGATCGTTTGGCAATATAAGATGCGATTTTTGAAAAACTCGTTGACGGTATGGTTCTTTGAGGAAACTGCATCTGGCCAAGCCATGAAGTTGATGAGGGGGACGCTGAACGCATCCGTTTGTGATTCCTGATTCCGCACGAATGACTGAAATGATCGAGCATCCTGAGCCAAATGAGCCATTACGCCATCGGGCCGCCACTGATGGCCTAGTACAACTTGACCACCCTCAAGCAGAATGCTCCGAGCCAACTGATAAGTGAAGCGGTTCGTGAAGACGTTCATATTCTCGTTGCGATAGAAGCTCTCCCCGCTCGTTGCGATCGAGATGCCAATCTTGATACCGTTAAATCGTGCGTCGCTATTCATACAGTCCCCACAGTCGTGCCTGAGTTCAGTTGAGCAAATCCGCCGTTGGACAGTGCTTCGAGCGTGATAAGCTTTAAATTAGCTTTTGATTTTTCTAGCCAATCACGAGCTGCAATGAATTCGCGATCTCGAGTCGACGATTGCGGCACTACCCAATACTCATTGTTGTTGACCGATGCATAAAAGAGGTTGTCCGGTGGAAGTCTTGGCCAAACTCTCAGTTTCGGCCGTTGGTCCAGAGGGACTCTTTCAAATGCAGCGTGTTTCATGAGCAGCAATCGTAGGTGTTCCCGAAGTGCAGACACAAGTATGCGGTGTGTGTTGCCATCAACAACTCGGACTGTTGGCATGGCAGAATAAGGTAAAGGGCTAGCCGCCGTCAATGTGCCCTGTGTCGCATCGACCACCAAGATTGGTACGCAACTGTCTACCGCCGTTTCAAACTCCTCACGGCAAGCTTGACGTAGATCGTAAGCGTTGGTGCGAATGGCAATCAACACACTTGTTGCCGCCGCCTTCTGAAGCTCTTTTTTCCACTGGCTACCCGAGGGGATATCAATGGCATCGTACCAAGAGCTGAGGTCCTGTTCGTTGGACTTAATGTCATCGATGTAGGATTTAATTGCGCGTGCCAAGAACAGTCCATCGGACTTGGCGTGACTTAGGAACAAGGTAAGCTTGCCCTGATTCGAAAGTAGCTTGCAGGCTCGGTTCAGGGCAATCAACATGAGCACGTGGGGGACCAAGGCTGATTCGCCGAGATGCGCTGACAATCGAACTTGCAAGCTCCGCAGCTTCTGAGGCAACGTTTCCATTGCTTTTCCAGAATCAGAGTAGCACAAAGCGTTGATACGGCCGTTTTCAGAGTCCTCTGCGATAAGCTCAGCAAGATCGTTTAGACTCTCCACATGCTCGGCTGACTTTACTAAGTTTTCGGTGACAAGAACGATAAACAGAACAGGAACTTCGTCAGTTCTCTGGAGAATTTCTTGACTAGTCGTAGCGACGGTGAAGCGAATGCGTTCAAAGGGATCATTGATCTTGAATTGTGACAATTCTGGATCAGCAGGAGCGTACTCAAAAGCTCTCTTGACAGCAGCGGTATAAGCCGCGAAGAACTGTTGGTCCTCAGGGTGATGGATGACGACTACTTCAAGTAGAGAGTTCATTAGAGTGTCGTCCTTTTTTCCATCAGATCCTTCAACACAGGTCGCTCTTCCAGGCTGGCAACGACTTCTGGACTGCGCCATGAGCGCTTGAGCTGCATTTCGATTGGGAGAGTGGCTACGGGCTTGAATAGCTGACGTCGTTCATTGGCTTCCGCAAGCCAACTCGCAATTGTCGCAGGATCTTCAGTCCACTTTTTCATGATGCCATACTCCCATAGAACACGGTCGTGCAATCGCAACGGCACGTTGGGCGGGTCGTAGTAAGGCTTTGTAAAATCGTCGTGCTCTGGCAGGATGACGCCAATCAGACCCGGAGATGGCGGAGTTGGTTGATCTACGTTTTGGAGTGCTATTCTCGGCCTTGTAGCAACAGCGATCTCCATATCGATGAAAGTGCTATCCTTTGTGTCGTTGCTCAACAAAACGATCAGCCAGCCACAATCCTGCAATGACTGTCGTGCAACATCCATTATGCTCAGGCCAAGACCCTCCTCCAAATCCAAAAATCCGACAACCGCGTACCCAAGGCCTTCAAGTATTGGCTTGAGCCGCTGAGCATACTCCGCATCTTGCCGTAGGTAGCTCAGGAAAACTGTTTTGTCCATCGTGATTCCCTTGCCGGGTTGTTGCTGAGTGTTTGTCGTAAGGCTATCTCTTCAGATTGTATCAAGTCGTGGCACGCAGCTTTTCCCAATTTCCATCTATTCCCCAGGATCGCAACGACTGGAAGTCTATTGTTCAGTCAATCAAACTCTGCGCAACTTCGAAGAGTTTCTCTAGGTCGCGATCGAAGTCTGCGTCTTGCCTCACTGTGATGGCATTAATAGCAGTAATCCATCCGATCGATTGAGGCATTTCTGATGCTGTGGGCATAATCGCATCGTCGATTAGCACGGGAATAATGATGATGTTGTTCTTTCTTGCAGTTTCCAATTCGACCTCAATCCAATCATCCTTGGGAGGACTTTTCATCCAGCGGTTGCCAATGATTGCAAGGACTATATGGCACGTTGAAAGCGCGGACTGAATTTGATTAGGGAAATCTGTTCCACCAGGAATTGAAACTTCGTCCCGGAAAATCGCGCCGTCGCCAAATCGACCAATAATTCTATCCCCAATTCTACGTACTACAGGTCCGGTATCAGCTCGACGATAACTCATGAAGATCCGAGCGGAGTTTGCCTTCCGAAACCTCCATAAATAGTTGACATGAAAAGCAATCGTAAACACAAGGAATACAGCAAAGACGATCTGCGAGATAACTGTCCACTTCGCGATCTTAAAATGAAGACTAACAAGCTCTGCGGGTCGAATTCCAGCATCTGACGACATCATGTTGCGCAAAAGGTATGGCAAATCTCCATAGTCAAGGAACAAATTGAATGTTGTTAGTCCGTAACACACGATTCCGGTTACGCTGAGAATTCGAATTGCTGTCGTATAACGACTTGAGTGAAGTCGAACTAAGCGGCTTCTGGATGGTAGCAATGAAACGAAGTGGAGAGAATGTGCCAACATGAGCAATAGATAGGACCATCCGCCAAATTGAGGACTGCGCCATAGGGCGAATTGATAATCGTCAAATGAGGATTGGTCTCCAAGTTCATTGCGAATACTATCTGTGTCGTCAGCCGCAGATGGCATTTCTGTAGGGCGTTTTGCGACGATCGACATGAGTAGCTGTTCAACAAGGATAGGATATGAACAGGCAAGCGAACCGGCCGCTATCGCTGCAATCGCTGTACTGAATAGGCATATGTTAGGTGGTACAGAGATGTGTCCATGCGAAGAGTTCTGAATTCGTGGCATTACCGTCTCGCTTAGGCTGTTCTGCGGGATTTCTTCTAGAACTTGCGCACAACGCTTGTTGCAAGCGTTTTTGCCAGATTGTAGCAAATCGTTGAATGGCCCGCAGTAGTTCAGGGTTGTCCGTCGCTAGAGTCATATCTAAAGTTGCAATCCTACCCCCCGAGAAATGATCGGTGGCTAGCTTTTGAAGTTGGCTAGCTCTAAATTGATGAAATGAAACTTGCGTAAAGCTATTCGGTGCAATTACATGACTCAAGAACCAACCATTCCGCTGTCAGTCTTACTTTCAGCATCACATCGAAGTGGTGTATTGAAAGAGCAAGTTGAAAGGGCCTGCATTCAACTTGGAATGGATGTACTGTCTGTCGGTGCGAGCTCGCTGGGTTAGCTTATGGCAAGTTTCTGTAGCACTTGATCTCAACCTAGTGTTAGTCGCTAACCTGAACTCTCGCCGCACATTCCACTTTATGCGAAGTCGAGTATGCCGCATCCGAGAAATCCATGAGCCTTCAAACCAACCCACAACTTGAATTAGCCTTCGACTATGTTCGCGAGACATCGACGAGCATCTTTCTGACCGGCAAGGCAGGCAGTGGTAAGACTACCTTCCTCCGCAAAGTTAAGGCGGATGGCGGGAAGCGGATGGCGGTTGTGGCTCCGACGGGTGTAGCGGCAATTAACGCTGGCGGCATGACGATTCACTCGTTATTCCAGCTTCCGTTTGGTTTGCATATCCCAGAGGGGCACCGACGCGAAGAGAATCGAAAAGTCTCGCGACAGAAGTTGAATCTCATTCGCAGCCTTGATCTTTTGGTGATCGACGAAATCAGCATGGTCCGAGCTGACTTGTTGGACGCGGTCGATGACTCCCTAAGGTACTTTCGCAATGATGATCGACCTTTCGGAAATGTTCAGTTGTTGATGATTGGCGACCTGCATCAACTACCGCCCGTAGTCAAGCAAGAGGACTGGCCGACGTTACAGCGGTACTACTCAACGCCATACTTCTTTGGAAGCTTAGCGCTCAAGAAGACTCCGTACGTCTCGATTGAACTCAAGCACATCTATCGCCAATCTGACTTGACCTTCATCGAACTGCTGAACAAAGTCCGCGACAATCGATTGGATGAAATCACTCTTCAAAAGCTCAATAGTCGCTATGTGCCCAACTTTCGACCGTCGGCTCAAGAACCGTACATCACTTTAACCGCCACGAACGCTGCAGCGCTGGAGATCAATACGCAAAACTTGGCTAAGTTACCTGGTAAGCCGATTGTGTTTCAGGCTACGATCACCGGCGATTTTCCGGCGAGCTCTTATCCAACTGAAGAGAAGCTGGAGTTCAAGAAAGGCTCGCAGGTAATGTTTATCAAGAATGATCTGCAGCCCGAGAAGCGGTACTTCAACGGTAAGATCGGTCAAATTGTCGAACTTGACGAGGATATGATTCGCGTTCGCTGCGCAGGCGATGCTTCGGACATCTTCGTTCTTCCAGATGAGTGGAAGAATGTCAAATACTCGCTGAATGAAACGACGAAAGAGATCGAAGAGCAAGTGCTGGGAACCTTTGTCCAGTATCCGCTCAAATTGGCATGGGCGATCACGATCCACAAGAGTCAGGGCCTTACATTTGAGCGAGCGATCATCGATGCACAGGCTGCCTTTGCGCATGGTCAAGTCTACGTAGCCCTCAGTCGTTGCACCAGCTTTGAAGGGATCGTGCTTCGGTCGAGGATCGATTACTCAAGCGTTATCACCGACCCAGTGGTTAAGAGCTACAGCGCTGAAGCTGAACGCAACGCGCCGACCGAAGGGCAAGTCCGACAGGCTAAGGGTGAGTACCAACAGCGTTTGATCGAAGATCTGTTTAGTTTTGATGCGATCGATAAGAGTCTGAGCCAAATGCGGCGAACCTACCACGAGCAGCAAAGTACATTGAGTGTCGAGGCCTGTGAGCAGGTTAGTGGTTTGGCTCGTGCTTCGCATGAAGCGCTGACAGCGATCGCCGATAAGTTCCGTCCACAGTTGAAGGCCTACTTTCAGCAAGACGGGTTGCCTGAGGACAATCCTGAACTGCGTCAGCGAATTGTGAAGGCCGTTGGTTACTTCACTGAAAAGCTGGAAGGATTGATCGCTGAAGCCGGCAAGATTCCTAAGCTAACGGACAATCAAGCGGTGCTGAAGTTGGTGAGCTCGCAGTGTGAGCAACTGCTGCGTCAGTTGTTCGTGAAGCGAGCCAGCTTTGCTGCCTGCCGTAACGGCTTTTCCACAGCCGCGTACAAGCGAGCGCAATTCGATGCCGAGCTTGACTTCAATCGCTTGATGAAAAGTTACGCACAAGAAGAGGCGATTCCCGAAGGCGTGCCGCATCCCAAGTTGTACGCTCAACTGTTGGAGTATCGACGAGAGATGGCCGACAAGCAGGGCATCTCGCCGCGATCGGTCCTCATCAGCGAATCGCTTCGGCAATTGGTGATTACCGTACCTACAAATCAAAAGGCTATTCGCAAGATCCATGGCATTGCGAAAAAACGCATGGAGCTCTACGGTTCAGATATCGAATCGATCATTCGAAAGTACTGCGAAGAGAATCAAATCCCCATGGGTCGTTCAGCCAATAAGTCAGATCTACCCAATGGCGGCCTAGGCATGGGGACGCGAGACATATCGTTGGCGATGTTTCAATCCGGTAAGACGATCGAAGAGATCGCCAAGGAGCGAGGTCTGAGTTCCAGCACAATTCAGTCGCATCTAGCCTACTTTGTCGAAGAGAAGCAGTTGGACATACTTCGATTGCTACCTCAAGAAAAGCTCGACGACATCCTGAACTACCGCAAAGCGAATCTCACTGCCACACTCTCTCAAGCCAAGACACACTTTGGTACTAAGTACGACTACGGCGAACTGCGATTAGCCTTCAGTTATCTTTCCAGTCAGGAAGAGTAGTCGAAATCGTTTAACCGCAAGCCGAAGGCGACTGCTTGCTTCCTGTCAGAATCGGTAGGCGTGAAATTGTTTAACGGCAAGCCGCAGGCGACTGTTCAGTATAGAAAGCCGAATTGCCTCAATTACCGCCCCGTTTACTTTTGCTTATCGATCTCAGCCCTGAGCAGCTTGAAGAAGCCTCGAAGCGGTTTTGCGCCTGGTCGAGGAAGTAAACCCTGATTCGAAAAATGCCTATATTCAGCGATGATTAGCTTAACCAAAGCTTGTTGAATCGGCTCTCCCTTTTCTCTCATCAAAACTACGTTCAGCTGCTCCAAGTAACAATTCTCTGGATACAGAGACCGAGCTTTGATGAAATCGGGGTGAGTTAAGCTAAGTTCCTGAGCAACACCTAAGTTAATGCAGTAAAGTTCTGCGATCTCTTCTGAGCAAGCAACTTCATACGCTTACTTTGTGAAATGTATATTTGTATCATTAAACAAAGATGCTCTTAAATCAACAAGAAAATGCGAAATTCGGTTGGGTACGCGTGGGTGCTCGGCGGTGGGTATCCGATGGATTTTCGTAGGGTGGGTTGAGGGACGAAACCCGCCAAGCTACCGTCGAGTGTAGTGAGGTTGCGATCATATTTTTGCTGCTGCGGGCGGCCTGCGGGCGGGACGCCCGCGCACCAGACTGCCCGCGCACCCTAGGCTAGAATCTCGCGGACGATGTTGCCTTCGACGTCGGTTAGACGATAGTCGCGGCCTGCGTGGCGGAAGGTGAGCTTCTGATGATCAATGCCCAATAAATGTAAGATGGTGGCATGCAGGTCGTGCACATGGACACGATTCTCGCCAACGCCAATTCCAAACTCATCAGAAGATCCCCAAGCCATCCCAGGCTTGATTCCGCCGCCGGCCATCCAAGACGAAAAGACTTGATGATGATGTTCACGGCCTGCATGCCCAGCCGTTTCGTGATAAGGTGTTCGACCAAATTCAGTGGTCCAAACGACTAGCGTGTCCTCTAACATTCCGCGCTGATGCAGATCGCGAATAAGTGCCGCAATCGGTTGATCTACATTCTTTGCGAGCGGCGCATGTGTCGCCATATCGCCGTGAGCGTCCCAATTGTTCGATGATCCGACATCGATCAGCTCAATGAATCGTACGCCTCGTTCGGCCAAACGTCGAGCGACCAAACATTGCCAACCAAATCCCGTTGTCTGACCCGGCTGCAATCCGTACATCTCCAAAGTCGCGGCCGTTTCACTGGAAAGATCGAGCGCCTCGGGAGCCTCGCGTTGCATACCAAATGCTGTTTCGAACGATCGAATCCTTGCTTCGAGCGCAGCTTCGGTGCTCAGCCTCTGTTGATGAATGCGGTTTTCTGTTGCCAAGAGTTCTAGTTCCAGTGACTGAAGCTCTTGCGATGCGACTCGGCGGCTAATGTCAGGCACGGGATCGTTTCCAGGCATGAAGCGGGTGCCCTGGTGACATCCCGGTAGAAAATCGCTTCCCCAAGTTTGTGCTCCCGCATAGGGAACTTGCGGAGCCACGACTACAAACGAAGGCAGATTTTTGTTGACTGTTCCCATGCCATAACTTACCCAAGCACCGATGCTGGGACGAGCGAAGGTCCAGGAGCCGCAGTGCATGCCCAGTGTGCTTTCATAGTGGTTGGTGTGATTAGTCTCCATCGATCGAATCACGCACAGATGATCAACCACATCGCGAATGTGTGGGAATAGATCGCTGACTTCGATCCCCGACTTGCCACCAGGACGAAATTCCCAATTAGGCTTTTTTAGATATCGAGCGAATTGACCTGGGCGGCCTTGCCAGTTATCGACGGTGATCTGCTTTCCATGACCTGCGATGAGTTGCGGCTTGGGATCAAACGAATCAACGTGAGAAACGCCTCCGGTCATATAAAGAAAGATGACTCGCTTAGCCTTCGCGGGATGATGCGTGGGCTTGGGTGAAAGCGGATCAGCGTCACCAGAGTTATCCGCAGCCTGTGACTCCTCGGCCAGCAATCCCATCAACGCGAGTGCACCAAGTCCACCGGCTGAACTTTGCAGCATTCTCCTTCGGCTGAAATTGTGTTGCATGATTGCTTCGTTCAAGGCGGAAAGATGGAAAGTATGGCTGTGGGCGATTCTTAATGCTGAAACAAAAACTCGTCGGTGTTGATAATGGCCCAGCAAACATCCTCAAAGCCTGCCGCGATGTCTTCGCGTCGCTTGAGGTGCGCGATGGCCGCATTGCGTTCGGTCTCGTTGGGCAATCGACAAAGTGCAGCTAAGTAGAGTTCGTCGAGCACCGCTTCTTGAGTTGCACCGGCAGCTAGAGCTTTACGGAAGCGATTGTTCGGATCTCGAAGTCGCTCGTGAATCAACGGGCCATTAAAGAGCTCGATGGCCATCGCGAGATTCGAGTCGCTGCTGCGCTCGCAAGCACAGACCGTACTACGCTCTGGTTGTCCGAAGACTTTGAGGAAGTCAACTTTCACCAAGTCGGGAGCCGGCAGTTGAGTGGCCTTCCAATCTGGTGGCAACGAACCAAAGACCTGCGAGATACCAGTAACATGATTCACCGCATCCAGCAACTGTTCAGCCTTGAGCAGTCGTGGTTGTTGATGCGAGAAGTAGAGCGTGTCGTCACGGTTGGCCGCTGTGGGTTGATACGCGGCTTGGTACGTCTTGCTATTGAGGATCGTTCGCAGCAGATGTTTTGTTGAGTACTGGTGCTCTTGAAAGTCCTGAGCTAGCGCATCCAGTAGCGGCTCGTTCACAGCTGGATTGGAATCGCGAAAGTCATCGACAGGATCGATGATTCCACGCGAAAACAGGTGGCTCCAAATTCGATTAGCGCCAATCTTGGCGAAGTATGGATTACCAGATTGAATAAGCCAATCTGCGAACAATTCGCGGCGATCACGGTCGGCTGGCGGGTCGATACTACCTTGTTTAGGCAGCCATGGTTTCATTTGCTGACCGGTACGTGGTTGCGTGACTTCGCCTGAGTCGCCAGAGTAGATGAACATCTCGCCGGGGCGGAGTGTTTCTCGTCGTCCAACGCGATTAAAGAAAGCCGCCAATCCATAGTAGTTGTCCTGAGTCCATCGTTCAAACGGATGGTTGTGGCATTTTGCGCATTGCAGTCGTGCACCGAGGAAGACTTGCGAGATCGTCTCGACACATTCGTTCATGTCGGTTGCGGTTCGGTAGAAGTTGGCGGGTGGGTTGGCAAGCGTACTGCCACTCGCGATGATCAACTGTCTGGAGAATTGATCGTAAGGCATGTCACTGGAGATCGCATCCTCTAGCCATCGATGGTATTTGTATACCGCATCGTTGCCGACCAGCTTATTAGTCAGCTTCAGCAAGTCGCCCCACTTCAGCGCCCAGAATTTGGCGTACTCGGGACGCGCGAGAAGAGCGTTGACAAGCTTAGCTCGTTTATCGGGACTCGCATCGCCGAGGAAGGAACGGGTCTCGTCGACGGATGGAAGAATTCCGATGACATCCAAGTGCGCGCGGCGGAGGAATTCGGCATCGCTGCACACATCGGCGGGCAAGTACTGCATGCTACGAAGCTTGTCGTAAACCAATTGATCGACGAAGTTATTTGGTGTCGGTGACTGCCATTGAAACTGTGGATTGGGATCGATGCACATCAAGCGAACCGATTCGATATGCTCCAAAAATCGAACCAGTACAACCGCTTCACCGCGACTCTTCGCCGAAACGCGACCGTTGGCATCGATCGCAGCGACTTGTTGATTCGAAGACTCGTAAGCACACAGTTCGGTAACGTCGCGCTGCGAGCCATCGCCAAAGTGTGCAATAACGGCTAGCTGTTGTGATCCACCCGTGGCCGCAAGCGTCCGTCGCTCGTTGGGAAACACTTCCAAGCGTACGCATCGCGCCACGCCGGCAGGGTCTGCCTTACCACCTTCGCGAATCCAATTGGTCAGAACTTTGTAAGCGATATCTTCCTTGTGAATTTGCTTGCCGCCGCCATGACCGACTTTCATCAGCGGTTTGAGCAACAACAAGCTTTGCTCGGGATCGACCGTATTGATGCGTCGGCCGAAGTCTTCACGAATCAGCGTCAGTTCATCAAGCTTTTGATCGAAGGCTCTTAGCGACAAGCGAAACATGCCTTTGCCGCTTGGCGATCCGTGGCAAGCTCCCGCGTTACAGCCCTGCTTGCTGAGTGCGACCAGAACCTCGGATTCAAAATCAGTGCGAGGAAGAGTCGCGTGATTACTCACTTTGACGGGAATCAATTGTTCGATCCCACCAACTCGCACGCGAATCTGAGTTTCGCCATCGGACTTGGGATAGACGACGGTTCCTTGGACTTCCGCAATCGCTGGGTTCAAGGAAACGATTTGAGCCAACGAAGTCCAGTCGCTTGCCGTGTTACTCGCATCCAATCCCGTGATAACCAGTTGTCGCTTAGACTTGCCCGATTCGAGCGCGATGCTGGCAGGAAAGGCTTGAACGCTAGCTGGCGAAGGAATCACCGAGCCGGAGGTTGATGTTGTTGCGAAAGAAAAGTCTTTCTCCGAAGCTTTGCTGGCTACCAACATGTTCAATTGCAAAGGTCCCGATGGAAAATCTTTGCTCAAGTTGATGTCAAAGGTTGCTGACGTCTGATCGGCGGCGATTGTTACTTTTTCGGGCAGTTGAACACCTGCGGGTACGTTCTGCCAAGTGACCGTGATTGGTTGAGCGGCAATTGCGCGTTCGATGGAGATCGTCGCTGAAATCGTTGATCCGGCGATGATGGTCTTCGGCAAATCAAGACGGACTTTTAATGGATCGAACCATTGAATCGGCATTTTGGCAGATTGTAGGAAGCCTTGTCCAGCGTGCTCGGCATACAGAAGAAACTCGACATCGCTGAACTCGCTATTGGCGTTGTTAGGTTCAGTTCGAGTGATGATTGTGGCGAAGCTATCTTTATCAGCCTTTACACCTGCGGCAAAACCGGCGGGCAATCTTTCCGTAAGCACAGTGACGCCCGCTTTGAATTCGGCGTTAATCCGCTTGAGTGTCATAGTTGCTGGTTGTTCGGGAAGATATCGTGCCAGCTTCAACGGCGCTTGATCATCGAGAGCAAAGAGCGGATCGATGGCCGCTTTACCAGCGAGCACAAAACGGCTGCTGCTCCAGCTTTGCGGATACGGAATGAACGGCTTCTGCAGTCGCTGAATGTCGAGTTGCGTTGTTTGGCTGACCTGAGTGGGCTGAGCCTTCGATCGCCCGATCAATTGCAACGACGAAAGTTGGTCGGCGCTCCAGCCTTCGCTGACGGTGATCAACACGCGAGCTTCTTTAGCTCCGGCTGGAATCGTGGGATTGAGAATCTTGAGTCCCGTCAACTTCGCGGCCTCGGATGGGTGCGCGGTGAGTTGTAGTTCGATTTCACCTTCGTAACCTGTGCGTTTCACGTTGAGCGGAATTGCTGCGCATCCTCGTGCCGCATCCATCAAGAATCGCGTTAATGTTTTTGCGTCGCCTCTGAGTGCCAGCGAGAACGGCTCGACGGGCTTCACTTCTACGAAGTATCCAAACTGCGCACCGCCGCGTCCGAGCAGATCCGTGACTCTGAGTGTGTAGGCCGCGTCGTCGGTCAATTTGTAGTCAAAGAACCATTCATCATCTTTGGCGATCGCAGTTTCGGCAACTTTAGCGCCAGCCGCATTGAGTAGTTGCATCTTGAGCAGTGCTGGACTGCCAAGGCTGCGTGTGAATGAGCTGAAACGCATCGTCTGATCTTTGATGCCTTGCAGCAGATACGTATCTAC
>CAUJKA010000362.1 GCA_963204965.1 Planctomycetota bacterium | reverse complement strand
GGCGCGATTCCAAAGTTGCACCGTATAGTCATGTGGACGGTGTTTGGCCGCAGATTTTTCGTCGTATGCACCTGTAGGTGGAGTCCCTTCCGCGGTTTGATAGCCTAGCACTTTCACGGCCTCTTCGGTCTGAACCAATTCCGCAGCGATCGGGACAACTGCTCCAACGACGTTGGTTTGACGATGAGCATCGATTGTCGTAAGAATTCGCTTATGGTCAGCAGCCAGCTTGTGCAAAGTCTCATCGATAAACGCATAGTTCACCAGAAAGCGAGTTTCGTACGACGCGTACGAATAGGACTCGACCAAGATTCCAATCTTGCCGCGCAAGCCCATGTACTCTGTGCTATAACGCGGTTCGTGACCATAAGAATCCCAACGGCGGTGCGCACGGTCAAAATTGCCGTAGTAAAACGTTTCGAATCCTTTCTTGGACAGACGCTCAGTCACATTCGGAATCAGATCTCGTCGCAAGTATTGATCGAGCTCGGGTGAAGCCGCTGGATTGTGCGGAATGTCATACGTCAAAGGGTAACGATGCAGCGAGCCATTGGTTGTATGGAGGTCAATCAATACGTCGACGTCAAATTGGTTGTAGGCAGCCACTAAACTTCGCGCTTCGGGTGTCTCCAACTTCATGAAGTCACGATTGAGATCTAGTCCAAGTGCGTTTTCACGTATTCCCATTCCCTCAACGGGTCCAGCTTGACCCGGTCGATGAAGCTTACCGCGACGTGCGTCTCCGTCTGCATTGAAGTTGGGCACAAAGATCAATCGCATCTTCTCAAACCAAGCCGTCTCCTTTTCTCGCGAAAGATCGCGCATATAAGCGAGTAAGGATTCTTTGCCGTCGCACTCACCGGGATGAATGCCTCCCAGGACTAGTACGGTGAGCGGTCGAAGATCTTTGTCGGGCTTGGTGGGCTCGACAACGATGCCTTGGATGACTCGACCGTCAACCGTTGTGCCGATCGAGTGCAGTTCGGCAGCCTCCCACTCATGAGCCAAATGCTTGAGAAAGTCCAATACCTGTTCGCCAGTCGCAGTCGCCTTGAACTGGCTGGATTCAGCAACGGTAACTAGCGGATCATCTTCCGCAGGAGGCTGACATGACCACGACCGCTGGCAAGAAACTGTGGCTAGGCCAAGCGAAGCCGTCAGTAAAAGAAAGTAGGCAATTGCATTGCGAAAATGTAGCCCTAACGACATGGGTGCTTATCCTTGAACGTATGCCGGTTGAATATCGACGAAGCTGAGCTGGTTGACGAAGTCGCGAAGTCTGGCCGCCCTGACCATTAACCGAACTACTCACCAAATACAGACAACTTGCCGCACATTATCCTTCCCTGCGCTAGCGCCGTCGAGTGCCTCAGGGCTTATTGAGGACCAAGTTTTGTTCATCTGGCTGAGCTTGTTTAAATGTACTTGCGATGATTGCTTCAGATCGTCCACTCAACATTTCAAGCAAACGTTCGTCGCTGACGTAGCGATCAAACTTGCCGTAAACCCCTAAAGCCTCCCGCAAGAACTCGCTTGGGCTCGCTTGCGCCCCTTCCAAGAAATAGTTAAACGGCTTTAGCAGCGTACTTACCTGGGAGGACAAGTTGATTGAACTCTCCCGCGCGCAGACTTCACCGTTAGCAAAAGAACTAATTCGCGGGAGAGTCGCGTGGCGAGTGGTGCGAACCATAAGCGGTGAGGGCAAACGTGGGCAGACCGAAGTTGATCACTCATGAACAACTAAATTGCCTCCGCGTTTCCCTCTCTCCGATCTTCTTGTCAGTTTACGTTGTGTAGCGCATGCCGCATCAGGACAACAAATTGAATCATTGAATAGAGTAAGACAATCAAGCAAGCAGCAGCTACCGCTTGATTCTGATGACTCCAAACGTTCAGCATTTTGAGCCAAGACTCCGATCCCTTGAGAGTCAATTGGCCATCCTTGCTCTCGGAGGTTAATACTATCCCGAAAACGCAGATCCCGAGCAGCAGCCCGCTAGCTGGAAAATAGATGTAGAAAATTGCTGATGACCAAAATAAAATGTCATCAGTCCTAATCAGTCCCGCAAGAAACAGCCACGGCCCGAATTGCGAACCACACCACGCAGTTACAACGAGCGACAGAATGTTTCGAATTAAGAGGAACGGGCTCATTGTAGTCACTTGCTTCGATGAGTACTCCGAGCTGAAATGTCGTCTACCAATCTAGCCGCCAAGATTGAAATAGAAGATTTCACTTTGCTTTTACTGGAACTTTTCTTTATCCAAGATTGGTATCTTTCCAAACGTTATAGAGATCATGTACCTCAGAGTCGTTAAGCGGTGGACTACGATTATTCAACCATTTTTGACTCCATTCGGAATTGTCTCCCGGATCCGAACACCAGTCAACAAACACGCCGTGCTTGTCGAAAACATACACTGGTGGACTGGAGGGAAGTGCGAACGACCATTTTGCCGGGAGTGGGCCAGTCAGACAAAGGTATTCCTTGCCTTCAACAAGCACGACATAAGCACGCGACGATTTTTGGAAACGGTCGTAAAAGTCATCAATGGTCACTAAGCCCGTCGGATCCTTCAATCGGGCATACGTGACCTCGCAGTACACGAAGTATCCAAGCAAGGCGAACAATCCGACGATCAAAGCGGCTGATGTGATTCTCTTGCAGAGTTTTTCACGCATCGTCGATCCACCTAAAGTCCAGCTAACAATTTGAGTTCCCATAGTTCCAATTGATCAGAACAACCGGCTAGTCTTCATCTTCCTCTAAGTTCTCGTCCTCTAAGTCACCATTTCGATCTGCATATGCCAGTCCAGCACTCAGGCCAAAGAAGTAAACCAACGGGAAGCCAATCTCGTGCGGCATCCATACCGAACCTTGAACGATCAGCGTCGCAAATGTCGCCGCGCCCACGGTCCCCGCAAACCAATGAAGATCGGTACCTTGATAACGGTCAGCGATTCGTTGGTATTGGAACAAAGAAAGCAGTGCGGCGGCGGCGAAGGCCCCCAATCCCAAATATCCAAACCGCAACAGCAGCAGAGCGTAGGTGTTTTCGATCGTCCAAACTTTGCGCAGAGTTTCTGCTTCGACTCCACCTACGGGAACATTGACTGGAAATCCTGAAACACTCTCTGTTCCAAATCCCAGTAACCCGGATCGTTGGAAAGCAATCTTGTTCACTTCGAACAATAACAATCTAGCTCGAACATTTGTGAGAACGTGCTCCTGACCGTCGATCATTATGATGCGAGCCCGTTTCGATTCTCCAGTCCACTGATCCAGCGCGTTTAGAATCGGACTGGCGAAAAAAGCCATCGTCACAGTCAGAACACCTGCCGCGCCCCACAGGAGCAATCGGTAGCGGGCTACCATGAAATAGACAATCCCCACCGCCAAAAAGCCGACGCCAAAGATTGGTCCGCGCGAGCCCGTGCAAATGATGCCCAACAGAGCAACTGCTGGGGCGAAGGCCCAAACCCAGTGGATCTCTTTCTTGAGCGACCGAAATGCGGCGTAGGCAATCCACCCCAACAGCAACACTTGGATCGAACCAAAATAAATGGGATTGAGCGTAACGCCGTAGGCTCGGCGCAGTCCCCAGCGCACGTGATCGTGGCTAGCTCCCTCATACGGACGGATTCCAAAAACTAGTTCAAACGGATTGACTCGCGTAACCCCCTCAATGATGGCTGCCAATCCAAGTACGATTCCAATTGCTGCCCAGTAGGCCCACAAGCGGCGAATCGTCCGCGCGGACTGCAAACAGGCTCGACCGGCAATGTAAGGCAGGTACCATTCCGCGCATGCTCGAGCCGGCACAGTCCACGTCCATTCATCATTCAGTGCATCGCTACAGTGGTGAACCACGAATAGGGTGAGCATTGCGTAGTCGCTCAGGACGAACTTTACGGGGAATCTTCGCCCCGGAATAAAGCAGTACAGAATTAAGCAGATAGAAGTTACGGCGACCTTGACATCTAGTCCCGTCGCAACGATCGAGTTGGGCGAATAGAAAAAGGGCAAAAGTACCCAGGCTGGGAAAAGCCAAGTTGCCGGGATAGCGACTCCCAGCGCCTCGGCCGGATCAAACCGAATTGCCCAGTAGAGATAGAGCCCGGTGAGCAACAGGACAACGGTTAACCAAACAAACATGGGATCTGCTTAATAATGAGCGTGGAGCGTAGATATTTGTAGAAATTCTTGACTCGGCAACTTTTCCGATTGTAACGGTTAAGACTGCTAACACGGTAATATTGGCTATTGGGGTCAAAGCGGTTAGTGCGGCTATTACGCTACTTAAGTATGCAAGACTTCGCAACCAGCATAACGCGTATTGACTAATGTCCCCATCAGATCAAACTGTTGATTGCCGGGGGCCCGCACCCCAAAAAAGTTATCATTGCCGATGGAAATCACATGAGCCTAGCCGCTAAACCTCAACGTAGTCGCTCCGCAAAAGTCAAGTCTAAGCCCAAGTCTGAATCACGCGGCAGCTCAAGAAAGAGCTCAGCTAAGGGCAGCAAAATCGACATTGATATCGTTGCCATTTTGCGGCGAAGGCTGCCCTTATTGATCGTGTCGGGCTTGATCGGAGGATTGTTGGCTGCGGCGTACTTGTTCTCCGCAACTCCGCTGTACGAATCCCGCTCCAAGATCTTACTGATGACTAGCGATGCAGCAAATATGGCTAGTCGGGTAGAAACTAGCAATGAACTTGTATCGCAGGACCTTTTGGCGACTCACATGAGTCTAATTCAAAGCCCAAAGATCGTTGCTGCAGCTCTGCAGCCTAAGATGCCTGAAAAGAAGAAGACGCCGCAGAACGTCGAGAATACTGAGACTCTCGAAAACACTGAGACGACTGACAGCACTGCGAAGACTGACAGCACTGAGACGACTGATAACACTGCGAAGACTGATAACACTGCGAAGACTGAGACGACTGACGACACAAACGTTGAAGAGGTTCCGTTACCAGGTCTTGAAGAACTTCCATCGTTAGTAGAAGCCGCCAAAACTGGATCAGTAACTGAGTACGTTATCAAGAATCTCTACGTAACGCGCGGTGGTAAGGCATCCGCCAAGAACTCTCACACGCTCAACATCGCTTTCCACCATACAGATCCAGAGGATGCACGCCGTGTAGTTGAAGCTATCGTTAACGAGTACCGCGAATTTGTTAAGAACAAGTTTCAAGACATCAATTCTCAAGCAAGCAGTTTAATCAGTAATGCTCGCGAAAGTCTCGAATTTGAAATCGGTGACTTAACGAAACAGTATCAAGAATTCCGGATGAATTCGCCACTACTTTCTAGCGAAGGAGTTGGCGGAAACATCCACGAACAGCGTTTCCAAGTTTTTGCTGCACAGATTGCCGAAGTTTCCATGCTAATCGACGAAACGGTTAGCCGTTTGGAATTGTGCAAGACGGGACTTGATCACCTGACCAAAACAGGTCGGCCAGCTATCGAAAAGCTAACTCTGATTGACGAAAAGAACGCCGTGCGACTCGGTGTACTCGTGACCGTTGAGCGTGGGGAAGCGCACAGCGCAACCTTCATGGCCTTGCAACCTGAACGAGCGGTTGGTGCACAGACCGAATATTCTACTTTGCTGCAACTCAAGGGCAAACTCAAGCAAGCGGAACGCGACTTCGGAGCCAACCACCCTGAAGTCCGCGATCTCAAGTTGCAGATTGGTGAGATGGAAGGATTCATGAACAAGCGTCAAGACATTTTAACCGTCGATGACATGCGGCAACAACTGACTCCTGACGACATCATGAGTGCTTACCTAAGTCTGCTGGACAGCGATCTAGTTGCGTTGAAACGACGCAAAGTTGACCTGGAAAAGCAGATGGCCGAGTCCGAGGAAGAATCCAAGAAGATGATTAGCATTGAATTGCATAATCAAGAGTTATTGTCAAAGCTCACCCGCGCCGAATCATTATACGATTCAGTGGTGACTCGACTGCGTGACATCAATATGCAGAAGGAAGCAACCAGCCTGATTCACGAAGAGATTGAATCGCCTAAGCTTGGTGAGAAAGTCTCACGACTATCCGTGGCCGCTTTGATCGCGATCTCCTCCTGCTTTGTTTTGTCGTTTGCTTCCGTACTGATTGCTGAGCTGAGCGACAAGAGACTACATTCGGTCGAACAAATTGAAGAGGTTTATCAAGCACCTGTACTTGGTTTGATCCCCGACTTCAACTCGGATTCAAGAATCCGCAAGCTGATGCGAGGACTACCTAAGGGCAGCGGCGAAGTTGCTCCATCCGTTATCAGTTATCACGCTGGTGCTGACCCTGTCAGCGAGACCATCCGCACGATCCGCACGCAACTAGTGTTTGAACTTGGCGATGACAAGCGAGTCTTGGCGATTACCAGCCCTAATCAAGGCGATGGAAAGACAACGGTTACATCGAACCTTGCAGTCTCCTTAGCTGCCGCCGGTAAGTCAGTTCTGGTAGTAGACTGCGATATGCGACGACCTTCGTTGCACAAACAATTCGGACTGGACCTTGCAAATGGTCTGTCAGGACTGCTCAACAAGACTATCGAGCTGGGTGATGCGATTCGCCCAACTAAGGCTGAGAATCTAAGCGTCATTACTGCTGGCGGTATTTCCAAGAAGCCAGCCGAGTTACTATCGAGTGCTTACTTCTGCGAAGTCCTAGAAGCTCTAAAGAACAAGTTTGATTTGGTGATCCTCGACTGTCCGCCGATCATTCCAGTCACAGATCCAGCAATCTTGGCACCATTGACCGACGGTGTGATCTTGGTCACGTTCTTGGATTCGCAAAGCGAGCCAAAATCGCGGCATTGCATGCGAGTCTTGACGGGCGCCGGTGCCAATCTAATTGGCGTTGTCGTTAATAAAGGACAACTGAAGTCAGACCAGTATTACCAGACCTATAGCGGTTACTACAACGCATACGAATCTGCTGAGTCAGAGTAGAGCCCCATCGACTCCCTCAAAAAGAGAACGCCCCATCGTGAACGACATGACTAAAACGAGCAGTTCTGCCCCCAGCGGAGCCAGCGGTAAGTGGTTTCGAAACGAACTGTACCGAGTGATCCTGAAAATCCGATTTTGGATTCTGGTTCTGGCACACACGCTCGTGTTTACGGCGACCTTCTGGTTTTCGTACTGGCTAAGATTCGATTTCACTTGGCCAGAAACGGCGGCTACACTTTTCTGGAAAAGCGCTGCGGTTGTCGTCGCGACAAAGCTAACCTGCTTCTACCTACTACGAAGCTTTCACGGTTGGTGGCGCTACGTAACCTTCTCCGACTTGACCGCGCTGGGTAAATCGACCTTAGTTTCTGCTTTGGCTCTAATGGTTATCGATTACTTTTTCGGTTCTGCCATCATGATTCCGAGATCCGTCCTGATCGTGGACTCAGCAATCACGATTCTTATCTTGGGCTTTATCCGTTCTAGCTGGCGGCTATTAGACGAAGGGCTGATACCTTCGTTCACAAGTGGCGATAAAGTTCGCACGCTGCTAATTGGCACGAGCGACGAGGCCGTTTATATGGCCAATCAAATTCGATCGAACCCCCACCTCGATTATCAGATAATTGGTCTAGTTCGCTTGGATGAAAAGGAGACTCGTTCATGGATCGCCAACCTGCCTGTGCTTGGTTCGACCGAAGATCTAGTCGACCTAATCAAGGGACAAAAGATTGAAGAGGTATTGTTAACCTCAGGTGAGGTCAGTGGACCTCAATTGCGCAACATTGTGTCCGTTGCTAAACAAGCTAAACGTCACGTACATATCCTTCCGCAAGCTTCAGAACTATTCGGCAGGGTCGGACGATTGCCGCTTCGCGAAGTGGATATCAATGACCTTTTACGACGTGAACCCGTCGTGCTAGACGATCAAGCCATTGGAGATGTGATCAATGGTCGACGAGTGCTTGTCACCGGCGCCGGCGGTAGCATCGGTTCTGAGATTTGTCGACAAGTCCTAAAGTTCAATCCCAGTGAACTCTACATACTTGGTCGAGGCGAAAATCGAATCTTCCATCTCGAACGTGAAATCCAAAAGTTACTACCCAATACGAAGATTACCCCCGTCATCGCCGACGTAACCAATGAAGAGCGGATGAGGCAAGTCTTTGAAGACTGCCGACCCGAAATCGTCTTTCACGCGGCGGCTCACAAACACGTGCCGTTGATGGAACAGAATATTGGCGAAGCAATTCGTAACAATTCTTTCGGCACCAAAGTAGTAGCCGACTTAGCTGACGAGTTCTGTAGCAAGTGGTTCGTACAAATTTCAACTGACAAAGCTGTGAACCCAACCAGTGTGATGGGCGCAACAAAGCAGCTAGCTGAAAGATACATCAATGAACTTGCGACCAATTCTTTGACCAAGTTCGTAATCGTTCGTTTCGGAAACGTACTGGGATCGGCTGGCAGCGTCGTCCCAATTTTTCGTGAACAGATTGAACGCGGCGGACCAATTACGCTGACAGACCCACGAATGCGCCGCTATTTCATGACCATTCCCGAAGCATCGCGACTTGTTCTTCAGGCTGCTGCCATGGGTAACGGCGGCGAGATCTTTGTATTGGACATGGGCGAGCCTGTTGAGATTCTGTCACTGGCTAAGGATATGATTCGACTTTCAGGGCTACCCGAGTCTGCCATCGACATTATCTTCACCGGAACTCGTCCTGGCGAGAAGTTGTACGAAGAGCTGTACTTCAGCGAAGAAGAAAGCGTTGCCACTTCGCATCCAAAACTCCGCGCTGCAAAACACCGCACTACACTTGAACGATCTGCTAAAGAAGCGATAGCGTTACTCTGCAGGGAATTCAGATCGCCTGAAATCCAAAGGTCGTTGCTGCACGAGTTTATCCCTGAGTACACCTCCACTAAACAATCAGACCCTGATCAACAGGGCCTATTGGAATCCCCTACGGCGCGGAGCTAAATCGACTCCGCCAAATCCGTCGTCTGTTGCCGAATCGACCGCCCACGAATTCGCCAACTGCTACGAATAACCGTTACCTACAGGAACGAAGTCTGCGTAGACTTTCTTCCTACCTTGATCCTGCGACTAAGCTGAAGCTCCATGAAGATCTTAATCACCTTTGGCACACGACCTGAAGCCATCAAAATGGCTCCTCTGGTTAAGTCACTGCAAGACTGTAGCGGCTTGCAAGTGAAAGTGTGCGTTACGGCCCAGCATCGCCAAATGCTCGATCAAGTATTGGGATTGTTCGACATCATTCCAGACTTCGATTTGAATTTGATGCGAGCTGGTCAAACTCTTACCGACCTAACTTGCAATATCCTTCAAGGCATGAACTCCGTTTTAGGCGAGTTTCAACCAGATTGGGTCTTAGTACACGGCGATACTACAACCGCGATGGCGGTTAGTTTGGCTGCATTTTACAAACAGGTTCGCATCGGACATGTCGAAGCTGGACTTAGAACGAATAACTTGCTGTCGCCCTGGCCAGAAGAAGCGAACCGCCAAATCACGGGTCGATTGGCTTCGCTGCACTTTGCTCCAACACCTCAAGCTCGACAAAACCTGCTGGCTGAGAACGTTCCCGAGGATCGAATCCACGTGACCGGGAATACCGTCATCGATGCACTGCTAAATGTGAGCAAGCGAATTGATACTGACCCTGAATTGGCCAAGCAGCTTGCCACTCAATTCCCATTTCTTGATCCCGACAAGCGACTGATATTGATAACGGGCCATCGACGTGAAAACTTCGGCGATGGATTCGAGTCGATCTGCAAAGCGCTCGCCGAAATTGCTGAAGACAAGTCGGTTCAGTTGGTCTACCCAGTCCACCTCAACCCCAATGTTCAAGAGCCTGTATCACGGCTGCTCGGAAACCATGAGCGAATCGTGCTCATTCCGCCTGCGGACTACTTGCCATTCATCTACTTGATGAAGAAGAGCCACATCATTCTGACCGACTCCGGCGGCATCCAAGAGGAAGCTCCGTCCTTGGGTAAGCCGGTGTTGGTGATGCGAAACACAACGGAACGCCCAGAGGCCGTCGAAGCGGGCTCGGTAAAGTTAGTCGGAACAGACTCGAACCAAATCGTTAAGCAAACTCAACTGCTCCTGCAAGACAAAGCTGCCTACGATCAAATGGCGTTCTCACACAACCCATACGGTGATGGAAATGCCTGCTCGCGAATTCGTGACGTACTGAAAAGCATCGCTTCAACGCCCAACTGAGTTGATTACAAGAGTCAAGGAAAACTGTGAGCATTCCGTATCTTTGCCTGATGTTATTTGGACTCGGCTTGTGCATATTCTTGATTGCCAAAGCCGTGTTGGCGGAGGGATTGCGCGCTTTTGTTTCCAGTCCGTTCTGTCTTTTCTCGGTTTACTTTGGTTTGATCCACTTTCTGACACCAGCGGTCAAGCACCTATCTGGATTCTACCGCTATCAGTCAAGTTATGGTGAATCAACCTGTGTTTACATCGGCATGCTAACCTTTGGAGTCTATCTAGCTTGTTGGTTTCTATTGAAAGAACTTCAGTTTCGTTTCCCGGCTGAGATCGAAGTTGGTCCTAGCTACGACCGACTGTTTCCAGTCTTCGCGTTTGCCCTGATACTCTTCACGCTGGGCGCGCTGGCGTCTTACCAGGACTATCGTACGATCACGCAGAATGTTGGCATGGACAACTTTCTCAGTGATAGACACGAAGCTGCAAGCGAGCGTGGCATCGCTAGAATCCTTTCCAACTTGATGGTGATCGGCTTCACGCTGTTCGTTTCGGCAGTGGCCTCGGATCGATTCAACCTATCGCGGATCATCATCCTGGCCGGCATGGCAGCACTTTCAATGTACTACTACGGCTTGATCTCGAGTCGCAATAGCATTCTGATTTTGATTCTCTTTGGAACGATGTCCTTCATCCTCAGCAGCAGGTCGATTCGCTTTGCGACTCTGCAGATCAACAAGATTGGGATGCTCGGTATTGTCCTTGTTTCAACGATGTGCGTGATGTACTTCATCACACTCGAGCGATACAGCGTTTCCGATACATCCGCTGCCCAAGATAGGCTGAGCAATGCTGCGCTTTATGCGATGGATGGTGCTTTTGGAAATGACGAAGCGTTGCTTTGGCTGTGGGAAAACGAATTTCCACTGCATATGGGCGAAACCTATTTAGCAGCCGGTACCAACATCATTCCACGAAGTCTCTGGCCCGAAAAACCGCTTGGCGGAGGACCTGTGCTGATCAACATGATCATTCCAGGCGCTTACGAAATTGGTGCTAAAGGGAATAACTCGTTAACGACTGGCTTTTTGACAGAAGCAGTCATGAATTTTGGATTCGCCGGCGCATTGCTCGTAGTGGTTGCATGGGCCGCTGTCGTACACATGGTGATGCGACAACTAGCGAGCAGCACTAGCATCTATTGGAGAAGCATTTTTCTGATCATTTGGGTCACGCTTTGCTCCGGTTTCATTCATATGGAATTCCTCGGATACGTTGTCAAACTGGGCATGTTCATTTTTCCGCTAGTGGTTGGGGCACTGTTGATGCCTCGGTCAACTATGATTCTGAATGAAGAAGAACTTGAAGAGGGCCTTGCCGATGCCAACGACGAAGAATCTGAGTTTGACGAGGATGAAGACGAAGACTACGAGGAAGATTCATTAGACGAACAGGACGATGAAGAAGACTTCGATGATGACGAAGAGGACTACGATGACGACGAGGACTGGGACGACGAAGAGTTAGAGGATGACGAGGATTGGCAGGATGAGGATGAGGATGACGAAGACGATGATGAAGAGGAGGAAGAGGAGGAAGAGGATGAGCCTCGCGCTAGCTTAGACGAAGAGGAAGATGACTCCATTGCAAACCGGCGACGCTTCCGAAGAAATCGAACCGATGCCACGGAGGATTCACCTTGATTCTAAAGATTGCGTACACGTTATCCCGTGAAATGACCATCTTCAATCTGCCTTTCTTTCGGCGATTGAGAAATGTTGTTTATGGTCGATACCTGCAATGTGTAGGAATCAACGTCGATAAACAGGTCAAGATTCAACCCTTGCATCGCAATGCACAATCGAGCATTCAAGTTGGTAAGGACCTGCATATCGGTGCGCATGCAACAGTGGATTGTTCGGGGCAGCTTGTCTTGGGTGATCGAGTGACCATCTCGGAAGGCGCTAAGATCTTCACTCATGATCATCCCATCGATGGTGGCCCTCTAGACTGGCGAAAAAATCCTGTTCAGTTCAGGTCGCTGACTATCCACGACGATGTGTGGATCGGCGCCAATGCAATCATCTTAAGTTCTGTGGGCGAGATTGGTGAAGGAGCTGTCGTGGCTGCCAATGCGGTGGTTACTCGTCCCGTTGAGCCGCGGTCGGTGGTAGCCGGCGTTCCTGCCAAGCATATTCGCTATCGATCGATCCATGAATAAGATTGTAGCTACATTTCCGTTCCTCTTGTACATCGCAGGCCTTGGCGCGCTCCTGGTCTCCGATTTGCTTGTCACGACGTTTTTGCCCGACCAGCAAGTGGCTCAATGGGCTGCGATTCGATCGTTCATCGGAATTAGTTCGGTACTATGCTTGGTAGGGTTGGATCAAGTTTTGGTTCGCACTCCCGAGTCGTCGTTTCGCATTCTCGGTCTATTGCTAGTTCAAATTCCGTTGATCTCGTCGGTGATTGCGTTTGCGTATCGCTTCTACGATTCCGAAACCAATTCTGTCCTTGTGTTTCTGGTCAGCGTTGGAACTGCGGGAAGTTTAGCGCTGTTCCAGTTTTTTCGCACCCATGGAAAACGATTCGCCGCTCAATGGTCCCAGCAAGCCTGGAAGATCCTGGTGGGAATTTACTTTGCGATCACCGTTCTTCAAGGTAGTACCTTCAGCATCTGGCTTGCCATCACCTTCGTTACGATATTGGGGCTTGTCCTATCGATGATTCCCTTGCGTTCGAAACTTCCAGAACAAAAGGATGAACCTAAGTCCTATGGCTGGATCTACTCGATCGGCTTCCGCAGCTTGACGACGTCTCTTTTGCTCGCGCTTTCAATCTATGCTGAGCAGTTTGTCGTTGGCTCAGAGACTGACGTATCGCAATCAGCTTACTACTTTGCTCACACGACCTACTTTCTGCTTCCAGCATCGGTATTGAACGGATACCTTGCCTTTACGATTGCTCCTTGGCTTCGTGAGAATAAGGATCTCTATCTACATCACAAGAGTAAGCATGCTCTGCGATGGATTGCGATATTGGTGGTCTATTCCTTTGCGTTGAGCATTTTTGGATACGTTGCGTGGAAGCTAATGCGGAGTGAAGGTATTGAGCCGAGTCTACCGATTCAGATCGCGATGTTGGTGTCCGGAATGGCTCGTACTGCATACACCTTCCCTGCTGGATTTGTCGGCGCTTTTGGCACCGCCAAGATCTTCGATGGATGGATCATTTTTCAAACAATCAGCTTTGGCTTGGCAATCGCAGTCTATTGGCTGCTAAGTCGGCAATTCCATCTGGATATTATCATTGCCATCTCGATCGCCAGCACGTTCAACTGGGTTACGCGCATGGTCGTAGGCTTTTCACTCGTTCATAAGCTTGAGAAGAGCCTTGCATAACAACACATCGACCTACTATTTCATCGCGCCCTTGCCGGCCCTGGCCAAAAGAACTCGCCTGGCGAAGATGGCTGATCACTTCACCGGCCGTGGAATTCAAATTGATTTCGCTGGCTGGGAGCGACTGCCCGACGAGCTCAAGACGCTGCGATCCACAAATTCACTGGTTCGCGAGAGGACGATACTTCGTGGAGGCGGATACTCGTCGCGTAAAGCCAGAATGATGTATCCCGTCTGGATGATTTGCGTATTCTTCTATGTGATCAGACTAGGCTTTCGCCGCAATGTGTTTTGTCTGGGTTGGGAAACAGCCTTCCCAGCGCTCATCGCCTCGATTGTCACTCGATCCAAGATCATCTTCGACGACGCTGACCGATTTTCGCTGATCGTCAGGCTGCCTGGAGTGTTGCATCGACTACTTCAGTTTTTGGAAAGATGGGCCTCAAGGCGTGCTCTAGTGCACATTGTACCAAGCTTCAGTCGGTACGAGTGGAAACATGATCGCATGATGCCGCTTCGCAATACACCGCTTTCGCATGAGTTTGAAGAAGCTAGAAGTCGGACGCCATCCCGCATCGACGCGGACTTTGTGATCTATGCCAACGGTTGGCTCGGCGAAACACGCGGAGCCCCAATATTCCTTGAGCTTGCGAATCGTTTGCAAAACTGTCCCAAGAATGTTCGTATGCTGATCGCTGGTCGAGTTGATTCTCCAGCCGGTCAACAATTGATTGCACACCCGCGCGTCAATTACCTTGGGGAAGTCAATCAAACGCAAGCTCTGTCGTACTATCCAGTATCGGATATTGTACTGACATACTACGACCCACGCGTTGAGATCAACCGCAAGGCCGAATCCAACAAGTGGGGCGACTGTGTCTTCTTCGGAGTTCGATTTATCGTCAACGCAGAAGTAGAAACGGCAGCGACATTTATCGCCGCTGGTGCTGCCATCGCTGTTCCATACCACGATGTAGATGCACTGTATCAGCAGATTCTGAGCCTAGCATCGGACACAACTCAATTGGATTCACTGCGGTCCAAGCTACTGCCATTTCGAAAAGACTATCCCGTCTTTGACCAACAGCTCGATCAACTGATAACATATCTGAGTTAACCAGGAGAAGAAGACACTATGATCAAACTTCTGAGGAAGATAGAGAAGCTGTTCGGCTTGGCCTGCATTCGTTATGCGCCGGTGATTCGTCCTGGTTTTGCTACCAAGATGGCGATCTTCTTTTATGGCAGATGGGGCATGAAGTTTGTGGGACGCCCAAATTACCTCTCTGCAAGAATTAACTTTGATGGCACGAATTACGGACTGATTGAAATTCATGAAGGCGTCACAATATCGTCGTACGTACGAGTGTTGACCCATGATTGGTCGCTGAACACCATCGCCAAGTCGATCGGTTACTTCAGCCCAAAGCCGATCGGCGCGATTCGCCCCGTATCGATTGGGCCATACTCCTTCGTCGGCACGGGTAGCATCATCATGCCCGGTGCCGTGATTGGAAAAGGATGCCTAATTGGAGCTGGAACTGTCGTTCGCGGAACGATCCCAGACTTCAGCATTGTTGTTGGCAGCCCCGGTGAAATTGTCGGCGACTCTCGTGACTTCATGCGCAAGCAATTTGAGCGACTGCAGATACCTTTACCAACAGAACTAACACCTCAATAAAACTTACAACTGTCACAATCGTTACTGGCTGAACTGGATACGCATGTTGATGCTCAATGCCAACTTGAATTCTCGGGTGACCAAAATTAATGTGGCACGATGAACTCCACGGAAGACTGGAATTACTATGTATGACGTATGTGTAATTGGATTGGGCTATATTGGCTTGCCGACGGCCTCCATTTTTGCGACTAAGGGTCTCAAAGTGGTTGGCGTTGATGTCAGTGCCCATGTTGTCGAAACCATCAACAAGGGTCAGATTCATATCCATGAACCTGATCTAGACATCTTGGTCAAAGCTGCGGTCCAAAGCGGTAATCTCTGCGCTAAGATTAAGCCTGAACCCGCCTCGACTTTCATTATCGCGGTGCCTACGCCGTTTCTTGAGAGCGACGAGGGACTCAAGCCAGACCTCTCCTACATTCAGTCGGCGATCCGATCAATTGCTCCGGTCGTCAAGAAGGGAGATCTGATCATTCTTGAGTCGACCAGCCCGGTAGGAACGACGGAGCTCATGTGCCAATGGTTGTTGGAAGAGCTGAATGATCCTGCCCAGTCGGATGATTTTCTTTTTGCGCATTGCCCCGAGCGAATCTTGCCTGGTCAGATGTTGAAAGAGCTTGTGTCTAACGATCGCATCATTGGTGGTCTGACTCCTCAGGCATCAGAACAGGCGAAGACGCTGTACGAGTCGTTCTGTAGCGCGGAGATCTTCTTGACTGACGCTCGCACAGCCGAAATGGCGAAGCTCACAGAGAACTCCTTTAGAGACGTCAACATCGCTTTTGCCAATGAACTTTCGATTCTGTGCGAAGACCTAAGCGTTGACGTGTGGGAATTGATTCGCTTGGCTAATCGGCATCCGCGAGTCAAAATTCTTCAGCCTGGACCTGGCGTTGGCGGCCACTGCATCGCCGTCGATCCGTGGTTTATCGTGGCAGCTTGCCCAGACAAAGCTCGACTGATCAAAACAGCCCGTCAAGTCAACGACTCAAAGCCCAAGTATGTCGTGGATCAAGTACTTGAGCGAGCTTCACGCTTCAAGAATCCCGTCGTCGCCTGCTTGGGACTTGCGTTCAAAGCCGACGTGGATGATTTGCGAGAGAGCCCAGCGCGTTGGATCGTTGAACAATTGGCCGAGCAACTTGAGGGGCAGATACTCGCCTGCGAGCCACATATTACAGCTCTGCCGAAGCAGCTTGAAGGTAAAGCGACGTTGGTAAGCACCGACGAAGCGATCAAACGAGCGGATATCATTGTATTGTTAGTAGATCACAAGCCTTTCAAGAAGATTCCGAAACGAGTCTTGAACGAACGCGTCGTGATCGATACGCGCGGTATTTGGTCTTGATCCTAAGCTAATTCAACTGAACTATTGTGAAACAGATACTACAAGACCTAGCCAGCGGAGAAACATCCATTGTAGGTGCCCCTGCGCCCCGCGTGACGCCGCGCACTGTTCTGGTGGAAACGCGAGCCTCGTTGATTTCCGCCGGTACCGAACGGATGTTGGTCGAGTTCGGCAAGGCTTCGTACATCGAGAAAGCGCGTAAGCAACCCGAGAAGGTCAAGGCTGTTCTAGAGAAGATCAAGACAGACGGACTTTTCTCAACGGTTGAAGCTGTACGTTCAAAGCTAGCGCAGAAACTGCCGCTGGGATATTGCAACGTTGGCATCGTCCACGAAGCTGGACATCTCGTTCAAGGATTCAAAGTTGGAGATCGCGTTATCTCCAACGGACCGCACGCGGATATTGTTCGAGTCTCAGGAAATCTCCTAGCCAAAATTCCCGACAACGTTTCGGATGAATCAGCCACGTTCGCGGTGGTTGCTAGTATCGGCTTGCAGGGAATTCGACTTGCAGCGCCGACTCTTGGTGAGAGCTTTGTGGTCACTGGAGCAGGTTTAATTGGCTTGTTGACAATTCAGCTGCTTAAAGCCAATGGATGTCGAGTCCTTGCGATCGATTTTGACGATAGGAAATTAGAACTCGCAAAGAAGTTTGGCGCAGAGGTCTGCAATCCAAGCTTAGGTCAAGATCCTGTAGCTGTTGGTAAGTCGTTGAGTCGTGGACGAGGTGTTGATGGTGTTATTATCACAGCCTCAACCGCATCGAACGATCCCGTTTCGCAAGCTGCCCAAATGTGCCGCAAGCGGGGAAGAATCATCTTGGTTGGCGTGGTTGGGTTGCAGCTCAATCGATCCGAGTTTTATGAGAAGGAACTGAGCTTTCAAGTCAGTTGCTCTTACGGTCCAGGCCGATACGATCCAGCGTACGAAGAGCAGGGGCATGACTATCCGCTTGGCTTTGTTCGATGGACTGAACAAAGAAACTTCGAAGCTGTACTCGATATGATGTCGATGGGACAACTGGATACACAATCCCTGGTGACTCATCGCTATGACTTTAACGAAGCGATACATGCTTATACAGCGCTGACAGACGATAAAGCCGCCCTGGGGATCGTACTCAACTATACAGATCCACTAGAAAGTCGAATCACATCCACTGTTACGCTAAGCAACAACAGCCAACTTGATGGAACCAAGCCAGTCATTGGGTTCATCGGTGCCGGCAACTACGCTTCGCGCGTCCTACTGCCTGCATTCCGATCCTGCGGAGCACAGACATTTGGTGTGGCAACATCGGGAGGCATCTCGGCTACAACGCATGGCGAAAAGATGGGAGCCACCATCGCCACCAGCGATGCTGAAGGACTGATACAGGACAATCGCGTCAACACCGTCGTGGTTGTTACTCGACACGACTCACATGCTAAGTTCGCCGCATCAGCACTCAATCATGGCAAACACGTCTTTGTTGAGAAGCCATTGGCCATCGATGCAGAGGGTTTAGAACTTGTTCAACAAGCCTACGAAAACTCACATCGCCAAGGGACTCCCGGTCCTCAACTGATGGTTGGTTTCAATCGTCGGTTCGCTCCGCATGTCGTGAAGATGAAAGAGTTGATCGAACCAGTTCGCGAGCCCAAGAGCATTCAAATGACCATGAATGCTGGGGCAATACCCGCTGATCATTGGACGCAAGACATCAGTACTGGCGGTGGACGTATTATTGGCGAAGCCTGCCATTTCGTGGATCTCATGCGCTTCTTGGTCGGTTCCAAAATCGTTTCGATCCAAGCCAGAAAGATGGGCGATACGTCGTCGCGGGCAGTTACCGAAGATGTGGCATCGATCGTGCTTGGATTTGCCGACGGATCACTCGGAACCATCAACTACTTCGCTAACGGCGCGGCCAGTTTTCCTAAAGAGCGAGTCGAACTGTTTACGGCCGGTCGAGTACTTCAACTGGACAACTTCCGTCGACTGAACGGTTTTGGATGGCCCGGATTTCGCGCACTGAAACTGTGGAAACAAGATAAAGGTCAGCAAGCCTGTGTCGCTGCATTTCTACAAGGTCTAAAAACCGGAACCCCGGCAATTCCCGTCGATGAAATCTTTGAAGTGGCCGAAGCCACACTGAAGATCGCCGACCAGTTACGCGATCAACGGTAACCAAACTCATCGTGGGCTCAATTCTCGATAAGCTAGTAACATATCGATCGCTTGGAGTAGTGAATCTACTTCGCGTGGTGACCTACCGGCTTGGCGTTCGCTTTGGAATCCATCCGGTTCAGAAAGCCAAAGCAAGATTCGGTAAGGGAGCGTTCTGGCGAGAACTCAGCAGCCCACATCTGGTTAGTGAAAATGCACTGCCAATTGAGCCGCTTCTCTTCAGCAAACATCCACTGCAACACCAGCCCAAAATAGCATCTCAAATTCCTAACTGGCATTGCAATCAACTTACCGGAGTCGCCCTCGCCGAAACCAGGCGTCCATGGTGGTTGATCTCGGACTTCTCCAATGAAGTGGGAGACATTAAAACTGTCTG
>CAUJKA010000361.1 GCA_963204965.1 Planctomycetota bacterium | reverse complement strand
GTGGTTTGGAGTGAGGACGGACAGAAACTCAACAAATTGCATGTCGCGACGCCTGACTACACTAAGTTACTGGGAATGTTTGAATTAAGAGGCGAGCTATTTCTAGTGGCTTCAGATGACAAAGAGAGACGGTTCTGGATTGCAGAGACAAAAAAGGAACATCTAACGAAAGAGGATCTGATTAAGCCTAATTGGTCAGCGACAGCGTTCGTTGATCTGGTCGAGATGACGTTAGAGTTGACAAAGAGTGAGCAACAATCAGAACTATTTTGGTTGAGGTTAGCCACGTTTGCTATGACGTTGGTTGCGACTGTTTCTACATTCTTCATTGTTAGGTCAATCTTTCGTAGTTCTCGTGCAGCAAAGCAGCAAAGCGCCATACAAGAGCCTAGACAGCGTGTGTAACAAGTGTCTGCCTCTAATGGAAATGGAATGCGTCACTGGTGTGGGGACACAGCAAATGCGAATGGGGGCTCAGTTCACAAAAGCGGATATGAACTGCTGGGCTAGCAAGCGTTGCTAGGCGATTGGAATTCTAAGCTGCGTCACGGAACAGGGCCTGAGCGAAGAACAGGCCCTCGTTGAATGCCGCGAAAAGTTACGTTGGGCTGCCTTGGATAGGCTGTGGAGACTTTGGATCGCAATCTGCCGAAGTCGGCGCTAGGTGCTCCGCGTACAGATTCACAGCCCATTCGAACGTGCCTTTCTCCGGTCGATTCATGGCGTTAGCCCTATAAAAAAGGCGATCCCCGATGTTGGACACAAAGAGCTAGCGGCCTTAAGGAAAATACCGCAGACTTTCATCGGGGGAAAGTGTTTAGAATTGTTCTTTGAGTCAAATGGGTTTTCGGATTTGGCATGCGAACGATCCGTATGCTAAAATGAGACTTCATCTAGCAACATACTGAAGGTTAATTCGATGGACCACGAAACCGTCAACCAGTGGCTTCTTAATAGCCCATTTCAACCGTTCACACTGAACCTTTCCAACGGCGAGTCTTACGAGATTCGACATCCCGAGAAGATACTTGTTGGTAAGCGTCAAGCGGTTGTGTACGCTCCTGATAGCGATTCATTCTCATTCGTTGCTCTGGTTCACGTTAACAGCATCCGGCCCATTTTGTCGGGGCAATCATCCGCTAGCTGACCGCAATTGATCATGCGTCCAATTCTCAGATTTTTCGCGACGCATGGTGTATGGCGACACAGCACGCGCCATTCAATAGGATGCGTGTTGGGACACAGCTTTTCGAAAGGTGTGGGGACACCGCAAATGAGAAGTGTCAAGAATGAATAGTCGGATAGAGAAGCATCAGCAGGGATTCGGAATAAAATCACTCTTCGTACTAATGGTCGTTGTTGCCGTTTTTTTTGCAGGCATTCGTTTTTACCGCTCTAATTGCATCTCAGACGAAATCGCTCTGCAAATCGTGCCAGGAATGTCTAAATACGAGTTGTTGAAAATTGCAGGCCATCCACACACAATCGACGAAGCTGGAAACTGGTGTTATACCGTTCAACCTCCAGTTCTCGGTCGTCCGTTGATAATTGTTTTTAACACGGATGACGTTATCGTTGACGTTTGTATTTAAGTGACTGTAATCGGACTTGTGTGGAGGTGTTGGGACACAGCAAATGCGAATGGGGCTCAGTTCACGAGAGCGGATATGAACTGCTGTGGTAAAGAGAGTTGCGTGGCGATTACTAGACTAGGCCATAACGCGGAAGAAGGCGGGTGACCTGCCGATACATCAATGTGTGTCGCCCCTTGGGGCCTACAACCTGGGAATTCTCATGTTCCGGGGCCTTCGACACCGGCAGAGGTTGTGTCAGGCCTTCGGCCTTAAATCCAAATAGCGCAACTTCAAAAACCCGCAGCGGGGGGAACGGAGAAAGAAAACAAGAGTCTTGCGAGCTGTTGGTTGGCTCCACTAACGATGGTCGAACTTCGCCATGTCGGATGAAGCACAATGATTGACTCACTCGCCAATGCTAGGTTGGATTTTCCTCGTCGATGATCTCGCCGCCTTCGAAGGAGTCGCTGACAGCATCATCCATCGAGTCGTCGTAGCCACCCTCTTCCATGTCGTCCATGTCATAGTCATCTTCGAGAATTTCGTCTTCACCTTCGATGACTTCTCCCGTTTCCGCTCGCGCACCGCGCTTCGCGTAGCCACCTTCGCTGTCTCGCTTTTGTAAGTACATCTTGATGGGGACTTCGCCAAACGGCAGGTTCTCGCGGAAGACGTTCAACAGATAACGGCGATAGCCCGGCGGGAAGCCTTGAGGCATATTGCACATCATGATGATCGTGGGTGGCGTCGTAGCAATTTGCGATCCAAAGTAGATCTTCGGACGGCGATTCATGAACAGCGGTGGCTGTTGTTGAGTTGTCGCAGCCTTGAGAAGCTTGTTGATGTGAGCAGTTGAAACACGCATTTGCGTTTGCTTGAACAGCATCTGAGCGTGATTCAAAAGTGCCTTCATGTTTTTACCGGTCTGACCAGTGATGAATGCGATGGGGCAATATGACATCGTCGGAAAATGCTCGCGAAGGTAGCGGACCCAGCGTTCGGTAGGAACTTGTCCAGCGACTTTGTCCCATTTGTTGACGACGAAAATGCAAGGCTTGTACTGTTGCTCGATATAGTGAGCCAGCTGCTTGTCGACCTTGCTGATCGTTTCCATGCAATCGAAAAACAACAGGTTCACATCAGCGCGACGAATGCTTCGCTGAGCTCGGTGGAAGCCGTAAAAATCGATGTCGGTTCGGATACTCTTGTTTCTGCGAAGTCCCGGCGTATCAATGGCGACGAACTTGTGGCCATCCAGGTTGAAGTGTACGTCGACGCTATCGCGCGTGGTTCCAGGAACCTCGCTGACGATGACTCGCTGAGCCTTAGCCAAGCTGTTAACGAACGTACTCTTGCCGACGTTGCGGCGACCGACGATCGCCAACTTCATTCGCGGAGCGGCTCGTTCCTCTGCATCAGGCTGAATATCTGGCAGGCGTTGGAAGATCTCGTCGAATAGCTCTTCTCGATTGCGATTCTGCAATACGCTAATCGGCATTAACCATCCGCGGCCCAGGCGATGGAATTCTACGGCTTGCTCGTCCAAGCTTGGATGGTCCGCCTTGTTCACCAATAAAATTACTGGCTTGGGGATCTTTCGCAATCGTTCGCCGACCATTTCGTCGAGCGAGGTTAAGCCGTCTCGAACGTCCACCACGAACAGAATCAAGTCGGCTTCGTCGATGCCAGCCTCGATCTGTTGCTCGACCTCTTTGGTCAGGTTATCGCTGTCTTCGATTCCCATTCCGCCGGTATCGATCAGTTCGAAGAACCGGTCGTCATGTTCGATGAGGGTTATCAGACGATCGCGAGTTACCCCGGCGACGCCATCGACGACGGCCAGTCGGCGCCCGTCCAACCAGTTAAAAATGCTACTTTTTCCGACATTAGGTCGGCCAACGATTACCACGCGAGGAACAGGCATGAGAGTTTTACTAAGTGCCCTTGCGGGATCTTGGGTTGAACGGAAACTACAGAAAGCAGAGGTTTTTGCTTGAATTGGCCCCTAGTTTACGCTCAAAAGCCCATTCTGGCTATGCTTTTCCGTCAATGCAGTCCAAGCTAGTGATTTTCGCTTGCCCTTTGCACTACCCCTCACTACCCCTTTTGATGATTCCGCATGACTCAGTATGACTCAGCCAACCCGAATCTACCTGGATAACGCTGCGACAAGCTGGCCAAAACGCGAGTCCGTGGTCAATGCCGCCATCGAATTCATCAAAAGCTGTGGTGCTACGGCGGGCCGCGGTGCTTATGGAAGTGCTCAGCAGGCCGACCGCTGGCTCTCGGACGCTCGCCGCCAAGTCGCCAAATTGATCGGAGCAGCGGACGCTCGTTCGATCGCCTTCACCTCCAGCGGCACCCATTCGCTCAACGCGGCCCTGCACGGGGTTCTGGAACCCGGCGACCACGTAGTTGCGACCGAAATTGAGCACAACAGCGTGCTTCGACCTCTGCACCAACTCCAATTGAATCACCAGATATCCGTCGATTTCGCTCGCTGCGACCTGCGCGGTGTAGCTGACTGGAGTCACGCGGCTGAGCTAATTAGGCCCAATACTAAGTTGATCGCGATCGGCCACGCCTCCAATGTCACCGGTGCGATTCAACCTCTGGAGCCCTGGAGCCAACTAGCTAAAAAGGCGGGCAAGCTGCTTTTGGTCGACGCTTCTCAGACGATCGGTTATGTTCCGGTACATGTTGTCGAACTTGGCATCGATCTACTAGCCGCAGCAGGACATAAAGGCTTGGGAGCTCTAGCCGGTACAGGTTTCTTGTACGTGAGCCAAGATCTTCAGACGGACTTCAAGTCGCTGATGACCGGAGGAACTGGCATTCAAAGCGAATCGATCGACGCGTCGATCACTTGGCCTCAGTCTGTCGAAGTCGGCAATTACAATCTTCCGGGTATTGTCTCGATGGCCGTTGCCGCTCGCGAGCTTTGCGACGCGCTGAGTCTTCAACCGATACCCTGGCAGACTCATTGGCGCGAAATGTACCAGCGATTGCTTGTCGGATTGGCATCAATCCCAGGCATTCAAATTGTTGGATCGAACCCAACCGAACAAACTACTTCAACGGTCGACCATGTGGCTCTGATAAGCCTGCGAGTCCAAAACTGGAACGCCCATGATCTCGCCGCAGTCCTCGATTCAACCTTTGGCATCGAAGTCCGCGCTGGATACCACTGCGCTGCTCTGGTCCACCGCGCGATTGGAACCGTGGCCGAAGGAGGCACCCTGCGAATCAGCCCAGGTAACTCAACGACCGCGCAAGAAATTGATACACTGCTAGACGCATTGCGATCCATTGCCAGTGCTGAAATGTAGCCGAATAACAAGAACTCAAACTCAACCTAATAACAAAGCGATGAAAAAGCCCTGGTACCAAGACGGTCTTCAATTCGAATGCACAGCTTGCGGTAAATGCTGCTCGGGAGAACCGGGTTACGTTTGGCTAAACGCTGAAGAGATTACGGATCTAGCCAAAGCGATGCGGTTGGATGAAGATGATTTTCGCAGCAAGTATCTGCGCCGAGTCGGATCGAGGTACAGTTTGAAGGAGTATCCCGACGGAGACTGTATCCTTCTTGATCCGACGACGCGGCATTGCCTAGTTTATAAGGCTCGGCCGATTCAATGTCGGACTTGGCCGTTTTGGACTTCGAACCTACGCACGCAATCGGATTGGGATGCAACTTGCGAAGTTTGCCCAGGAGCTGGTCAAGGCAAACTTTACACGCTGGAACAGATAGAAATCGAGCGGAAGAAAAAAGAACGCCTCTAAGAGATCGTGTTGAGTAGTCCATGCTTTGGCCTGTGGTTGAACCGTTCAAACTCACCTTGGGATCATTTACGATTCTGATTGTGCTGTTGACCATTTTGGCGCCGCTTATTGGATGGAAGCGATTCAAGGTGCTCCAAATCACTTCCGTGATTGCTTTCGTCGCTTTTGTCCCCTGTTGTTCGTTGACGATGAAGGTCTTGGACAAATCTAGGTTCGGCTACTTCGAACATGCGAACTATAGTGAGGTACGCGACTCGCACGTTGAACGATACCTGCCCCCCGCGGCCACCAAGATCAAGATAGACAAATTACTGAACGGGTTTCGGGCTCAGTATTTGATAAGCGAGGCCGATCTACAGAGCTATGTTGACGGCTTATGGGAGAAATACGGCGACCGTTCATCGATCACTCGAAAAGACTTCAACGACGATGGGGCGACCGCAAGCAAGGAAGAGTTGGCGCAGTATTTCAAGAAGTATGGCTGGACTCTTCCTGAGAAGACGATCCGCTATTACAGCCCCGTTGGAGATACCGGGGCAGGGTCAACTTATTACCTAGATCCACAAACAGGAACAGTCTTTCAACACGCGGGATATTGGTAGTGAGATCGAGGCCCTGGCTTGGAACACGAATGTCTTTGTCAAACAGTTGCGAGTCTTTTGGATCAAGAAAACCCAGGCGGAGCCTGAAAGACATTGAGTTACTAGGCAGAGCCTAGCAACTAGTTGGCGGGTTAGTAGCGTTTGTTGCCTACTTTTCTATCCCAGAGAGCATCAAGAGAAACGCCTGCATCTTGGCAATTTCGCGATAGCGGTCATAGCGGCCGCTCGAGCCACCGTGACCGGCGTTCATTTCGACATCCATCAACAAGAGATTGTTGTCAGTCTTGTAATCGCGAAGCTTGGCGACCCACTTCGCAGGCTCCCAATATTGAACCTGCGAGTCATGGAAGCCGGTGATGACGAGTATGTTGGGGTAAGCTTTCCGCTCGACATTGTCATAGGGGCTATACGAGAGCATATAGCGGTAGTACTCCTCTTCGTTCGGATTACCCCACTCGTCATACTCGGAGGTTGTCAATGGAATTGAGTCATCAAGCATCGTCGTAACGACATCGACGAAGGGTACTTCAGAGATAATACCGCGATACAGATTCGGCGCGAGATTGGCGACAGCTCCCATCAGCAGGCCTCCGGCGCTACCGCCTTGAGCAAACACGCGTTTCGGATCGGCCAGCTTCAGCTCGACGAGTCGTTCGGTGCATGCCACAAAATCGGTGAAGGTGTTCTTCTTATTCAGCAGCTTACCGTCGTCGTACCAATGCCGGCCCATCTCTTGTCCGCCACGAATATGAGCGATCCCCCAAACGAAACCGCGATTGACCAAGTTGTAGACCGACGGAATGAATTCGTCCTCCATATTGATTCCGTACGAACCATAGGCGTATAACATCAGCGGTGCTGTACCATCAAGCGGCGTGTCCTTATGGTAAACAACGCTGATTGGAACCTTGACGCCATCTTTGGCTGTAGCCCAAATTCGTTGCGTAACGTAGTTCTTTGAATCGAAGCCTCCCAGTACGGGATCTTGCTTCACAACCGTCTTCGCGCCAGTCTTGAGATCGTGGTCGATGATACTTCGCGGCGTTTTCAACGAGCTGAACGAGTAGCGAAGTTGGTTCGTATTGCTATCCACTGTTGCGGCCAGCATTGTGGAGTAGCAGGGCTCGCCAAAGTCGATGAACTTCCATTGATTGTCTCCTTTAGCGCGATAGCGCAAACGACTGAGTCCATCGGCTCGTTCGACAACCACCACCCAGTCCTTCAGCAGCTCGATGTCTTCGACCAACACATTGGTATCGTGAGCAAGCACCTCTTTCCAAAGCGACTTATCGACGCCGGGCTTGTCGCATTGCATGACTCGATTGTTGGGCGCTTGCCAATTGGTCACGATCCAAAACGTGTCGTCCAAATGGTCTAATCCGTACTCATGATCCGCTTCGCGCGGCAAGAAAACAACAGGCTCGGCTTCCGGCTTGCTGGTATCGATCAAGCGGACTTCTGTCATCAAAGTCTGCATCGAAATGCACTGAATGTACTTGCGAGATTTTGTCGGCATGAGGAAGAGATTAAACTCTTCGTCTTCCTCGAAGTACACCAATCGATCGGAATCGGGATTTGTGCCCAAACGGTGGCAATACAATCGATCGAAGCGCAGAGTTTCTGGATCTTGGCGAGTGTAAAAAAGATGCTTGTCGTCTTCAGCAAAGAACATGTTCCCTGTGGTAGCTGGAATTGTTTCAGCGAACATCTTACCCGTCGACATATCGCGAATCTGAATGTCGAACATCCGTCGACCAACAAAATCAGCAGGCCACGCGACGAATTGGCCGTTAGCGCTGATTTGCAGATCCGCAACTTCACAGAACTCGTGACCTTCGGCTAGTTTGTTCTCGTCTAAGACCAATTCTTCCTCGCCAACCACGGTGCGTCCATCGGCGCCCAGTTTCTTGCGATAGTGAATGGCATACTGCTGTCCATCTTTGGTTCGCGAATACCAAAGATAACCGCGATTAGGATAGGGCGCAGATTCATCGTCTTGTTGGATACGATCGCGAAGTTCGGTGACTAGCTTTTCCCGCAATGGTACGGTCTTGGCCATCACAGATTCGCGATATGCGTTTTCATCTTCGAGCAGTTTGACAACTTCTGGACTTTCGCGATCTCTCAACCAATAGTAATCGTCAACTCGTTGGTGACCGTGACTTTCTAAAGTCTTGGGACGTTTGGCGGCCACGGGAGGTTTCGCTGCATCCTGTGCTTGAACTGACATCGTGATACTGACTGAGAGGAAAAGAGGGGCTGTGATCGCAAGGATTGCGAAATGATTAAAGTAAGGATTGACGCGTTGAATCAATTGGCTCGCTCTCTCTATTGGACCTGACAACACAATTGGGCGTTGACGCGATTGAAGTGCAAGCGGACGAGTATATCGGCGATTGCGGCTTACTAGCTAGCGGGGTGGCCCAGCTACTTCCCAATCATCTTGTTCACGATGTTCTGCGTGATCTGCTGAACGCGACGGTCGACGCCCTGAGGCGAAGTGTAGACGCTAGGCGATTGATACCCCGGCGGTGCACTCAAACCATCAGACCACCAGCAAGTGGACGCGTTGAAGACAAAGTTGTTCTTGGGACCAGGATAGACCGTTGCGGTGTAGACTCCTCCATTAAGTTTCCCAGGACTGGACTGGATTTCACCTGTAGCCACAACTTCTAGTCCTGGAATCGGAGCTGGATCGCCGTGGTACTCCCAACCGATCAGCCCCGGGATTCGGTCCCCTAGCTTCATTTGTGTGTTCTCGTAGATCCAATGATCGGGCAAGCTGCAAATCCAGTCGGCACCGCCGGTTACCGGACCAGTGCTGTGTGCACCGATCAGTTCGTTAGCGTAGGGACGCTCATGGGCTAGCGATTTCATAGCTTCAAAATCACGAGTTCCGCCTGGAGGACCAAACACACCGACTCGACGCATCGACCGAGTGGCTGAATCCCAAAGAACCTTTCCGCAAACTGCGTTGCCACTAAAGAAGCCAACATTGACTCCGTTTTGAATCGCTGCCTGCATGTTTTGAAACATCTCGATCGTCCAATACTCATCGTGCCCCACGCTAATGAACCCCTTACCGCGTAAGCATTCTGCCGAGTTAGCGTTAGTGTCGGTATTAGAAATATACGAGACGTCATATCCTTCGCGTTCCAACCAGTATACGAACGGGAACTCCCACAAGAAGAACTCGCCTGAGCCAATCGAAAGTGGCTGGTCTAAAATCTGGCAATACTTGCCGTAGGGGCGATTGAAGCTGACTTGGGAAAGCCCTCCCCAATGCCACTCGTTCTTGCCATCGTCGTAGAGGGAGAATTGGGAAGGCCAGCGATTGTAAGCATGCCACGTATGATCGCTACACTGAAATATCAGATCCGATCTTCGACTGTCTTTGACAATAAAGATGATATAGCTCTGCAGCTTTTCGTTTTGCTCAGTGAGCTTGGCAACGTAAACACCGCTGACCCAATCCGCGCCGATGGGAAGCTCGGTCGTCGTCTCCCATTGGCAATTCATTAACCGTAATTCACCTGGCTCAGGCATCGCTTGAGGCTTGCAATCGACAACGCCCAAGCTGGCGACTTGACGACCTCCATCGCCACCATAGTATCCCAACCGATACACATCGATCGCAACCTTGGCCGAAGGGCGCGTACTTATTTTTAACTGGAGAGTTTGCCCTGGTTGAATACTGGCATGCGATGCATAACCCTCCACCCAAGGGCAACGATACTTCGTCGCGGGATCGATCCGGGTGTTGGAGAGCATCCAATCGCGAGTTCCAGGTTTGGAGTTTTCTTTAGAGATTGAATCAGTGACGATAGTCGGCACACTTGATGTAGCCGTACTTCCTTGCAACGCTCTTGCCTGAACGTCACTAGCTTGAGTTGCCGTTGCCATGGCAGCACTGGTAGCAGCCAGGGAGAGAAGAGTTTCGCGACGGTTCAACTTGTCTGGCATAGCTTGCTCCACACGTGATGCGAGTTCCAATCGAATGGCGACTAATTCTACCAGATTGTCAGATGACGAAGTCGATCTGCCCCATCGCGTTCAAATGGCCACCATCATAAGGCCATGCAATTGGTACAAACTGTAAGTCCGTGCCCTGGCAGGTCAAAGCCTGCGCTTTTGGCAAGATTCGCGGGATAGCTAGACTTCACCGACTCGATAAGAACTTCTAAGCAGTCAAAGTATATCGACGAGACAACTGGAATGTCTCGTTGAATCGCAATCCTGAACCGTCTCAATCCGTGGTACGTTTGGGTCGGAAATGCGTGGATCGTGATCGGCTGCTCCTGCCTTACCTTCTTCAGGAGAAGATGATGAGAAACCGCTTTAAGCAGTGGGTTCGCCGTTTGATCATGTTGAGCTTTGCGTCTGTTGGCGCCTTAGCTAGTTCAGCGGCCTCAGCTCACGATCTACCTATATTTGATACCGTCGGTCTTTCTAACTGTTTCGGAATTAACTCGCCGAACTGGAGCTTTGAAGCTGGTCAAGCCGACCTGGCTCGCAGCTTCGCCAATCCGCTACGAGATCCCTTCGCACCCTTTCAAGACAAGTCTTGGAACTGGTGTTTTGCAGATGACTTCAGCATAGAAAATACAACTCCAAAGTTACCTGAGACCACGCGATCGGCTCCTCAAGCAACTGATGATTTCGCAGATCGTTCAGACGCGGAATTGGGTTCGGAGAATCAAAGCACTGAGAATCACGGCACCAAAATCATCCCAGATTGGCCCGAAGACTGTCGAGAATTTCTGGAAGCCAATTCAGATGGACTCGGAAGTGTTGGCCTTGGAAGTGATGACCTAGCTACAGATGAGTTCGACGCAACACAATCAGCTGAAATTGACGAAGACTCCTGCGATGAACTCGACTATCTAAGAGACTCGCAAGACGACAGCCAACTACTGCACGACGAAACCAACGGTATCCCCGCGACATACGAAAATACGCCCAGCGACGAATCAGCCTCCAAAGACTCTTACCTCGCAATTCTGAACTCGTCGAACATCAAGCTCCCAAGCATCGATCTACAAGCCGCCCTTGAGCAGTTTTCTCAATCGATTCAATCAGCCGTACGACACATCGCCTCGATTGAACCCGTTATCATCGCTGGCGAAGCAGAACTAGCTGCGATTGATGGAGACACTGATCGTTCTGAAGTAGAATCACTCGACACATCGACTTCCGACAACTACCTTCGAAACCGCCCGTTGGTAGATGACTACTTGGATGGCGAATCATTTGTTCGAGACTGGCGATCCTTGCGTCCGCTCAGCAGTTCAGCTCATTTCGATAGCCTGAACCTTCAGTCGAGCCTTCAGTCAAACCTATTGTCGAATAACGAGAATAGCGAAGAACTTCCACAAGCTATCCCAGCTCATGCAAACGATATGGCCGAATTCGCCACAGTTGTTTTTGCGGAGATTGAAAACCTACAATGCATTTGGGCAAGCGAAACGTTTCATTTCGATTCAGTTCGTCGCTTCTCCGAGTCTATAGCTACCTTTGATCTGGGCATTGGCAATTCAACCGAAGCAGCCTTTCAGCAGCTAGCTAAGTTTTGGAACAAGTCAGAACAGCAGCCTAATCATCTTCCTGAATATGCAGCCTCTGACGATTTCTTCGGTCAGCCTCTGTTTGTAATTCAACAATTGGACGGCAAGGAATTCTTGCTTCCCGCCAAGCAAGCTCGCCATTGGAACACTGTCCCCATGATTGCTAAGCAATCGATTGCACCGGAAAAGGCGGATGATAGCTCAATCGAATCGACGACTGCGATCAGCTCAGTTGCGAGAAACCTGCTTCAGTCAGCCAGCATTGGGTTAGACAAACTGGCCAATCAACTGCATGGCATTGCCTCAAACCTGCGACTATCGGTCGAAGTTGATGCGCAAGTAGCGAATCGTGGAGACGACGAAGACGTTCGCTAGAGTAGAGTGCAAGAGAATCAAAACGACGAAGCGTCTCGTTACGCTCGGTATTTAAACGAAAAAAGCCCAGGTCATCGGACCTGGGCTTTTTGCTTGATCAGGACTAGCTAGCTGCTCGACCTTGCTTGATGATTCGACCCTAGTACACGAAGTTCAAGCCAAGATCTACGCTTTGCATCCAGTATGCTGAGTGCTTGTTGGTTGGCAGTGGTCGAGGACCAAGACCTGACAGGTTGATCGTTGGATCAATTTGTTCGCCCGACAGCATCACATCAGACCAAACTAGCAGAGTGTAACCTACTGTCAGTTGTACGTGTGGTCGAACTGCATAGCCCAGCTTCATTCCCAATTCAGGAAGGAAGGCAAAGTGCTCGCTGGTGGTTGTGCCGATGTTGGCAGGCATCGCGAAGATACCTTGAGTATCAGCAACACCCGCAATCGTGCTTGTACCAGCTACGTTAACTCGGCTTCGCATGCTACCGAAGGCGATCTTGGCGAGCGTGCTAAAGCTTGCTCGGTCTCGGACAACACTGCTCAGTACACCCAAGTGAGCACCATTGAAGCGGTTTTCAACTTGGAAGTTATCGTAGGTCGTCAATACTGTACCGTTGGCAATCAAGTCACCAGTGAACTGGTTGGTTGAAGTGGTGTACAGCGATGTACGATTTCGCAACTGATTGTAAGTGTAACCAGACACCAAGTCCGTGCGGAATGAACCCGATCGAGCAATCAGGATGTAGCCGGAGATGTCCGTGCCAATCATCTTGAGTTGGTCGGCTGCTCGTACGGAACCGGTCGAGATCGGCAACGCGGCAGGAGTATTACCGGCAACGATGTAAGCGTCTTGAGCAGCTCCAGTTAAGCCTGGTGCTGTTTGTTGGTTCGGGGAACCTGCGTTAAGGTTCAGGAAGGGAACCCCAATCGAGGACCCGCCTGTCGAGGAATGAGCAAATATCTCGGAGGAATCAAATATTCCGTATCCGCGAATGCCCAAACCAACCTTTTCTTGAGCTCCAAAGTACTTACCGGCTGACATCCGGTAGCCCAAAATCATATCTGGGCTAATCGATCCACCGAAGGCGTCTGTAACTCCAGTGGCACCTTGCAGCGGCAGCACATTGGCTCCCGATGTGGTCACCAGGACTGGTGAAGTTCGCTTGGCAGCGAAAGTCAGCAAGTTTTCGGTGCTGAACCAACCAGATGGTGTGCTCGCTTCTTCGCTAACATAGCTGCCGTAGCCGCTATATTCGCCTTCGTAGGAGCTTTGACTGTATCCTGTTGGTTGTACTCCACCGCCGTAGCTGTAGGAGGTTGGGGCTAGGACACTCATATCTACAGCACGTCCAGCAGGTGTCGACGCATAGCCGCTGGTGTCACCAGCATCGCTAAGAGTTCGAGTAGCTGAGGCGTTTGAGAAGTGAGATCCAGTTTGCGCGGGGGCTTGCTGGATAGACAAGCCAAGCGCTAGAAGTGTTGCAAGTAGTTTATTCATTTTCATAGTTAGGTTCTCGCTAGACAGATCAAGCGTTAGGGTCGTTGTAGGTAGATCGGTCGATAAGCGCGTTACGCGGAGAAAAAAAAGCAATTCCGGAATACTCAACCCAAACCTCCTCTCTTCACAGAACGGCCCTTTCATTGGCTTTTTGTGGGGTGAACGCCTACAGTTAGCATGGGAATTGTGCTTGCATTGGCTAAGATGATCAGTTGCGAATGCACAGAAGTGCCTGAATCACGAAGTTCTGAACTACGGCTAGGAAATTGGCGGAACAATGTCTTCCAACCTCCCAACAGTAAACGATTCCACTGAATTAGCTGGAAAGCGAGTCGAGCCCGACGTTCCACAACTTGGTCCACCGCGGGCCAAGATGGATGATCCCATTCCACAGAACGCAGGCAACCTGCCTTCCAAACCTAAGATCTCTGCTGGGCTGAGAATGCCCGGCATGTCGACGATTCGCATCAAGCGTTGGTTAAATGCTCTGGTTGAAGTCACCAAGCTTGAACCCAACATGCGAACGCTCTCCGATCAACAGCTACGCAAGGAGAGTCTTGCGCTGCGCTATCGAGCGATGAGCGGCATTCCATTGATTAAGCTACTTCCCGAGGCCTTTGCACTCACTCGAGAAGCTGGGCGACGAACGATGGGTATGCGACACTTTGACGTCCAAATCGTCGGTGGTGCTGCGCTATATGATGGATGTATCGCAGAGATGCAAACCGGAGAAGGAAAGACGCTCACCGCTACTCTGCCACTTTACCTTCATGCGTTGCTTGGCAAAGGCGCTCACTTGGCAACGGTCAACGATTATTTGGCCGAACGGGATGCGAAGTGGATGGAACCTCTCTACAAGATGCTAGGAGTCACTGTTGGTATCGTTTTGACCGACAGCAGCCAAGATGATCGCCGCAAGGCTTACGCGGCGGATGTTACTTATGGTACTGCCAAAGAGTTTGGCTTTGACTTCCTTCGTGACCGATTGCTGTTGAGAGCTCAGGGGCGAATTCTCTCGGACTTCCTTGGCGAAGGCAGTTCAGAACGCTGGACCGGTAAAGGCGACGAACCTGTTCAACGCACCATGCACTTTGCTCTGGTCGACGAAGCTGACAGTATTTTGATCGACGAAGCTAGAACACCATTGATCATCGGTTCATTGGGAGACGAAGCGCGGGAAACAGTCATTGCAACTTTCCGCTGGGCGGCTGAACATGCGGATAAGTTTGAGCGAGAAGAGCATTGGATCTTAGACGAAGATAACCGCAAGATTGAACTGACAGCTCGAGGACGATCTTTGGTTCGCAGCATTCCCCGCGATGAATTAATGCGAGTCGTCGCGCTAGTGGATCTGTACGAGTACATCGAGCGATCGATCAAAGTGCTTAACGAGTTCAACTTGGATCGACATTACGTCGTTCGCGATGGCGAGATTGTGATCGTCGATGAGTTCACTGGACGATTGGCTGAAGGCCGCAAATGGCGAGACGGCATTCACCAAGCGATCGAAGCTAAGGAAAAGATCGAAGTAACGGTGCCAACTGGTCAAGCGGCGAGAATTACCGTTCAAGAACTGTTCCAACGCTATCGCCACATCGCGGGGATGACCGGAACAGCTTCGACGAGTGCACCCGAGCTTTACAAGATCTATAAAACGCCCGTGGTGATGGTTCCAACCAATCGGCCTCCCAAGCGGCAACGACTGAAAGACCAAGTCTATGGTTCGATGCTTGACAAGTTCGAAGCCATAGTCAAAGAAGTCAAAGAGATGAACTCACAAGGGCGACCTGTTCTGATCGGAACTCGATCAATCGACAAGTCGATCATCCTTTCTCACATGCTCACTCGCGAGGGAATCAACCACGAAGTACTCAACGCTAATGAAATCGCCCGCGAAGCCGACATCGTGGCTCAAGCTGGCTTGCATGGAAAAGTCACCGTGGCGACCAACATGGCTGGTCGTGGAACAGACGTTAAGATCTCCGAAGACGTCCGCGCAGTTGGTGGCTTGCACGTAGTCTGTACCGAACTGCACGACGCGGCCCGAATCGATCGACAGTTGATTGGTCGATGCGGTCGACAGGGTGATCCTGGAACCTATCGTCAGTACTTATCGTTGGACGACGATATTCTGAAGAACGGCTTCGGCATGAAACGATTTGAGAGCCTGAAAAAGATCGGCGAAGCCGGAGGCCGTAGCTTTCACTCCATGGCCAACATGTTCCGTAAGGCTCAAGCTAAAGTCGAACGCAAGCACTTCCGAGATCGGATGATGTTGTTACACCATGAACGCGAGCGCACTAAGATGCAACGCGAGCTTGGCCAAGACCCCTACTTGGATACTGCGGAATAAGGTACTCTTGAGCCCTGTTTTTTGGCACGGTTGATATTGATCACGCGCTGAAACTGTTATTTGACAGACCTCTATTTCCGCTAATCAAAGTCCTGTGAGTTGCCTAAGTGCCATCTGACGAACCTACGAATAATGTCTCTTTGCGAGAAATCGAACTCTACACCGATGGAGCTTGCAGCGGCAATCCAGGTCCAGGCGGTTGGGCTTTCATTTTGCGAGACTTGAAGACCGGCAAAGAGCTAACCGGCAGCGGCGGCGAGTCGAACTCGACGAACAACCGCATGGAAATTCTTGCCGTCGTGAATGGCTTGAAGGCACTCAAGAAAAGCTGCCGCGTTCGACTTTATTCGGACAGCAAGTACGTTCTTCAAGGCCTTCAAGAATGGATGGCAGGCTGGAAGAAAAACGGCTGGAAGCGTAAAGAAGGCAGGAAGCTTGCCGAGCTAAAGAATGCTGAGCTCTGGCAACAGTTAGATGAGTTGATCCCACTACATCAAATGAGTTACCACCATGTCCGCGGTCACTCCGGACATCCAGAAAACGAACGTTGTGATCTGATGGCGGTTGCGGCGAGTGAGAATTATCGTTGAGAGGCGAATTATCCACCATGTCTGAGTTTGCATCACTTCCCGGCGTTTCGGCTTTCAATCTGCATGGACAAACTGCCATCATTACCGGTGGTTCCAAAGGGTTGGGGTTGGCTATGGCGCACGGACTTGCATCTGCTGGTGCCAAAGTCATGCTCGTCGGCCGAAACTCACAAACAGCCGTAGATGCAGCCGTTGAGATCTCCGAAAAGTACGAATTGGATGCGTTTGGCTATGCTTGTGATGTTTGCGATTTGAACAGCGTTGAAAAGATGGTCAAGGCCGCCTGGGTCCGCTGGCGGCGCGTGGACATACTGATCAACAGCGCCGGTATTAACATCCGCGGAGCGATTGAAACGCTCGCACCCGAGGATTTTGATCGTGTCATGCAAAGCAATGTCCGTGGAACTTGGAATACTTGCCGTAGCGTTGTGCCTCAAATGAAGGAAGCCGGCTATGGTCGGATCATCAATCTAGCCAGCGCGTTGGGCTTAGTTGGTTTAGCCGGACGAACTCCTTATGCGAGCAGCAAAGGTGCTATTGTTCAGATGACTCGAACTCTAGCACTGGAATTGGCTCACTCAGGCGTCACTTGTAATGCAATCTGTCCCGGTCCTTTCCTGACTGAAATGAACGTCCCCATTGCAGACACTCCAGACGGAAAGCGAATGGTTGAGCAGTGCGTGGCCATGGGGCGTTGGGGACGATTGGAAGAAATTCAAAGCGCAGCCCTGTATCTAGCGAGTCCATTCAGCAGTTACACAACCGGCAGCATGCTTTCGGTCGACGGCGGTTGGACGGCTCAGTAAGACCTTAGGAAGGCCCGTAAAATTCTCGCTTTCGACTCTGTCGGCCTCAGAATTTATTGCAGTTGCTATGCAAATTCGCTAGACTTAAGGCCGAGGTGAACCGTTGGAATCGGTCCAACGGCTTAACTTGTGAATCTCATAAGGCTCTTAAGGAGCCGAGCGAGTTTGAGATTTGGGAAGTGTTGGTGCCTATACTTCCTTTTACTCTTCTCGCTTCGGATAATCGAAAATGTGTTGCCACTATTAACTTCAAAGTAAGTCATGTGGTCCCCAGGATGGATTATTCAACTGAGAATTTGCACAGTTAAAAAGTTCTCCGATAGAAAAAATCTCGTCGAGGAGTTCGCAGATGCGATTCTTTGTCTCGTGGGCTTTGACATTCTGTCTAGCCTGTTTTGGCACATCTCAAGTCCTAGCACAAAGTTCATCTGGTGGTGAAGGCAATCCAGGAACTGGAAATCCTGGTGGAGGCGACAGACCAACTGCTGGCGGTGGAGTTGTCGCTGACTTCACAACGCTGATGAACTTGATTCAGCAAACGATCACACCCGATGACTGGTTGGATAATGGTGGCAGCAACACCATGATTCCGTATCCCAACGGTGTATTCGTCGATCCCAAAGGACAGCTCAAGCGAGTAGAAGTTGTTAACGTTGATCGCTCCATTGAGCAGCGGATGCGAAATGCCGCAAAGGAGCCCGCTCAAGGAAATCGAGCTTGGCAGAACGCGAGCGACCTACGGATGGTCTCATTGAAAAAGCTAGATCAGGCGCTTTTTGAAATAGCCGCAGGTCGATCCCCCATGTCTGCGGATGTCATTCGACTTGGCGGACTTAATCAGATTAGCTACGTCCTAGTCGACCCCACATCAGAAGACATCATACTGGCTGGTCCAGCTAGTCCAGATCGAACAGGGTTCTTTCTCGAAGACTTGGCAGTGGTCTGTGCACTCGTCAATCAACAGACTCAGCCGCTGGGCTGTTCCATCGAACCCAAACAAGATCGACTTCTGGCAACGCAGAGATTTCTAGCACAGCCCGATGCCGGAAACCTACTTTCAAAATCACCGAAGCGATTCGCCGAACAACTCGGCTCGACAATCGGTGACTACGACGTTGAGATATTCGGGATGAATCCGCGATGCGGCACAGCGGTTGCATTGGTAGCTGCAGACGAGCATATGAAGCAACTCGGCTTCGGCAAGGTCTCGCTTCCGATTAACATCAAGAGTTACTTCGACCATTTGGAGGCACAAAACGCAGTTCCCAATCAGAGCATGATTCGTTGGTGGTTCGCGTTTACCGAAGAACCTATCACCACCAATGAAAGTCGATCACTGTTCAACCTTCCCAAGAATTGCGTGCGAGTTCTGAGCGAACAACAGTTTGTCACGCAAACTGGAAGGAAGCCAACTGGCGGTAACGACCCAGCAGCCGATGCGTTTGCCTTGGAGCTGAGCCAGAAGATGAATCAGGTTCGTAACTACGAGCAAAACTATGGTCGGCTTTGTTGCGTATTCGAGTCAGCTCTCGCCCTGCAACTCGCTCTGGACGGTTCCGGCATGGCTGACTTGCGTCCTTGGTTTCCCAACCTCTGCGGTCTGGGAAAACAAGATCATTGGAAAGGTAGCGAGCCCAAGAGCGTGCCCGGTTTAGTCACAACTCAGGCGTTGAAAAAGAAGAAGGTCAACGTCGCAGTAATTAGTGGTGGGGTCACCATCAATCCAAAATCGCTGACTCAAAGCGATAACATCAAGGTCTCTAGCATGCTCACCGGCTCTGCCGTCCCAAACACTGCTAAACAGCCTGAAGGAAAATCTTGGTGGTGGGACTAGATCACTTGGCCAATAGTCGTCTCAGCATTAGTTTGCATTTTGACCCGGGCATCCAGTCGGGTGCTTGGGGCCAGAGTGCTTGTCAATGGAACTTGTCGACTCGTCGGAGAATTCGTCGCTCGGCCTTCTTCTTTTCTTCCCTCTCGTTGGCTGGAGGCAGTACAAAGAATCCTCCGCAAGCTGAAACAAAGAGAGACGATCCTAGTTTAGCAACGTAAGCCGACCAAATTACCAGTACGCTGCAAACACCAATTGGGACCAAGTCATCCCAGGTGAAATCTGACAAGCCATAAATCGTTGACTCAGAATTATGCTCAACAGATATCATTCCTAGACTTGTTTGAGAACCGAACAGAATTTCTGTTAGGCTTTTCAGAGAGGAGAGGTTCTCACAGTTCATAAAGCCAACATAAATCCGATCATTCTCCTTGAGCTCATAGTCCTCCGTGCCATGCACCCAAGTTGCATCGATGAAGGACTCTCCGATTCGACCAACGACCAAGTTGTCGGATGTCCACGCAGTTACGGCCTTTTGTAGAATCTGATCTAGATAGTTGACGGCTTCTTCCCAATTCCATTCAACAGTGATTTCTTGTGCGTTCGCGTTGCGGATGCCTTGGTTATTGTCCTCTAATTTGGAGGCTAAAGGAGGCAACTCCGAGCCTGGCAATGGATTCGGCGTGCCAACCCCGCTTAACAGGTTGAAAGAACCGTCGAATGCTGGTAGTGCTTCGGCTGTTTCGTTCACGTCGGTCAACGCTATCGTAAAGCACTGCGTACTGGTGGAACCATCGGAGCTGGTGGCGCGAACGAGAATCGTGTGTGAATTAGCGGATTCAAAATCTAATCCAGAGGCTTTGTCCACGTACACCGAACCTGTAATTTCATCGATGGCAAATCGTCCGCCAGCGGAATCGTCCAGGGTGTAGTGGATTGAATTTTGAGTCGTATCTGAGTCCGATGCAATGGCGACGATTCCGACAAAGGTCCCGACGATTGCATTTTCAGCTATCGAGTTAGAACTAGCTGAGCTATCGGAAATCGTGCCTACATCGAATTCGTCTACATCATTCAGATTCACTTCGATATTCTGCTCAACCCAGGCACCTGCAAGATCGGAAACTCGAACAGTGATAGTCAAGGCGGAGACACTTTCGCGATCCAACAAACTGCTATTGTTGACGAAGATTCGGCCAGAATTGTCGATAGCAAACACTCCTCCGTAAGACTCGATCAAGCTGAATTGCAACGAATCTCCGCAATCAACGTCGGAAGCAGCGACGGAACCAACGACAACACCTTGAGAAGTATTCTCGTCAATCGTAACAGAGGCTAAGGCGAACAATATCGGACTGTCATTTTCACCTCGAATCGTGACCGTAATCTGAGTCGAACTAGCCAGTCCAGACGCATCGTTCATCGTGTAGGTAAAGACATCGGTAATCGTATCGCCGATGGTCCGTAGAGCTTGAACCGTCGAGTTTGAGTTGTCGACTGTGTAGGTGTAAGCACCATTGGCTGCGATATTGATCGAGCCGTACGAACCCGCTACTGAAGTGGCTACCGAGCCCGATGCGGAACAAACTACACCTGCTGCAACGCCTGAGACCGTCTTGGTGTCACCCATGTCCACATCAGTATCATTGGTCAGCACATTACCCGTCGCATCAGTACCTGCCGTACCATTGTTTACTCCACCCGCTTCGACAGCGGTTACATTCTCCGTAAACGCGACCGGCGCATCGTTGGCGCCTTGAATAGTAACGGTAATTTGCGTTGTCGACGTGGATCCAGCCGTATCGGTCATCGTGTAACTGAATACGTCTTGTAGCGTATCGCCTGCTGTGCGTAGAGCTTGTACAGCCGCATTCGAATTGTCGACTGTATAGCTGTACGTCCCGTCCGCGTTGATGGTGATCGCGCCGTAAGAGCCAGTGACGGAGTTTCCTACATTACCCGAAGTACTAGCGACTGAACCAGCGGCAACGCCACTGACAGTCTTGCTATCGCCGGCATCGATATCGGTATCATTGCTCAACAGATTGCCCGTTGGATTTGTACCAGCCGAACCGTTGCTGACTCCACCAGCTTCAACTGCCACATGCGTATCATCCACGGCTCCAGGAGCGTCATTACGACCTTCTATCGTTACAGTAATTTGCGCGGTCGATGTTGTTCCAGCCGAATCTGTGACGGTGTAGCTGAACACATCATTGATGGTATCGGATGACGTTCGTAGCGATTGCACCGTCGCGTTGCTGTTATCGACTGCGTAGCTATATGAACCGTCGGAGTTGATCGTGATCGAGCCGTACGAACCCGAGACGCTTGATCCTACTGACCCCGTTGTGCTGGATTGCACTCCCGCAGCAACACCACTGACCGCCTTGGTATCACCGGCATCGACATCAGTATCGTTGGATAGCACATTACCAATCGGATTCGTGCCGGATGTTCCATTGCTATAGCCACTCGCTTCAACAGCAACCGCAGAATCGCTGACCGCGACTGGATTATCGTTCTGGCATCGAATAGTAACCGTAATCTGTGTCGTGGAGCTTAAGCCGCCTGAGTCAACCATCGTGTAGGTGAAGACATCTTGCAGCGTGTTAGCCGTGGTTCGTAGTACCTGCACAGCCGCGTTGCTATTGTCAACTGCATAGCTATACGAACCATCGGCATTGATCGTAATCGAGCCGAATGATCCCGCCACCGCACTTCCAACATCACCCGAAGCGCTAGCGACTGTACCAGCAGCTACGCCACTTACCGTCTTCGTATCACCAGAATCCACATCGGTATCATTGGTCAAGACGTTGCCCGTTGGCGAGACGCCCGCTGCCCCATTAGCGACTCCACCGGCTTCAACCGCCGTTGTCGAATCGCTTACTGCTACGGGCGTTTCGTTAACGTCACCCAAGTTGATCGTGAACTGCTCGTCGTAGCTCGTACCAGCCGCGTCGGTGACTCGGACGGTTATATTGTGCGATGGCAAGGCTTCGAAAATCAGCAAGCTTCCATCGGCTACCGTGACTTGTCCAGTAGTCGAGTTGATCGCGAAGCGACCTCCGGCTGAATCGATCAAGCTGTAGGTTAGCGTCTCGCCCGAGTCAACGTCATGACCGCTGATCGTACCAACAACCGTTCCATTAGCCGCGTTTTCGTCAACGGCTAGAGCACCACTAGTTAAATCATGCGGAACGTCGTTCTGACCTTGGATCGTGACGGTGATTTGCGTCGTGGAACTTAATCCACCTGAGTCCACCATCGTGTATGTAAAGACATCTTGCAGCGTGTCAGCCGCTGTGCGCAACGCCTGCACGTTCGCGTTGCTGTTATCAACTGTGTAGTTGTACGAACCATCGGAGTTGATCGTAATCGCCCCGAATGATCCCACAACAGTACTACCAACATCACCCGATGCGCTAGCGACTGAACCAGCAGCTACGCCACTTACCGTCTTCGTATCACCGGAATCGACATCGGTATCATTGGTCAACACGTTGCCACTCGGCGAAACCCCAGCCGACCCATTAGCGATTCCACCGGCTTCAATCGCAGTAGTCGAATCACTAACTGCTACCGGCGTGTCGTTAACGTCACCCAAGTTGATCGTGAACTGCTCGTCATAGCTCGTACCAGCCGTATCTGTGACTCGAACGGTTATGTTGTGCGACGGTAAGGCTTCGAAGATCAGCAAGCTTCCATCGGCTACCGTGACTTGTCCTGTGGTCGAGTTGATTACGAAACGACCTCCGGCTGAATCGTTCAAGCTGTAGGTCAGCGTCTCTCCCGAGTCGACATCGTGACCGGTGATCGAACCAACAACCGTTCCATTAGCCGCGTTTTCGTTAACTGCCAGAGCACCGCTAGTTAAATCATACGGAACGTCGTTCTGACCTTGGACCGTGACGGTGATTTGCGTCGTGGAACTTAATCCGCCTGAGTCCACCACCGTGTATGTAAAGACATCTTGCAGCGTGTTGGCTGTAGTACGAAGAGCTTGAACATCTGTGTTGCTGTTGTCCAGACCGTAGCTATACGAGCCATCTGCGTTGATTGTGATAGAACCGTAAGAACCTGTTACATTGGATCCAACCGAGGCCCCTGCACTGACCTGTACTCCCGCAGCAACGCCGCTTACCGTCTTCGTATCGCTAGCGTCGACATCTGTGTCATTTGTTAGCACATTGCCCGTTGGATCTACCCCAGCAGCCCCATTAGCAACTCCACCAGTTTCCGTAGCTATAGCAGTATCGCTCACGCCCACAGGAGCATCGTTCGCGCCCTGAATCGTGACAGTGATCTGAGTAGTACTGGTTAATCCACCAGCATCAATCATCGTGTAAGTGAAGACATCTTGTAACGATTCGCTCGCGGTTCGAAGCCGCTGAACGTCGCTACTCTCATTCGCAACGATGTAGCTATATGAACCGTCAGCAGCCAGTGTCAACGTTCCATAGGCACCCTCTATACCTGTGTTCACTGATCCGTTAGTGGTCGCATGAAGACCGGCGGCGACTCCAAGAACAACTTTTGTGTCGCTCAAATCCTGATCAAGGTCATTGTCTAAAACGTTTCCTGTTGGGTTCACACCAAGCGCGGAGTTCGCTTGCCCACCCGCTTCAACTGCTTGTACCGTATCTACGACCGCTGTGGGTGCCTCATTAACATTGACAAGACCTATCGAGAGTGTTTGATCAAAGACTAGGCCGCCTTGATCAGTTGTCCGAACTGTAATGAAGTGTTCGGAATTCGATTCATAGTCGAGCAACAAACCATTGGCAACCGTGATGACTCCGGTCACAGTATCGATTGCAAATCGACCACCAGCATCATCCGACAAACTGTATTGCAAAACAGAAAATGCATCAGGATCCACCGAAGCGATTTGCCCCAGGGAGGTCCCTGATAGACTATTCTCTGCGATACTAAAGCCTGAGCTCGGCGGCGCAACGTGGAACATCTTCACATTGTCTAGCATCAGATCGATGGCATTGGTACTTGATGAGGCATCTGCGAAGCGCAGAGTAGTGCTACCACTGTCAGCGACAAACGAAAACCGAAAGTTCGAAAACGAATTTGGGTTGGAGCCTGCGTCGGCAACTGTTTCATTGATAAGTGTTGTTGAACCTAAGACTTGGAAATTCAGCAACTGTGCAGCATTGATTCCGGATGTAACAGCGTAGGCCCCAAGATCAAAGGATACCGAGTATACCTGCCCAGCGACCGTCGCTATCGAAGTTGAGGCGATACCTGCGTTGGGTGCATTCCCGCTATTGAATGCCAGCGACTTAGTTCCATGAGTGGCCCCCTGTCCCGCACACGCATTAGTGCCGGCTCCGGAAATTGTCCAGCCCGTAATTCCAGACTCGAACGATCCATTCGTGATCAAATTCGTCGAGCCGACAATTCCAGTACTCAAGGGCGCCTCATTGGAGTTCACTACCCCGATTGTAACCGCTTCATCGCGAGTGTTGCCACCGGAGTCGACAACGCGCAATGTAAGCTGATATTGCGACGCCGACTCGTAGTTTAGGTTCGCGCCGGCCCTAACACGGAGCTGGTCTCCTACGATTTCGAAATTGCTGTTGGTTCCAACGATAGAGTAGGTGAAAGACTCCATCGCATCCTGGTCCACAGTCGCCAAGGTTGCGATCAATGTACCAGCGATAGCGTTTTCGGAAACACTCGACGCAATCCCTGCCGCAGAACGATAGCTTGCACCAGACCACTCTACCCAAGACTTTGCGACCTTCGTCGAATCGGCATCGCTCCACCTATCGCTGTCGGCCAGCATCAACGCGTATCTCTCTGTCACGCCACCGTTGGGTTCGCCGCTGGCCCATCTGCTGAAAGCTGAAGAAACAGCGTTACCGCTAGCCGCACCTGTCCAGAACTGAGTCGAAGCGGCGTCGCCATTGAACCATCGCCATACTCCATCTCCCAACTTGTCTGAACCGCCAATCCAAACCTCACCATTAAACTGCGAGTCCAGAAATAGGTTCTCGGCGTTTGAGTTAACAACCACTAGCGATCCAGCCACACCACCCAGGAGACTCGACTGCGCATAATCCATCGCCTCTTCCCAATTCATCAGTGAATTGACGAGAGCGTAGTAGGTGTCCGTGTTAGAGTCGTAGAACGCAATCTGGCCAGCGCCAGTCGTCTCGCCGACCATCCGCAGTTCAGATGGACTTTCGTTGACATTCGATAAACTAACTTGCATCGACTTGCTAAAGGTCGCACCTGCCGCATCACTTACTGCAACGACGATTGTGTGTGACGATGCTGATTCAAAATCCAACAAGCTGCCATTTGAGACAGTAACTTGACCTGTCGTCGTATCGATCGCAAACCGACCACCTGCATTGTCGATTAAGGAATAGCTAAAGGTTTCGTCGCTATCCACATCCGCGGCGCTAACAACACCGACAGTCGTTCCCGTACTTGCGTTTTCGACCACAGACAAGGCACCAGTGAGTTCGTGTGGAGCGTCGTTGGTTCCAACAATCGTGAAAACAAGTTGTGCTGAAGAGCTAGCTCCGCTGAGATCATGAATCGTGTAGGTGAAGGTATCGTTTAGAGTTTGGCTTGGACCCTTGAGTCCCTGTACGTCTTGGTTGTCATTGTTTAACACGTAGCTGTAGTCACCATTGGATTGCAGGACCAGAGAGCCATAAATTCCGTTGATGCTTGTTCCCACCGAACCGGCACTATTCGCAACAGTCCCGCTGGCAACTCCAATCACAGTCAATTGATCTCCAAAGTTACCGTCGCTATCGTTGGTCAGAACGTTCCCAGTCGGGTTTACGCCACCGGTGGAGTTCAAGACACCGCCTGCCTCGATCGCAGTTGATGTATCTGCCTGAGCGACAGGTGATTCGTTGACGTAAATCACCGTTAGATTGGCCGTCGCCATTTCTTCAGAGAACGGAGAGGTTAATCCACTAGTCGATGCGTCTGCATACTGAGCGAGTTGATCGGTCGAGGCAGTTCCCAGCGACTGATCCCAACCTCTATAGGTAAACGTCGCAGTCTCGGCCACGTTATTCGGAGCTATGTACCTGATCTGAGCCGTGGAATTCAACAATAAAGCTTGGCTCGAAGAAACTTGATTGAAATCCCGCCACGACAAACCATCAGTCGAGTACTGCCAAGTCCCCAGTCCAGTCATCGACGTGACGGCCATTCCCGAGATCGCTCCGAGATCAACGTCCGAGTGGCCGCTAGACGCAAGTAACTGGCCAACAGTCGTCGAACTGCTGATCATGTTTGCCAACATGCTTGGCAGCGAGTTCGTGTAGCCGTCAGTAATTATCGGAGCGTCATTGAGATCTGTAACCGTAATCGACGAGGTTGCGATGTTGTCCGAGAATGCCGTGGTACCGCCAGTCAGCGTGGCATTGGCCCTCTGCGGCGAACCGTTGCTAGATGCATTGCCTGTGGTTCTATCCCACGCTCGATAGGTGAAACTGGCCGTTTCTCCATTGTTGCCGTCGGGCAGGAAACGAATTTGCGTACTGGAATCAAGCAGCAGGGCGTTGCTACCCATAACCGCACCAAATCCCGTCCACGAAATTCCATCCGTTGAATACTGCCACTCTCCTACACCCGTCAAGGATGTCACCGCGATACCGCTCAGAGCATTTGTATCAACATCCGAGTATGAAGCTGAGGATAGAATTGTAGACACCAAAGTACCGCTCGGTCCTGTGGAATCCTCGTCGATCACGGCAAGCTCATAGACCTCACCAGCATCTATCGTAGGTGCGTCGTTGACGTTATTAACGCTAACAGTTAACGACTGAGCTCCAGTAAGAGTTCCACTACTAACCTGTACAACGAGGTTGTAGACATTGTCCGCGCCAATATCTGCGGGAGCATGATAAATCGGTGCTGAAGCAAACGATAGAGCGCCTGTCGCCGAGTCAATTACGAAGCGTGCTGCATCAGGCCCGCCTACAATTGAATAGCTGAACGTTGGATTTGTCAGCCTAGGATCCGTGGCTGTCAGCGTTGTCACCAGGTTTGTCCCTTCCAAGATAGATACTTGTGATCCACTGGTTAGGACTGGAGGACCTTGTTCTCCTGAGACCGTGATGTAACTACCGGGCGAATTCTGGCTTGAGTATTGAGTTTGAATCCAGGAAGCTGACTTTGTAGTGGCTTCAATCTTAATCTCGTCGATCGATCCGTTGAACCATTCATTCCACGGACTAGTGCCGATCGTTAGCGCGCCAGAATTTGCGACTATAGAATGGGTCGTAGTTGCCGAGTAAATCTGATCACCATTGAGATAGAATTTCACCGAGTTGGCGGTGTCGTCGTAAGTCACTGCAAAGTTGTACCATGTTCCAGTCGTCAATCCTGCACCGCTAGTTGTGAAGGATCTGAGCCCGCCTGCGGCATAAAATGCAAACTGCAATTCCGTGCCCTTTGTCGCTACGTAATAGTTCACCGCAGTCGAACTGGTTCCTTTTGCAACTAGAGCTTTGTAACCACTGAGATTTGAACTGTTAAACCAGCCCGATACCGTTAAGTTTCCAGTGACATCCAAACTGTTGGAATCACTAGTTGCCAGCTTGCTTGATATGCCATTGAACTGATCGCCTCCAGCAATCTTCGCGTTGGCGACTGCCGTAGTACCCGAGTTGGTTGCGTTGTTCGCGTTACCGGTACTGTCTTTGAAGTCCGATGCCAAATGATAGTTTGCACGAACATCGCTGGCCCAGGTTCCAGCAGCATTCCATTGGTCTGCCACTGTGGCGTTGCCATAGTAGACGAAAAGTGATGTGTCACCAATGTAGGCTAACGTGGGAAGCTTGACCCAAGCAACCAGATTTCCGGTTGTCGAGTTGTAGCTCTCAATTTGATGGCTTAGCTTGGTCGTTCCGTCGGATAACGTAAACACAAAATCGCCGCCATCAGCTTGGCCAACTCGCCCACCACTTGAAGACAACTTGAAGTTGTTTTGAGTGACGTTGACTAGGACTGTAAAGTTAGTCAAGTCGCTTGTTCCCGACACCATTGCGTCGTCAACACTAACCGTCTGGCGATAGTTCCAACTGGAGTTGTACCAAGCTAGAGTCACTTCTGTCGATTTCAGCGAGTCTAAATCCAGGATAGATTCAAGCTCATCCAAGTCCTGCGAAAGTACATTGAACGAATGTGACTCCAGTTCCCAGTCTCCTCCGAATCCTGTTATGTCCGAAGAGGCGTAGATTTCCGCCCCAGTCGCCTCAGCCAAACGATCCAGTAGTACCTGACCTTGAGAGTCGGAAACGACATTGCAACCCAAAATGTAGATCTTCGCGTCTTCGGAGAAATAGGACGCCAGCGAATTGAACTCTGTAAGGTACTCTCCGACCGTGGTGTCTGTGATCCAATCGCTGCCCAGCTCAAAGCCACCCGCCGCGCCGTGCGATAGGATGGAAAGGCTTGAGACTTGCGTTTCCGTCGTGCGAACCCAATCCTCAACGCGGTTCAAAACTTGAGAAGCTGTTTCCACCGTACTGTCGTACACAAACAGTTTCGCGTCGGTGGCAACTGCGGCTTCGAGTGCTTCGCTGAAATCCAGTTGGCTATCCAGCAACACAATCTTTGCGGATGAATGATCGACCGCGTACGAAACAGATTCTACAATCACTTCGTCTCTTAAGGTGATTTCCAAGCTTCCTAGAGCGTCCAAATCAGTCGAGCCCAAGGCATCGATGGCTACAGACTTATTAATGCCTTGATCGCTTTCACCATCTAGATTGATTGATCCAATTGGTAGGAAATCGATCGTCTCGTTAGCATCCGCGCTCGTCAGAAACGCACCAAGTTCTTCGAGCAATGCTGCAGAAGAATGCTCGCTGACTTCGTCAACATTTGTAGATTGAAGAGAGGTTGTTTCAAAGATCCGCGCGAGGATCTTCGAGTCGATTGCGTGGAATGGATCGACGTCACTAGCGTTTTCGCCGTGGCCCAACAGTGTTGAGGCCTCAATTTCGAAGTCCAACTGAGCGTCCAGCTGCTCTAATAGTGCCACGCTGCCGTCGTTGGATTCAAAAGAATCTACAGGCATCATCGTGGCACTATAGAGCACACGATCCTCTAGGACACATACATCCAGAGGTATGGGTTTTTCAATCGTGACGCCGAACCACTGTCTCCAATGACGGAGCAGTAGCTGGAGCATTCCGGCTATGTGGGGCAAAATTTTGAGTATCCCGACTCCCCAATTGGACTATTACGTCCGCAAAAGGAATCATTGTGGGTGGGGCAAACACCTCAAACATAATGAGTATCGTCCACAATTGCCGGTAAGATTTGCGATTGCTAAGATCGTCCGCGTGTAGCGTTTATAGCAATTGCAACTGCGTTTCTCGCCCTACTGAAGAATTATGACACCGTCACTTTGACCAGATCCGGCGACACTTGACCCCTGAGATCTTGAAGCGAATATTCAGAACTTAGCAATGAACTAAACCGCATGTCAGCAAATGCAGGCGTGGATAAATCGCTTCACTGTTTCTGATAGTCCGAACTCCAGCGAGTCGGCAATTAATGCGTGGCCGATCGAAACTTCTGCAAGATCTGGAACAGCTTCGCAAAGCCCCGGAAGATTCTCGACAGTCAGGTCATGTCCGGCGTTGACTTCCAAACCTGCTGCTCCAGCAAGCTTTCCAGTAGTTTCTAGTTTAGAAAGTTCTTCTTGGGCCTTAACGGGATCCGCAAAGGTCGCACCGTAAGGACCCGTGTAAAGTTCAATACGATCAGCGCCGATCCTACGGGCCGCAGCAATTTGAACTTCGTCGGAATCGGGATCAGCAAAAAGCGAAACTCGCTTGATCCGACTATGCAATCGAGCCACAACGTCCGTCAACAGCTTTTCATGCTGAACGAAATTCCATCCATGATCGGATGTACTCTGACTCGGATCATCAGGAACTAACGTCACTTGATCCGGTTGAGTCTTCAAAACCAAATCTAGAAAATCCTCCGACGGGTAGCCTTCGACATTGAACTCTGCGTAAGGACTCCAACCTGCAGTCAACTCTCGCAAGATCGGTAAGTCAGAAAAGCGTACGTGACGTTGATCTGGTCTCGGATGTACGGTTAATCCATGAGCACCCGCGGCTAAAGCAATCGCCCCCAGTCTCTCCAGACTTGGCCAGGGAAGATCTCTACGATTTCGTAGCATTGCGATCGCGTTCACGTTTACCGAGAGCTTGGCTGGCATTTCTGGAGATACGTCCTAACACTTATTTCGAGTCTAAGTACACGACATATTGGATCGAACCGACATTCGATCTGCAACACGGAAGACTGATGATTGAGAGTTGAGTTCACCAGAAGTGTCGAATTTTGTCCGCTTTATGCAAGACCTTTGCGCACTGCTCTGGAATTTTCCTGTCGAAGAGTTCCACGGGTGGCTCTCGCTCATCCGCATGAAGCAAATCCTATCGGAGATAGGTGCGACAAATAAGAGTCGCTCCCGTTTCCAACGGGATTCTTTCGTTTTCTAGCCCAGCCGACATTACTTTGACGGTAGCTTCTCGCGCCAACATGGGCTTTAAGGGCGATTTATGGCTTCATAGGCTTACGAGTTAGTCTAAAATGCTCATATTCCACAGGCTGTGTACTAATCGGTATGCCCTGGTCGATCCACCTTTTCCCGACTCCCCTTTTCAACGAACTGCGATGTCCAAACGAATCCTTCCTTTGTTTAGTCTGGCAATCTGCCTCCTGACTTCTGCCATCGCCTCTATCTCGGTTTCAGCCGATGAACCCATCGAAGTAATCTTCTTGGGCGATAACGGCCATCATCAACCACAACTCCGCTATCGTGAGTTGGCTCCAGTGTTGAAACGCCGCGGTATCGAGCTGACCTATACCGATGACATGAACGTGTTGGACGAAGCTCGGCTGAAGAACGCGGACGCACTGCTTGTCTACGCTAACATCGACAACATTTCCGAGAAGCACGCCAAGGCACTTTTGTCCTACGTTTCCAACGGAGGAGGCTTTGTACCGTTGCACTGCGCCTCGTTTTGTTTCCGCAACAATCCAGAAGTCGTCAAGCTAATCGGCGCGCAGTTCAAAAGACACGGAACTGGTGTCTTCCGAACTTCGATCGTTAAGCCTGGTCACGAGTTGATGGCAGGTTTCACAGGCTTCGAGAGCTGGGACGAGACCTATGTGCATCACCTGCATAGCGAAGAAGGTCGGACTGTCTTAGAAGTTCGCACCGACAACGAAGGCAGCGAGCCCTGGACTTGGGTTAGCACTCACGGCAAGGGCAAAGTCTTCTACACTGCTTGGGGACACGACTCGCGCACATGGACAAATCCTGGTTTTCAAAACCTTGTCGAACGCGGAATCCGTTATGTCACAGGTCGAGATCCTTCTGCCGCTGGCAAGTTTGTGATGGACCGTCCTTTCGACGTTCCTGAAATGACTGAGAAACGCAAAGATATTAAGCCCTTCAGTTATGTCGATGTCGGACGCGAAATTCCGAACTATCTTCCATCTGAACGTTGGGGCACACAGGGCGACCCGATGACAACAATGCAGGAGCCGCTTGAACCTGCCGAATCGCTCAAGCACGTGGTCACACCCAAGGGCTTTCACGTCGAACTGTTCGCATCGGAACCCGACCTCGAAGGTAAGCCGATTTGTATGGCTTGGGACGAACGAGGACGACTGTGGATTGCCGAGACATACGACTATCCCAACGAACTACAGCCTCATGGTCAAGGCCGCGATCGCATCCGCATTTGCGAAGATACCAATGGCGATGGTAAGGCTGACAAGTTCACAGTCTTTGCTGAAAAGTTGAGCATCCCGACTTCGATTGCGTTTTACAAAGGTGGAGCTCTAGTACAAGACGGTACTGATACTATCTATCTCAAAGACACCAACGGAGACGATGTCGCTGACGAGCGTAAGGTGCTTGTAACTGGCTGGGCGCTGGGCGACACTCACGGCGGTGTTAGCAACTTTGTTTGGGGCTTCGATAACTGGATTTGGGGCATGCAGGGCTACAACGCATCAAGCCCAGTTGCTCTTGGAAAACAACAACAGTCGTTCCGCCAAGGCTTCTTCCGCATGCGTCCCGATGGAAGCGAAGTCGAGTTCATTCGCTCGACAAACAATAACACATGGGGAATTGGACTGAGCGAAGAGGGACTCGTCTTCGGATCGACAGCCAATGGAAATCCCAGCGTCTTTATGCCAATTCCGAATCGCTATTACGAACGCGTGAGAAGCTGGACTCCATCGTTAACACTTAGCTCAATCGCCGACTCCAATCGTTTTCTGCCAATTACAAAAAATGTTCGTCAAGTCGATCAACACGGTGGATACACAGCGGCGGCTGGACATGCTTTATACACCGCTCGGCAATACCCAGAAGCTTACTGGAATCACATTGCCTTTGTCACCGAGCCGACTGGTCACCTAGTGGCTTCGTTTGTCCTTAAGCCCAAGGGAAGTGCCTTTGCTTCGACGAATCCTTTCAATCTATTCGCCAGCGACGATGAATGGAGTTCGCCGATTATGGCCGAGGTTGGTCCGGATGGAAACGTTTGGGTCATCGACTGGTACAACTTCATTGTGCAGCACAATCCGACTCCACAAGGGTTCAAAACTGGAAAGGGAGCGGCCTACGAAACGAAACTCCGCGACAAGAAGCACGGACGCATCTATCGCGTTATCTATGACGAAGCCAAGCCAATCACCAGCCCTAACTTAGCCAAAGCAACTCCCGAGGAACTCGTCGCAGCACTCAAGCATTCCGTCATGAACACTCGAATGCACGCTCAACGTTTGCTGGTCGAACGAGGCAAGGCCGACATCTCTAACAAGCTTATCGACTTGGTCAACGATTCCAAAGTGGATTCAATTGGACTGAACGTCGGTGCAATTCACGCACTCTGCACATTGCAAGGCCTGGGACAATTGGATGGCAAGAATTCCGCCGCTACCGCCGCAGCGGTTAAAGCACTCACTCATGCTTCGCCAGGTGTACGACGCAATGCTGTTCAAGTTGTACCGCCGACGGTTGAATCTTCAACGGCGATCGTCGAAGCTAAATTGCACCTCGATCCGAATCCGAATGTTCGTCTAGCAGCTCTACTAGCGCTAGCAGACTTACCTGCGACTTCGGCAACAGGATCAGCCGTCGCTGCCGCGCTTGTCGATCCGATTAACTTGGGCGACAAGTACATCCACGACGCGGCTACCGCTGCAGCCGCTCATGTGGCCGGTGATTTTCTCGTAGCCCTTGTTTCTGATACCACAGTGGATGATCAAGCGTTGGCAGTTGCCGGTATCGTCGCAGGCCATTTCGCTCGCAGCGATGATCACAGCAAGCTAGGCACATTGCTCGCCGCCCTTGAAAAGTCACCGGCCAAGTCGATTGACGCGGTGGTGGCTGGGCTAGAGGCTAATTGGAACTCTGAAAAGAAATTCCCGCTCACACCTGCAATCGAAACCAGCTTGGAAAAACTGATGGGGCTCGCAAGTCCTGCATCCAGCAGCTCGATCGTCAAACTGGCCAATCGCTGGGGAAGCGAAAAGCTGGCCAAGTACAGCGAGCAGATTGCGATGAAGTTGCTTGAAACGATTAAGGATGAAGCCAGTGACGATCGTCAACGAATCGACTCAGCCAAACGCGCCGTCGACTTCCAACCAGATAGCGACACGCTGGTTGATTCGATTCTGGCGGCAGTCAATCCACGCATGACTCCTGAAGCTTCGCGAGGCATCTTGGCCGCGCTACGATCTAGCCGAGCACCTGCCTTAGGCAAGAAGGTCGTCGATCGCTTGCCTTCGCTATCTCCGGCAGCAAAACGAGAAGCTTTGACATTGCTGTTGGCTCGACCGGCTCTTACGAACGCATTCCTCGAAGCGGTTGAAGGTGGCAAAGCAACTCTCAACGATTTGGCTCTGGATCAGAAGCAATCCTTAGCGGCTCACCCGGACAAGAGCGTGAAGGAACGAGCACAGAAGTTGCTCGCTAGTGGTGGCTCTCTCCCTAGTGCTGACCGACAGAAAGTGCACGAAGAGTTCGCTGCGGTCGCTCATAACAAGGGAGATGTTGCCAAGGGTAAAGAGATCTACAAGCAACAGTGCTCGAAATGCCACATTCATACTGGCGAAGGTACGGCAATCGGCCCTGATCTGACCGGCATGGCGGTTCATCCTAAAGAAGAATTGCTAGTTAATATCCTCGACCCAAGCCGCAGCGTCGAGAACAACTTCCGATCTTATACAGTATTGACTGCAGACGGTTTGGTGCTCACCGGCATGTTAGCGTCCGAGTCCAAAACGGCTATCGAACTTTTCGATGCAGAAGGCAAGAAGCAAGCAATTCTTCGCGAAGATATCGAGCAGTTGACGGCATCCACCAAGTCGATCATGCCCGAAGGTTTCGAAAAGACGCTCAACGCTCAGCAATTGACCGACCTTCTTGAGTTCCTAACCGCGCGAGGCAAGTACGTTCCGCTCGACATCGCCAAAGTCGCTAGCTCGGCGACCGATCGAGGCATGTTTGTCGAATTGGAAGGCCCCGAGTCGATGATGTTCGAAGACTGGAAGCCTAAAGTCTTCAAGGGCGTCCCTTTCACTGTCGTTGCTCCTCGCGATGGCAATGTACTCAACGCCATCCAGTTGTACGGACCGCGAGGCCCCATGGCCAGCAAGATGCCTCGTAGCGTTTCCCTACCCTGCAACGGACCAGTAAAGACACTGCACATGCTAGGCGGAATCGCCGGTTGGGGACATCCTTACGGCCGCGCTGAAGAGACGAGTATGATCGTACGATTTACCTATGCTGATGGCAAAACAGAAGATCATGCCTTGATAAACGGCGTGCACATTGCGGACTACATTCGTCGAGTCGATGTGCCCAAGTCTGAGTTCGCCTTCGACCTTCGCGGTAAGCAACTGCGATACCTGTCGATCAATCCTCAGCGAACCGAGCCGATCACCAAGATCGACTTAGTCAAAGGCCAAGGAGATACTTCACCCGTGGTTATGGCGTTGACTGTCGAGTCGCCTTGATAGTGCAAGTACAAACATGATTTTCAAAATTGGTCGAGTCTTCTTTTGCTTCACAGGCTGCCTTGCCCTGTTGGCTGGCATCCTTAAAGCATTTGAAGCTGGACCAATTGACCAAAAACTCTCAAGCGTTTGTTCTTGCCTCGCAATCGCTGGGCTTTTCGTTTCGATGGCACTGCCGTTGAAGCCAAGTAGCCTCCAACGTTCGATGGCTGGGCTCGCCGCTGCAATTGAGATTACTGACGAAGAGTAAGAACGATGGACGTAATTGAGAGATCTAAAGATGACTTTATTCTCAAGTACTGCTTTCTATTCTTAGTCGTCGCGTGGCATTGCTACTTCACCGTCCAAAACGGATCGGCAGGAAACCTAGCGTTGATCGCCTTTGCCATGGCAATAACGATCTTGGGTTCACGGTTGCGTCATCCGAGCAAATTGCGATCCCCTATGCAAGAGAGCTTCAGGCTCAGCGTACGCTATACGAGCGTCTTTCTAGTAATCACTGGAATCAAGCATCTTGCTTCCAGTTCATCCTTCACAGAAGCATTAGCTTCGCTTGCGTTGTCCTTCACTCCGGCAATGATCATCGAAACTGTTATCTTTGCGATTGACCGCGTGCTTGCAATGCCATTTGTTCATGGAATGTCCGATGAAACTTAATTGAGCGACAGGGGGAGCGGTCAAGATCTGCTTGAATTGATGGGTTTTCAATCGCGGACGCGATGGCATTTTAAAGCCTGGGATGCAATCCCAGGTATGGATCTAGCGTATCATGCGTGAGTCGCGAAGCGACGGCATTTTCCTTCGTGCTTAACGTAGTTCATGGTTAGACTTGCCCTCTGCACTTCGCTCCAACGCCTTGAGCCTCAAATCAATTTGGGAGTTTGATGAAAAGTGAGAATCTCCACTAAGTCGTTGTTCATAACTATAACGATTTTTGCAATCGCTTCTTGGATCATAAGACAAGAATTTGAGTTTTACAAACTTAAGAGCGAGTTGCGTTCGCTATCGGTCAATCTTTTCGCCGTTGAAGACGGTGGGTTTATTTCCTCTTTGCTGCCTTCAAAAGGCTCTTATTCAGTTCGAGTTGGAAGCCTTTCGCCAACGGTTGCGACTAAGTTAACTGCAGTAGGCAGAATAACTTCCTTGTCTGTTCGCCCAAGTGTTACCTTGTCAGAGGCAGGGTTGAACTTAATAGCTTCGTTCAAAAATCTGCGGGAATTAGACTTACAGGGATCGCAAATCACAGACAATGATTTGCAAATTGTTTCGAAATTGCGAAATCTGGAGGGATTGAATTTATCGAATACTTCAGTTGGTGACGAGGGGCTGCGATATCTAAGCGATCATAGGTTAAAGGTCCTTTGTCTAAACGAAACTTGCGTCACGAATGCGGGGATTGCCACAATTTCAAGATATTCGCATCTTGAAGAATTGGAAATCATGACTTCGAATATTACCTACATCGGTTTGTTGCAGTTGGAAAATTCGAGGGCGTCTTTGACTTTACGCCGAGTTCTTGTGTTCAAAGACTACCACAATGATGCTGGTCAGTCCGAGCTTCAATCAAGGCTTCCACATTGTCGCGTAGATACGTTTTTGGAACAGCTACTCCCCTTCAGTCTATTGACCGAACGTCCGTCTTCTTTTGGTACAGGAGATGATCCCTTCGCTGACGGGAAGGTAGATGATGAACGCGAGAACGACATTTTTCGCTAACCAGCGGGTGCATTCGCTCTAAAGTTAGCATGACAAATTGCGTCGTATTTCATTGAGATTTCTGTTCGACGTAGCCTCTGTGCCTCCGAGAGAGGATTACGTCGCGCAATCTGACGCGAGTACGCCTTCGGCTGACGGTTAAACAGTCGGCCCTTAACTGGCTGAGTCGAGCTTTAGGCCAAGATCTTTTGGACAACGTGAGCCTCTTCGACGCCAGTGAGTCGCTGATCTAAGCCTTGATAGGGGAATGTAAAGCGGCGGTGGTCGATGCCGAGCTGATGGAGGATGGTTGCGTTGAGATCGTTGATGTGTACGGCATCGTCTTCGAATCGAGTTGTCCTCTGACCGTCAGCATCGACAATGTTGTAGCTGTATTCATCGGTTTTGCCGTGTTCAATACCGCCTTTGATACCACCGCCGGCCAACCAAGCGGTGAAGCAACGTGGATGGTGATCGCGGCCATATTCAGTTTCGTTCTGCTTGCCTTGGCAATACACCGTGCGACCGAATTCGCCCGAGCACACCACTAAAGTATCTTCCAACATTCCTCGCTGCTTCAGATCTTGAATGAGCGCAGCCCAAGGCTGATCCACGTCTTTACATTGACCTCGCAGCTTCGCAGGCAATGCGCTGTGATGATCCCAGCCGCGGTGGAACACTTGCACAAAGCGAACCCCACGCTCGACCATCCGTCGAGCGAGCAAGCAATTGCGAGCGAAGGAACCGGACTTCTCGACTTCAGGACCATACAAGCTCTTGATCGACTCGGGTTCTTCGCTCAAGTCGGTCAATTCAGGAACCGAGCTTTGCATCCGGAAGGCCATCTCCTGTTGAGCAATCGTAGTTTGAATCTCTGGGTCGCCGATTTCGGCAGCGTGTTTGTGATTGAGCTGCGTTACTAGGTCGAGCATTTTGCTGCGACTAGTTCGTGAGACTCCCGTCGGATTCGACAAAAACAGAACTGGATCGCCAGCAGATTGAAAAGCCACGCCTTGATACTTGGAAGGCAAAAAGCCTGTGCCCCACAGTCGGCTGTAGAGAGCCTGAACATTCTGTTGATCGCCAGACCAAAAGGCCGAGTTCAAAACAATGAAGTCTGGCAAGTTCTTGTTCAGCGATCCCAGCCCGTAACTCAGCCATGCACCAAGGCTTGGCTTGCCTTGAACCTGGGAGCCGGTACAAAACTGAGTCTTGCCTTCATCGTGATTGATCGCCTCTGTACGCATCGATTTTATGAAGCACAAGTCATCGACGACCGTCGACAGATGCGGCAACAGTTCGCTCATATACCTTCCGCACTTGCCTTGCTGAGTGAACTTAAAGATCGAAGGTTGAATCAACTTCTCCTTGCCATCTGTCATTGCAGTTACACGTTGACCGTCGCGGATATCTTCGGGCAGAGGCTGTTTGTACTTTTCCTCCAAGCCCGGCTTGTAGTCGTACAAGTCAATCTGACTGGGCGCGCCGCCCATGAACAGAAAGATCACTCGACTGGCCCGCGGACGAAAATGCGGGAGCTCGGGCAGCGATGCCGTAGCACGCTGAGCCGCAAGGGAACCGAGCACGGCGGCACCAAGCCCAACCGCAGAACGATTGAGGAATCGGCGACGATTCTGCAGCCAACGATACTGTTCAAAAAGTTCATCGTTCATGAGTTTTGTCTATTCTCGTGTTTTGGCTGTATCAAGATTAAAAAGTGCATTAACGACCATCGTAAGTGCAGCTAGCTCGATTCGCTCAGCATCGCTGCTCAAACTTACTTCAGCAGTCATTGCTTTAGCTGCCTCCACATCTTCGCGATAGATCTCGCGGAAGCTGTTTAAGCCGTTCAACAGATCGGATAGCTCGGCATCACTGGGCAACTGTCCGGTGATCGACTCAAAGGCCGTTGCCAGACGCTTCGAATCGCTAGATTGTGACAAGCTGGCCTTTACATCACCGCCGTCTTGAGTCTGCGTACTCAACAACTGCTGAGCGAAGTGGCGAGCGGCTTGAAAGTACTGACTCTCGTTCATCATCAGCAATGCTTGAACGGGCGTGTTGGTGCGTTCACGTCGCGACGTACAACTCTCCCGAGTCGGCGCATCGAAAATCGTCATCTGTGGTGGTGGCATCGCTCGCTTCCAGAACGTGTAGAAGCTTCGTCGATAGATCTTGTCGCCCGTGTCTTCCTTGAAGGAGTAGGTCGAGGACGAAACCATGGAAACGGTTCTCCACAGGTCCGCAGGCTGAGGCGGCTTAACGCTCTTGCCGTACATCTCGCTATTCAACAATCCGCTAATGGCCAGCACTTGATCGCGGATGACTTCCGAGTCTAGTCGAATCCGCGAGCCGCGTGCGAGCATCCGGTTTTCAGAGTCGTTGATGTACTCCTCAGGGGAAACGCGAGATGATTGCTTATAGGTCTGCGACGTCACAATCGATCGAACCAGCGACTTGACATTCCAACCCGAATCAATGAACGTGTTCGCGAGATCATCCAATAGCTCGGGATGCTTCGGGTATTCACCTTGTGCGCCAAAGTCCCCCGAGGTCTTAACAAGGCCAACGCCGAATAGCTGTTGCCAAAAGCGATTGACCGTGACACGAGCCATCAGCGGGTGTCGCTTGTCCGTGATCCATCGCGCTAGATCAAGTCGAGTTAACACAGTGCCTCTGGATTCGATAGGTGGCAGGAATGAAGGCGTGTTTCGAGTGACTTCATCGCCGGGTTGATCGTAGGCTCCACGCTTGAGAATGAAAGCTGGCCGCAGGTCGGCGCGTTCTTTCATGACTAGAGCTAATGGAATCTCTCGCTGTAGTTCATCTCGCGCGGTTTGGATTCGACGTAGTTCCTCTTCCTTCTCCTTGAGCTGACTTGTTAAAGCCTTAACTTGCTGGGCCTCCTGGGAAGTCTTTCCATCGTCAGGCTTTGACGCTGCTTGAGGCTCTTCCTCAGCCTTCTCGGATTTGGCGACCTTATCAGTCTTCTCACCCTTCTCTGCTTCCGCCTTGGCTTTTGCTTCACTGGCCTTCTTGGCTGCGGTTGCTTCCTTAAGCATCTGCTTCAACTGATCGACGTTAGTCTTGGCTGAAGCAAGTTGCGAGTCGAATTCGCTCAGGCTCTTCGACTGCTCCGGCGATGGCAAACGAATCAGTGGAGGTTGTTGCTCACGACCAGGAGTTTCCGGATCGCCATCGATGTTATTGAAGAATGCGAAGAGCTGATAGAAATCCTTTTGCTTGACCGGATCGTATTTGTGATCGTGGCAAACCGCGCACTCCAGCGTCATACCAAGAAACACCGTCCCAAAAGCCGACACCTGATCCACGACATTCCGTGTGTAGCTCTCCTGCGGTGGATTTGTACCTCTGTCCATCACCATATGCAGGCGGTTGTAACCCGAAGCAATTTGCTGATCGATAGAAGCGTTCTCCAGCAAATCGCCGGCGAGTTGCTCGGCAGTGAATTGGTCAAACTGCATGTTTGCATTGAAGGCTCGGATGACCCAATCGCGGTACTGCGACAGTTCCCGATAGTGGTCATGGTGCATGCCGTTGGTATCAGCGAATCGAACCAAGTCCAGCCAATGGCGAGCCCAATGTTCGCCGTACTGTGGCGACCCCAACAATCGGTCAACCAGTCGTTCATAGGCATCTGGCGAATCGTCCGATTCAAATTGAGCGATCTCTTCACGAGTGGGAGGCAACCCCGTCAGGTCAAACGTAACGCGACGAATCAGTGTTCGTTTGTCGGCCGAAGGTTGAGGCTCAAGGCCATGCTTCTTCAGCGAAGCGACGACAAACTGGTCGATTCGATTCGAAGCTAAGCTCTGATGATCTACAGGTGGAAGCGATTGAGGCCGAAGCGGGTCGAAGGACCAGAACTTCTCGTACTTGGCCCCCTGCTCTATCCACTTACGAAACAAGTCACGCTGTTCAGGTGTGAGAGCCTTCTTGCCAGACTCCGGTGGAGGCATTTGGATCGATAGATCGTCGGTCGTGATTCGCTTCCAAACTTCACTTTGGTCTGGATGGCCCGGCTTGATCGCTTGACTATTGCCTTTCGCACCATCTACGGAATCAGAATGCTCTGCTGAGCGAAATGGGCCCAGCGGATCGTCTGACAAGTCAAGACGAAGGTTCCCTTCACGCTTCCCTTCATCGGGACCGTGACAAGCAAAGCAGCGGTCCGAGAGTAGCGGCCTGATATCTCTGTTGTAGGAAATACTGTCGTCTGCACGCAAGTTAACCGACGCAGTCACGGCCCATAATCCAAGAACACAGGCAATCAATCGCATCGTTATCTCAAACTTCTGGGGAATAGACTTGCCCTATTCGACTCGGCGGGCAAAGTAATGTAAGGCAGGAGACCCTAATTCTACTTTACCAGCGGTTAACTCACAACGAACCGTAGGACCTTAGAAATTGCAACTCGTAAGTTTGCCACAACGCTCGTCCAACACTTATAGCATCCAGATCGGGAGCAAATGCCGCGAAATTCGGATTCGACGGGGTGTAACGACAAGGCTAAGCGGTATGAAGAAGAGCACTAGGTCAGCGATCGATTTCGCCGAACGTAAGTTATTGAGCTTGCGTTGCAACTGGAAGCTGCAACGTCCACGACTCGACGACCTCTTTCATCATGGGCCGGCCGATGAGGTAACCTTGCAAGATGTCGCAGCCAGCCGAGGCAAGGAAGGCGCGCTGAGCCTCGGTCTCGACACCCTCTGCGACAACCGTCAGTCCCAATCCATGCCCCAACGCAATAATCGCGCTGGAGATAGCCGCTAAGTTGCGATCGTTGGTCACTTCCGACACAAACGATCGGTCGATCTTCAGCGTATCGATCCGGAAGTGCCTCAAATAGTTAAGCGAGGAATAGCCAGTCCCGAAATCGTCAATAGCGATGCGGAAGCCGTGTTCATGCATTCGTTTGAAAGTAGCAATGGCAAACTGAATGTCTTCGATCACTGCGTTTTCCGTGATCTCAAGCTCGATCCATTCGGGCCTTGCATCCAGATCGGCAACCAACTTGATTAATTGATCGACGAATGTTGGCGAACGAAGCTGCTGAGGAGAAACATTCACTGCAATCGGCAATAAGTCTGGTCGAGTGATCGCCCATTGCTTTGCAGTTGTGATTGCACTCTTAAGAACGCTAGTTCCTAGCTGTAGAATCAAACCCGATTCTTCCGCGACGGGAATAAACTCGCCTGGAGACACATTTGTTCCATCTGGCTTGATCCATCGGGCAAGAGCTTCACAGCCAGCGGGCTCCATCGTTTGCGCGGTGACCTTAGGCTGGAAGGCAAGCTTAATCTCACCTTCGGCCAACGCACGACGGAGTTCTTGCTGAAGGCAGTGTCGTTGTTCGGTGCGAGCTTGCATCTCCTTCGAGAAGATGCGAGCTTGATTTTTCCCAGCCGCCTTAGCCGCGTACATCGCGATGTCGGCGTTGGACATCAGTACTTCAGAGTCTCGGCCGTGCAGAGGAAAGATCGATGTGCCAATCGACATTCCGGTGGTGAGCTCCATTTCGCCAACTAGGATCGGTTGCTGGAACCGCTCGATGATCAGACTCAGCGTCTCAGTAACGGAAGCTGCGTCGAATTGCGAGTACTCCCAAACTGCTGCGAATTCATCACCACCGAATCTCGCGACCATCGCGTTCGATCCGAACGCGGACTTAAGGATCTGACCCACCTCCACTAGCAGCTTGTCACCAGTCGAGTGCCCCGAGACATCGTTGATGCTCTTGAAGTCATCCAGGTCCATGAAGCAGATTGCCAGATTCGTCTCGGAGCACTTCTTAGTTCGAATCAGCGAGTTAATGTGCCGAGTGAACATGCGGCGATTGGGAAGCCCAGTCAGATTATCGATGAGGGCTTGCTTCTCGAGTTGCTTTTGCGATCGCTCCAATTGGGTTACATCGGAGAAAAGAGCAATAATCTGACGCGTTTGATTGTAGACGCTCTGCGAGGGACTGAGCGAAAGCCAGAACCAACGCTCTTGTCCTTCCGCGTCAACTGTCGATGTCTTTCCGGTCCACGGCGTGCCATTGCTAACCGAAGCTAGAATCGATTCGAAGTTCTCAATTTGCAAATCGATCGTATTAGCCAACAGTTTACCGGTTGGATGTTCGCAAGCAATCAACTCGAGGAACCGTGGATTCGCTTCAAGGATGTGACCATTAATCGAGAGGATGGCGACTCCTTCAGCGATATTGTTAAATACGCTAGCCAAGAGACCCAGTCGATCTTCGCGCTGCCGCTGTTGAGTCACATCGCGTGAAAGAGCGATCAAGTAACGCTGATCGGTAAGACCGTCTTCGAAAAGTGCTCGCCGAACTGAATACTCACGCGTGCTACCGTCTCTGTGCTTGCGGGCAATTTCGCTTTCAACCAAAAGATCTTTGTGATAATTGTCAACGAAGTCGTCAACGCCCGGTCCAGTTGCAAGCCCCGTCAGGCTTGCGTCACTACCGACCACTTGCTTTCGCGTTCTGTCAATTGCATCACAAAAGGCGTCATTAGCGACAACAATTTTGTTCAAACCATCGGTGACACAAAGCGGGTCGGGAACAGAGTTGATGATTGAGTTTAGGAAGTCGCGGTGTTGTCGGACTGCATTTTCAAACTGTTGCCTGGAGCTAATGTCGGCAATATTGACCAACACATGAGTCGCTCCGTTCATTTCAAAGCTACTCATCTTGATTTCACACCATGCGATTGAGTCGTCGCGCTGGATTGCAGCTTCAAAAAGGCCCGGAATACCGTCGAGGGCATCGGTCATCATGGCCCGAATCAATCGCTCGTCGCGTGCTCCGCCCAGGAGCTTTTCCGCGGTCAAACAAACAGGCCAAGTATCTAGCAGTTCCTGTTCAGTGCATTCGAACAGTCGTAGAGAGTTCTGATTGCATGAGACGCAATGACCATCTTTCAAAATCAGAACAGCGTCGCTAGTCCGCGCATAAATCGTTTGAGCGAGTTGCCCTTTGTCGCGCGCGGCTTGCTCGGCTTCAGCGCGGGCCTGCACTAACTGCCGCTTAGTGTCTTCTAGTTGCGCGATGATTTGCGAGGATCGAGTGATTGTTTCGGCTTGATTGCGAACGATCTCTTCGAATTCCAGTCGAGCAGTATGCGCGACTTCAGCAGTGGTGATGACGGCATCCTGCAATTGATCCACTCTAGCTTGCAGCGAGAGACCATGACCGTCGGCGATCTGATCTTCAAAAACACCATCTATTGAGACAGCGATTTCATGCAGAAGCGAATCGATCTGGTCGATTCCACGACGATTCACCGAATCAACTGAATCACTCGTGCTTCTTTCTTTGAATTTTGCGAGAGACTGGCCCAAAGTTTTACACCTAAATTCACTACTAAATTTGGCTTAGGCGGGCAATGCCTCGGCACGGAACATCACTGGGGAGCGATCGATCTGTTGCAATATCTTAGATCTCAGAAGGTGAGATGGTGTGCCAGATAGGCCTGTTTGGCGCTAGTGGTACATCGAGGCGAAGCGATCTGAATTGACTTTGACGATGATTCCGGCTGGCGGCGGAAATAGAAGGGGGGATTTTGCCAAAGCTTAACTTGACAGCCATGCTCCAAAGCGTGACGAAGCAGGCTGGTGGAGGGGAAATTGCAATCCATTTGAGGGGTTCGTATTTGGATTTAGGGGCGAAGCCCTGCCCGTTTACCTAGCCCAGTCTGCAGGGCTGGGTACACAATTCGCTATAAAAACAATGTGCCAACGGACCGCCGGTTTGCGTGAAAACCGGCGGGCCGTTGGCACTGAACCTACTTAAGCTTGATCACCCAGCCCGATGGGCTGGGCTATGTAAATCGCTGGGCCTTCGGCCAGAAATCCCTGAAAAAGCGCAACTTCAAAACTAAAGTTTCGGGTTGTGTACAAGCTCAAACTCGCAACATCAAAACTTGTGACGAGCATCCCAAAAGTTACTGTTGCAACGAGAAGAGCAGCATGTTGATTCCCAGCCGCGCGGCGTCTTCGCGAACATAGCCCTTACATTGCAACGAGTGTTTGCTTTCCAGAGCACAACTAATGTCCAGCGGCGAAAACAGTACACAGATACGATCATCTTGATAACCTGCTTCCAGGATCGGTGCTCGACGCTGAATATTCGCCGAAACCGGACCTCCACCGCCCTCCCCTTTGTCGATAACGGAAAGCTCTTGAATTTCAAAGCCTCCAAACTTCTTAGTGAACAAAGGATGCTTGGACACCTCCATTGTCTTCAGCGGTCGCCCGAGGATGATTTCCATCTCGCCGCGAAAACTCTCTGTGAATTGTTCGTCTGCACAGATCGAGTCACAAATCAGACTACCGCCATTTTTGAAGTGACCACGCAGCGCTTCGCGTTGCGATTCGCTCAACTGCAACTTGCCGCGGCCATGCATGAAGACAACCGTGTATGTTTCTAAGCTCTCTTTTTCGATCGGCACCAGCTTCTTTTCGCTGCTCATTTGGAATGGATTCTCTTGATTGAGCCATTCGATTAGCGTCTTGACAGCCCGCGGAGCTTCGTCGGCACCGGCATTGTGCTGAAGAATGGGAAGCATGAATAGTCCACGTTCGGTAGAGGTCTTCTGTATAACCTCTTCTAAGATGCTAACGGTATCGAGCTTCTCTTTTAGCTCTTTGCCTGTTGCGTAGCTCAGCACATTCACCCCAACCTTGGTTGCCGTCGTAAGATCGCCCAGAACGGCTGGCGAGTAATCCGGAAGATTGCCGTACGGCAAGTTCAATTCCCAGCGGCAGGACAAGCTGTACGGACTATAGACGACGCCCAAACGACAACATGTTTGAACGCCGTAGAGCCACGTTCCTTCAGGCAAGTCCTTAGGATCGATCGATGTCTCGGCGGTCCAGATCGGATGATCGGGAGCAAGCTTTTCCAACGGCGCTTCGAACAATTCAACAACCAACTTCTTGAAATACTCTTCAAACGCAGCGCCCTGACAGCCATCTCCATTACAAGCTTCGGCAAAAATAAATCCGCCTTGTTCGACATAGCGTTTGAGCAACAGCTTTTCATCTCGGGAGAAGTTTGGTGCGTTGGAGCCGGAAATGAATAGCACAGGAGCTTCCAATAAATCTTCAACTTTGGCTTGTTTGATTCGCACGGTTTGCCAAGCCAGGTCACGTTTCCAAGCTTGTTCAGTGTGAGCCGTCAAATGCTGAACCGACATGGGATGATGGTTCCAGTCAGCATCTTGTCCATAGTCCAAGCGATTGACAACGACTTGTCGCTTACCTTTAGCGAGGAACAGCAGTGCTAATGCGCTTTCGGTTTCGGTAGTTCCCAAGCCATTCATTTGACGAAAGCTACCATTCTCGTTTTGAAACGCCAGGATCGGGCGAATACCTTCTCGATACCAATCTCGGTTACTTCCTCTGGAGTCAACAAAGAATCTCCGTCCAGACAGTCTTCCTGCTCGTTCCAGGCCATACATGTAGTAATAGTAGAAATTAGGATTTCCTGGATTGAGCAGAACATTAAAGTTCTTTCCCATCCAGCCGATGGCCTTCTCAATACGACGTCTGATTTCATCATCACCACCACAGCATTGGACCGATTCTCGAGCGCTCGCAGCAAGCTGATCCGACTGTGAACCGACGATGATTAGCGACGAGATACCAGCACAGGTCATACTGCCGGTGGCCGCATCGCCCTTGTCATACCTAAAACTGCCGTCATTGTTCTGAAGCGTCATCCAATACGAACGAGCTTTGTCAAAGGCTCCTTTGAGCCGCTGCTTGGGGACATCAACGTTCACGCGCTGAGCTTCGTGAAGTGCCAATAAAGCAAACTGACTGTTTGACGGGTCGCTCCTTCCAAATCGAATTTCATACGACCAGCCTCCATCGTCGATTTGACTGCCGATCAACCACTCCACGTTCTTCCGAATTGCTGCGGCGTAAAGTTCTGGATCTGCCAAACACATCGCCATTGTTTGCAGCGAGACCGTGTATGTCTTCGATAGCTCTTTCGACGTGATGTATCGCATCGCACGCTTCATCTGCGGCGATTGTGGGTCCTGTCCCGCATTCAGAAGCGCCAACGTCACAAGGCATGACGCTCCCATTTCGTAACTGGCAACCTCCGTCCAACCACCTGAATTGTTTTGTGATTGGATCAAATAGTCCACCGCCTTGCGAATCGTACGATCAACCTCTTCGGCGGAGAACTCGTTCTGAGCCCTGGCACTGTTAAAGCTGGCACTGCCGAGGCAAAGAAATGTTGCTAAAATAAAAGCCACTCTCACAAGCATCTTACGAAGACTCATCTGTTTGACTCGCAATCCAATCGTTTCCATGAGAGAGTTCATTCAACATCCATTTGGCAAGTGGCCGCAACCAAGCCTACCAGCCTTTAATTATAGCACGTAAAGTTAGGGAATCGGATAGTGTCGAATAAGCCCAAGAATGTTGGCGATCTGCTCAAGGAGTTTCGCGAGCACCGAGATGCGATGCGACTGGAACTGGCCAAGGTTATTGTTGGTCAAGACGAAGTGATCGAGCAACTACTGGCTGCGATCTTTACTCGAGGCCACTGTTTGCTGGAAGGCGTTCCGGGCTTGGCCAAGACCCTGATGGTCAGCTCGCTGGCCAAAATCGTCGATGTGACATTCAATCGAGTGCAATTCACGCCCGACTTGATGCCGTCTGACATCACTGGTACCAACGTTCTGGACGAAGATGAAAACGGCCGCCGACAGTTTAACTTCGTCGAAGGGCCCATCTTCACGAACATTCTCCTGGCGGACGAAATCAACCGGACTCCACCCAAAACACAAGCCGCCCTTCTGCAAGCGATGCAGGAGCGGGAAGTATCGGTAGGACGTACGACCTATCAATTGCCCGATCCGTTTTTCACCATTGCGACTCAGAACCCGATTGAGCAAGAAGGAACGTACCCGCTTCCCGAAGCTCAACTTGACCGCTTTATGTTCAACATCAAAGTCGGCTATCCGTCGCTTGAAGAGGAAGAGCAGATCCTGCTGGCTACGACTCGCAATGAAAAGCCCGAGATCACAAAGATCCTTTCCGCTCGCGCCATTTTGAATATCCAAAAGCTGGTCCAAAGCGTGGCTGTAAGCCCCTATATCGTAAAGTACGTCGCGCAGTTGGTTCGAGCGACCAGACCGGGAGACGAGAAGGCGCCTGCTTTCGTCAAAGAGATGATCGATTGGGGAGCGGGTCCACGCGCGGGACAGTTCTTGATCAACGGCGGTAAAGCGATGGCCGCCATGGACGGTCGATTTAGCGTGGCTATTGAAGACATCAAGCGCGTAGCAGTACCCGTGTTGCGCCACCGCTTGGCTACCAATTTTCAAGCTCAGGCCGAAGGCATGGATAGCGAACAGATCGTGCGTCGTTTAATCAAAGAGATTCCAGATCCACCAATTCCAAAGTTCGAAGCCCCACCCATACAACGCGGCTAACGTAGTGGGACTCGCCAGAGTTCCTGATTTTCGTAGTGGGATTCGCCAGAATTCCAAATTCACGTTTTTTCGATTCCTAAACTCTTGATGAATGATGATCCAGCTGTGATTCGCAAGGATTCCTACCGCGCGGGAATTCTGGCGAATTCCACTACGATCGTAACTCCCTCAAGCTCTCAAATCACCCAACAAGCAAACCTATGGCCGCTGTCGAACAGTACTTGAAGCCCGAACTAGCCGCTCAGATCAAGCGGCTGGACCTTCGCGCGCAGATGGTTGTCCGCGGCTTTCTGCAAGGCTTACATGCCAGTCCCTTTCATGGTTTCAGCGTGGAATTCAGCGAGCATCGTTTGTACTCGCACGGCGATGACCCGAAGGATATCGACTGGGTTGCTTACGCTAAGACTGGCAAGTACTACGTTAAGAAGTTTGAATCCGAAACGAATATCACAGGTTACTTGGCTATCGATCTCAGCCAATCGATGAACTACACCTACCGGCAATCGTTGACCAAGTTGGACTATTCGATTTGCTTGGCCGCTGCGCTGGCTTATTTGATGATCAGTCAGCAAGACCCCGTGGGACTGGTTACATTCGATACGAAGTTGGGTGCCTGCGTGCCTCCAAGAAGTCGCCGTAGTCAACTCCCGACGATACTCAGTCAATTGACCAAGCTAAAGGTCGCGGGCAAGACCGACCTAGCTGGATCGATGTTGCAGCTCGCAGCAATGCTTCGCCACCGCAGCTTGCTGATGATCTTTAGCGATCTGCTCACGGAAGAAGCTCCCATGCTTAAAGCACTTCGCAATCTTCGCCACTCGGGACACGACATCATCGTGTTCCATGTGTTGGATGAAGCGGAAGTGACTTTTCCTTTCCAAGGCAATCTACAGATGCGTGATCCCGAAACAGGTCAGACGGAACCTGTTTTGGCCGCCGAGGCCGGCGATGAGTATCGGAAGCAAATCGCAGCATTTCGCGGCAAGCTCAACAAAGAGCTTACGGAAAGTCGCATCGATTATGTGCCTCTGGATACTAGCCAACTCTACGACAAAGCCCTGATGGAGTATCTTCTGCGACGACGCAACCGTTTTTGAACCGCAGGCGCTAGTTTCGATGTTGCGAGTTCTCTGGGTTTTCGGGCCGAAGTTCCGGCGATTTGCCGAGTCCAGCCCAACGCAGACCCGGCTAGTTGAAAGGACAAGGCTTCGCCCTAAAACCAAACGTGTAACATCAAAAGGCGAAAGCCGCAAACAAAGACGGGCAACTTGCACAGAGTTCGTAGATCGCAGAGCAATCACCACAACAGTCGCGGCACTTACTCAGTCCCACCAGTTGAAGGCAAGCTCTCCAATGGTAGAGGGTTGCCAGTACATTACTTCTTGTTCGATTTCCGAACGATCAAGCTTCTCAAGATCTGATATTGAAATGGGGCTTGAAAGCTCTCTTTCAATCGTATCAACCTAAGTTGTCGCCGAGCTTTTGGAACAGGGACGTTACTTTCACAGCTTGATCACTTCTCTTTCAATTTCTGTTTTGGCAGAAGCAGCAAAGCTACACCGGAAAACGCCAACAGAAAGCCAAAACCGAGCCCCATGAAAATTCTAGTTTCAAGCTGCCGGAAAAAGAACTTTCCATTTGCACTAGCGACGTCTAGCATGCCAGTCGCAAATATCCGAAGGGCGAACGAGTCAGTTGAAACACCAGACATCGCAGTTCGTAGATGAGAGTACGCAGTTGCTGAAAAGAGCAGTGTCAGCATCCCAAGTAGTAACAGAACCACGGCCATTACTATCGTCATTGAGAAGTAGGTGTTTGAAGTACGCATTAGACGACTGCCGGATAGTAAGAAAATGGTTGGTAAGAAAATGCTGGGGTAGGGGAAATATTGGATATCACTAATTTTCACTGATAGAGGATGCCCTAGGGTGTGGATTAGTGGCATTTAGTGTTGATTAGTGGTTAAGAATAGTTCTTTTTGCCAGTGGCGAAGGGACATGCTTGCTACCCAACTTTGGTGGCTTTGCACTGCGTGGATCACTTATCGGTGAGAGAAATGGTAGTAGGAGAAGACCTTATTGAGTATGCTAGGAGTCTCTCGTCTCGACAAAACAGCCTCAGGACGTTGGAACAATGATTCGACTACGACTCTCAAACGTCATTGCATTGCTAGTCCTCGCACTACCAACTCTTTCGTGCGGGACTGCCTCAGCTCAGTCGCTCAAGGATCGCGTGGGCTATACGAAGCTCCAGAGTGAATTTGGTGGCGGTCTCGCAACGGGAGCAGGTATTCGTGTGGGACTGGTCGAAGCAGACACTGATGGGAGTGCAACAGTTGTCTCGTTTATGCCCAATACAGGTATCGCAGATTTCACCGGTAAGACTTTCACGAATCTTCGGCCGAACGATGCACAAACAGTAACCATTTCGGGTCATGCGACGAGTGTCGCTCAAAACTTCTTTGGCAACAGCACCAGTCTTTCGCCAGGCGTGACGCAGGTCGATGTTTACGAGGCCAACGACTTTGTTGAATTCCGTCAGCAGTTCGGGACGGCCAACAATCCAGAGACAGTTCAAGCCAGCGTGCTCAATCACTCCTACATCGGCTTTGGATTGACTACGGCGGAAGCCATAGAGATCAACGCTCGGCTCGACTACACCGTGAATCGCGATAATGTGACGTCAGTAGTTGCTTTGAATAATGGCGTCGGCGCCGTACCGCAACTCTACGGACAATCTTACAACTCGATCGTCGTTGGTAGATCAGACGGCCAGCACAGCTTTGGGACGACAACTATTTCAGGAGTGGGCCGTACCAAGCCCGACATCGTGACGCCTCAGGGGTCGACGAGTATGGCGACTCCTGTGGTTAGTTCCGCAGCCGCGTTACTTCACTCGGCAGCAGTCGCGAACTCGATGACAGATGCTCGCAACAGTGAAACGATGAAAGCGATCATCATGGCAGGGGCAACGAAAACGGAATTTCCTGGTTGGTCCAACACGACCACTAGACCATTGGACACAGTATTTGGTGCGGGCGAGCTGAACATCTACAACAGCTATAAGATCCTGCTTGGCGGCGAGCAAGCGGGGTCCAGCACTGAACCCGTCATGGCGTCCTCGCTTCGTGGTTGGGACTATGCAGACTCAATTGATCCACTGGGAAGTCTGTTCTGGAATTTTGAAGTCACAGCAGGTCAAGAAATCTCCGAGGCATCCATTCTGCTAACTTGGAACGCGCAGTATGGCACTTCGAATTTCAATAACACGCTGTCGCTAGCCAATATGGACATGCGATTCTACAACTCAACTGGAGGCTTTCTCGGCACGCTGCTTTCATCAAGCTTGAGTACTGTCGACAACGTCGAGCACATTTACCTGAAGAATCTCGCAGCCGGGACTTACACGCTCGCAATCAACTCCAACATTAGTACCAGCTTTGGAATAGCTTGGAATCTGGTTGCTGTACCTGAACCAACATCTCTTTTGTTAGTCGGCCTAGTTGCTACGTTATCGGTTTCAGTTCGACGCCGAGAGCGAAAGTGAATGGTGGGGATTTGTAGGGTGTGTGGAGCGTGCATTTGCCGATTGAGTTTGCGGAGCGAGTAACTCCGCCTGACGTGATTTCACAGCGCGATGAATGACTACACGCGTAACACACCTTCTTGCGAGGTCGGACACTAGTAGACGATCTATACCCAAATTGTGGGACGTGAGTGAAAGAAATCAGGCGCTCGAATCTGGCTGGGACATCTCTACTCCGAACGTTGAGGTGGATTGACTACGACAAACAGCATGGCAGAAAAATCGAAGGCAGAAATATTCGTTTCCGCAATTTTTCTGCCTCCGATATTTTTGCCACTCAATCGATTTACGACTTCAGACGTTCGAGCTCCGCTGAAACATCTGGGACCACAAATTTGAGCTGGATCATCTACTAGGTCGAGCACGGAAACCGGTGATGCTAGGCCTGTCGTAGTTTCAGACGCACTGAAAGTCCGCAACGTGTAACACACCTACGAACCACAGACGGCGTGTTCCGAGGTCGGACACTCACTTTGCAGAGTCTAAGCTCTGATCGTGGGCATTTCTTGGTTCGAGCCAACTCCGTTAGACCTCTACACACGCCCTACGAAGACCTCTGCTAGATAAAGAACATGGCGGCGGGTTCGGGAGACATCTGCTGGACTAAACTAGAGAGCTTAAGTTGCTCGAGGTATCGGAGCTGAGTTTCGTTCAGCTCGTGCCATACGCCACCAACGACACGAGTGATGGGATCGTGGCTGGGTAAGCTATTTTCAGAGGAAGCACTGGAGCAGACTGCTTCCACAACATCGGCCACCGAAATCGAATCTGGGGACTTTGCCAAGCGAAATCCTCCGCTCGATCCGCGCACGCTGACTATGAGCCCCGCGTTGCGTAGCTGTTGAAGAATCTGTCCGAGAAATTGACTTGGGACAGCGTGATCGGCCGCGATAACACGAGCCTGCACGAGTTCGCCGGCATCGTATCGCGATGCCAATGCGAGCACTGCAATCGTTGCGTAATGTGCTTTGATGGGCAGTTGCATAATGGTACGAACTAAGCGAGTAGATTGGGAATTCACAACGGAAAAATGTGTGAGTTAATCTTGAGTGTGTAGCCCACATTCCTTCTTGGCAAAACCGCTCCATCGTCCAGCGCGTTCATCTTCACCTGGTAGAACACTGCGAGTGCAAGGCTTGCAGCCGATGCTGGTGTATCCTTGGTCGTGCAGTGGGTTGTAAGGAATGTTCTCCTTAAGTATCAAAGCCCACACTTGCTTCTTGGTCCAATTGGCTAGCGGGCTGACCTTCACTAAGCCAAACTTCTTGTCCCAACCCACGATCGGTGCTTTGGCTCGATCTGGACTTTGATCGCGACGAATTGCACTGGCCCAAGCATCCCAGCCAATCGCTGCTTCGCGCAGGACGCTCAACTTACGATCCTCGCAGCATCGATTCGGATCGTGCGAATAGACAGGACCACCGTTGACTCGTTCGTATTCTTCAACGGACTGTCGCGGTCTCTTGAGTTCTACTTCGATGCCGTAACGTCGTTTGATCTGTTCTCGAAGCTCAAGCGTTTCTTCGAACTGATAGCCTGTGTCCAAGTTGAAGATCGAAGTTTGCGGCGCGATCTGAGCAATCATGTGGATCAGTGTCATGCCTTCAGGGCCAAACGCAGTTGCCATCGTGAACTTGGGTGCATATCGATCTACGGCCCACTTCAGTATCTCTTGCGGCGTAGCCTTCTCCAAAGCTTGGCTTTCGAGAGCCAGTTGTTCAAGCAACTCGGCGGAAGCGGTTGGAACCACGTACGACGAAGGCTGCGGTTCGTCCGGTGCTGAACCATCGCTATCGATAGCCGTCTTACATCCGCCGCATCCCCCGGAGAAGTCTGAGGCAGTTAGGACGCGAAGTTGGATCGGCGAAGACTGCGAATCGCTTTGGGGCTTGGGAATTGGCTTTTGCATTGAATGAGCCATGATTTACATGAGTTCCAGGGTGAAATCCATCGCAACCAGGGTTAAGTCTACTAATATGATCAAATAAGTCAAGATTGATGCTTGTTTGGAACTATCGTCAAAATCGAACTCATCTCTTTAGGCTTGTTCGGTACACAGTGCGGTGCGCGGGCGTCCCGCCCGCTCTTTGATGACAGCATTCGCGTGGAAGTGACTTCTGCGACATTCAGGCCAGGCCCAAATCCGTCCCTCGCTAACGCTTCGGGTTGCTAACGGTTCGCCGTCCCTCGCTAACCCTTCGGGTTGTGAAAGGCTCTGGCGGGCGGGACGCCTGCGCACCCGTACGGGCCGCCTGAGCCCCGCTAAACCCGCTTGGGCATCAGCGCAATTCGGGGCAAATGGGCTCAACAAGCAAGTACTAACTCAGTTCAAACGCAGCGCCTTCACATGATTTCTTAAAAAAATTCAGGCGTTTTATTCGTCCATGATACTTAGTTAAAGGAGGTTTGTCTGCCTCAAGTGCCAGGATTGCCCCGCGGCCAGAAGCGTCGCAGATAGCTACGTTTTGGTTAGACCTTGTCAAAAGCGACATTTAGCCGCTACCATATGGGCAAATAGTTTGTGAAACATTTCACTAACTTCTGAAATGGAATTGGAATTGACCGAGTTCACCCCAGTCCTCATTTATTTTGCAGCCGTTCTTGGCTTCGCAGTTGTCACCATCCTGGCACCGCATATCGTCGCCGCGCACAAGCGTACGGCTGTTAAAGATATGCCCTATGAATCGGGTATGGATCCGCAAGGGTCTACGCGGAATCCGTTGAGCATCAAGTTCTACTTGATCGCGATCTTGTTTCTCGTGTTTGACGTCGAACTTCTTTACATCTACCCGTGGGCAGTAGCCTTGGACTCGCAGTCCGGCGCCGATGGCCGCATCGCTCAATTGCTAGTGATGCTGTCGCTGATCGGCTCGGTTGTCTTGGCCTATGCATACGCTTGGCGGAAAGGGGTATTTCAATGGCGCAACAACTAAAACAGTTGGGCGATAGCGTCTTGTGGACCAAATTGGACTCAGCAGCCAGTTGGGCTCGCAAGAACAGTTTGTGGCCGATGCCTTTTGCTACCGCGTGCTGCGGTATCGAACTTATGGCGGCATCGTCAAGTCGACACGACTTGTCTCGCTTTGGTTCGGAAGTAATGCGATTCTCACCGCGTCAATGCGATCTGATGATCGTCGCCGGACGCGTCGTGATGAAGATGCTTCCGGTTCTTCAACGCATTTGGCAGCAGATGTCGGAGCCCAAGTGGTGTATCTCGATGGGTGCTTGTGCTTGCACCGGCGGCGTGTTTGACACCTACTCAGTCGTTCAAGGCATCGATCGCTTCATTCCGGTCGACATGTACATTCCTGGATGTCCTCCGCGGCCTGAGCAATTGATCCGTGCGTTGTTGGATCTACAAGACAAGATTCAAAACACCGGCACAGTCCACTTCACCGAATTCGCCAAACGTGAGACTCCTGAAGGACCTGTCGTGTTCGAAGCCGACGAGATTGCGAGAATTCGCAACCAAGATCGCATGAAGCTCAGCCTGCCAATTTACAACCCGAGGCACTAAATGTCGTGCAAAGATAATCTCGATAAGTTGCTACCTGGCAAGTCGCGAACGTGGACCAAATTCAAGGACCAGGATCGCGTCATCGTTCCAGCCGCAGATCTAACTGAGACAATGCGAACTCTGCGTGACCAATGTTCGATGGACATGTTGGTCGACGTTACCGGAGTGGATTGGTTGGATTACGAAGGCGCCAAAGATCGCTTTGAAGTTGTCTACTGCCTTCTTAACGTCGAAAGTGGTGAGCGACTGGTTGTTTCAGTCATGCTGAACGAGCCAGATCTTGAAGTCGATTCGATGACCAGCCTTTACAAGTCGGCTGATTGGCTAGAGCGTGAAGTCTACGACATGTTCGGAATCACCTTCAAAGGCCATCCGAATCCTAAGCGTTTGTTGCTGCCTGAGTTGTTTGCTGCATTTCCGCTTCGCAAAGATTATCCGGTTCAAGGACGCGGCGAACGTCACAACTTTCCTGTCATTACGCGAGCTGAGAGTTAGGCCACTGGATCATGCCACTTCAATTGACCGATGTCGATGTTGATGACTTTGGACGCAAGGAAGGCTTGTGGACGCTGAACTTTGGTCCGCAGCACCCAGCTACTCACACCACGTTGCGATTGTTGCTAACCGTGGATGGCGAAGAGGTCGTGGATGCCGAGCCAGACATTGGCTTCCTGCATAGCGGATTTGAAAAGCTGGGTGAAGTCTTAGACTTCAATCAGTACGTGACCATCGTCGACCGCATGAATTACATTTCGCCGATGGCCAACGAGATCGCTTGGCACCACGCTGTAGAAAAGCTGCTGGACATCGAGCTCACGCCACGCTGCAAGTACATTCGCACTATTTTTGCTGAGCTAATGCGGATTCATGATCACTTGCTTTGCATTGGCGCATGCGTTCTGGACTTGGGCGGAATCACCTCGTTCATGTATGCGTCCAACGAGCGCGAGAAGATTTTTGAGATCTGCGAGCGAGCTACCGGACAACGTTTCCACACTAGCTACACGCGAGTCGGCGGGTTGATGTTCGATCTTTGCGACGACGCGATCAAGATGATCCGCGACTTCCTTCGCGACTTTGATCGTAACTATCGCGACATCGATCGATTGGTTTCTCGCAATCGAATTTTCGTCGAGCGAACGCAAGGCATCGGAAAGCTCAGTCGAGAAGAGGCGATTAGCGGCGGAGCGACTGGTCCAGTCGCGCGGGCCAGCGGAGTCGCTCGTGACTTGCGACGCGACGAGCCTTATTTGGCTTATGGCGATCTTGATTTCGATGTGATCTGCAGCACCGAGGGTGATTGCTACGCTCGATACATCGTTCGAATGTTAGAGATCCAAGAGTCACTGAAGATCATTCATCAAGCGGTGGAAAGCCTTCCAAGCGGCCCGATTTTTGCTGAAGGCACTGGCAAAGAGTTCATGCCTGAGAAGCAAGAGGTTTATCAGAGCATCGAAGGCTTGATCCATCACTTCGAATCGATCATGCCCAACCGACAAATGAGCCCACCACGCGGCAGCCTTTACGCTGCGACCGAATCGCCCAACGGCGAGCTTGGATACGACTTTGTTTCGGATGGTAACTTCCGCGCCTACCGCGCACGGACTCGTCCACCATCGTTGATTCACTTTTCACTGTTCCCACAACTGATCCGTGGCTGCATGTTGAGCGACGTCGTAGCTGTGCTAGGAAGTTTGAACATCATTGCAGCGGAGCTTGATCGATGAGCGTACTGCCTGAGAACATTCGAGCCAAAGCCACTGAATTGGCGGCTCGCTATCCGAACAAACAAGCGTTGACTCTTCCCATTTGTCACATGGTGCAGGATCAACTGCGCTGCGTGCCAAACGAAGCGATTAAGGAAGTTGCCGAGCTGCTGGACCTGGCTCCATCGCAAGTCTCCGACACGCTCTCGTTTTACGGTTTCTTCCGCGATGACCACAAGCCATTGGGCAAAAAGCGAATCTGGGTCTGCCGCAGTTTGGCATGTATGCTTCGTGGCGGTGATGAACTGCTTGCCGATGTATGTGAGCGACTGAACATCCATCCTGGCGATATAACCGCGGATGGCACAGCAACGATTGAATTGGCCGAGTGCTTGGGAGCCTGTGATGGCGCACCGTGCATTCTGATCGATGACGAGTTGCAGTTGAATGTTAGCGCCGATGATGTCGTCAAGTTGGCAAAGGGAGGCTAACGATGAGCTCAGAATATAAACCAGTATTGCTAGGCCGTTTGGGCAAGCCCGACAGCGCGAGCATCAAGACTTACATGGCCGATGGTGGCTATGAAGGTTTGAAGAAGGCTTTGCAACTGAAGCCTGAAGAGGTGACACAGACTGTGATCGCGTCGGGACTCCGTGGTCGAGGTGGCGCGGGCTTTAGCACCGGCACCAAGTGGACTTTTCTGCCGAAGAACATCGAAGGTCCAATCTACCTTTTCATCAATTGTGATGAAAGCGAGCCTGGTACCTTTAACAATCGCGTTTTGATCGAAGCTGATCCGCATCAAGTGCTGGAAGGCGTGGTCATCGCCGGTTATGCGACGAAGACAACTACGGCCTACTTTTACTTGCGGTACGAATACGGTCGTTGCTACAGAACTCTTGAAAAAGCTATTCAAGAGATGTACGACAACAACCTGTTGGGCAAGAACATTCTTGGATCAGGTTATTCGCTAGACATCTATCTGCATCGTGGAGCTGGTGCCTACATTTGCGGTGAAGAGACTGGATTGATCGAGAGTTTGGAAGGCAAGCGTGCTTGGCCGCGTATCAAGCCTCCTTTCCCTGCGGTGTCCGGAGCGTTCCGACGACCGACTGTTGTGAACAATGTCGAGACGCTGGCTTGTGTGACGCAAGTTCTTCAGCGTGGTACCGATTGGTTTCGCTCGATCGGCGTGCCTAACGATCCGAACAATCCTCGCGATGGCGGTAGCTTTGGTCCAAAGCTTTACTGCATCAGCGGTCACGTCAACAAGCCTGGGCTTGTCGAACTGCCACTAGGAATCACAGCTCGCAATTTGATCGATCAATACGGTGGTGGTGTGTGGAAGGGGCGTAAAGCTAAGGCCGTTGTTCCAGGCGGTATCAGCATGGGATTCCTTTCTGCCAATGAACTTGATACGC
>CAUJKA010000360.1 GCA_963204965.1 Planctomycetota bacterium | reverse complement strand
TCGGCGAGGTCCAGAAGGCGAGGTCTGAAAATGTCCGATGCATCAAGCTCTTGGGCTGGTGTTGGCTTTGTGGAGCATGAAGCGCTTTCAGCGGCTCAAGCGGATGTGGACACTCTGGCCACAGGCTGGCAAAACGGCCTAACGCGATCGCTCAATGTTGAAACCATGCCTCAAGATCTTGTTTTGGGTCTTGGTACAAACGTTCAAGCCGTTTCCATCAAGCTCCAGTCCAAGCTGCCGCACACCATCGGCTTTGCATTTCCTGAAGCGGTTGACTACCAGTCTGCTTCGGATCAAGTTCCGTTCATCGAATCGAAGAAGACAGAAGTCAAAGGCCCCGATGAGCAGACGTCGGAGGAAAGCTCTCAGGAAGCCGTCAGCAGTGACAAACCGACTACACGAACTCGCATCAAGCCGCCTGCTGACTTGGTGAAGCTTGAGGACCGACTTTACTTCGTACTCCAGCCACCGCTCGAGACGCTGCTATCGTCCAACAAGCTCGACTTTCCATTCACGCCCTTCCCATATCAGTTCGAAGGAATCGCGTTTCTCTTTCCACGAGAGATCGCCATACTCGCTGATGAGATGGGACTTGGGAAAACCATGCAAGCGATCAGTACGGTCCGCATGCTATTGCTCGCCGGACAATTGAAAAACGTACTCCTGATCTGCCCCAAGCCGCTAGTGACTAATTGGGTTCGCGAGTTCAAGCTGTGGGCTCCGGAAATTCCAGTAACTGTCATTGAAGGTGACTCGGCGAAAAGGCAATGGATTTGGGGGCAACATGCGGCTCCCGTTCGGATTGCGAATTACGAACTGCTGATGAGAGATCGAGACACGGTCATTTCACCCGATTCACATTTTGATCTAGTGATTCTTGACGAGGCTCAGCGGATCAAAAATCGCAACAGCACCACGGCCGAAATCGTTCGCGCCTTGCCACGCACTCGATCCTGGGCGTTGACGGGAACACCGATCGAGAACTCGGTTGAAGACATCGTCAACATCTTTGAGTTCCTGTCGCCGGGCTACCTGCGTGAGGACATGCACTTGAAGAGCATTTCCAAAGCGACACGCGATTACATTCTGCGTCGCACGAAAGACAAAGTTCTGACGGAAATGCCGCCGAAGATGTACCGCGATGCCGAGTTGGATTTGACTCCGGCGCAGTTGGATAGCTATCGCAGCGCCGAAGATGAAGGCGTGGTTCAGTTGACGGACATGGGCGAGACGCTGACGATTCAACACGTCTTTGAACTTGTGTTACGTCTGAAGCAGATTTGCAATTTCGATCCCGCGACCGGCTCGAGTTGTAAGCTTGAACGGCTGGAAGCTGACATGGAAGAGATTGCAGCGAGCGGCAAAAAGGCCATTGTCTTTAGCCAGTGGGTCAAGACACTGGATGTACTTTCTGAGGCGCTAGATCGATTCGGTCCGATGGAATACCACGGTCGCATTCCTTCGAGCAAGCGCGATGGGGTGATACAGCAGTTCAAGGAAGATCCATCCAAGCATCTGATCTTGATGAGCTACGGAGCCGGTAGCGTAGGCTTGAATCTTCAGTTCTGTGAGTACGTGTTTCTATTTGATCGTTGGTGGAATCCAGCCATTGAAGACCAAGCAATCAATCGCGCGCATCGTATCGGCGCCAAGGGGGCCGTGACTGTCACCCGCATGATGGCCTCAGGGACAATCGAACAGCGAATCCATGATGTGCTTGAACAAAAGCGCGAGCTGTTCAATCAACTATTCGCCGAAGCAGGTGCGCCACGGCCTCTGGGACTAAGTCAAGACGAGATCTTCGGCTTGTTCAAACTCTCTGTGCCCAAAGTCAAGAAGCAAGCGGCCTGACGACTCTACGAGGTTCGCGTATACTAACGAACTCAATTCGTTCCCATCGCTCACCCCACTTCGTCTTTGTCATCGCCATCGATATGCTCTCACGTCTTTATGCGCGAACGGTCTATTATCCCACGCTGGCCTACAACATTCTGTTAGGACGTGTACTTGGAGTCCGACGCTGGTGGGATCGAGTCGATGCAAATTGCATTCTGGGTGCCGTACCGTTAGGGAAAGACCCCGCAAAGCTAAAAGAGTTGGGAGTAACCGGCGTTGTCAATATGTGCGAAGAGTATGCCGGACCAGAAGCCGAGTATCAAAGGCTGGGCATTGAACAATTGTGGCTTCCGACGACTGACTTTCAGCATCCTACTGCTGAGATGGTCGAACGAGGTGCAGAGTTCATTGAGAAGCACAAGCAGCAAGGCGGCTGTGTATACGTGCACTGCAAAGCTGGTCGAGCCCGAAGTGCGACTATCGTACTTTGGTGGCTAGTTCGCTTCGGCGGTCTGACGCCCGAAGCAGCTCAAGACAAGCTGCTGAAGATTCGCAAGCATGTCAATCCAAGTGTCTTTCAACGACCTGTCATCGTCGAACTGAATAGCAAGCTTGAGCGTTGAGAGTTGCACCGGGAGGAGCCCCGGCCTCTGAACGAAGACGTCGCAGGATTTTGCACCGGCAGTGCGGAGATTCTGCGGTTCCGGATTGTCTCAGGGTAGCTTGCCAATAGTTGTGCCGCAGTGTCAAAACCGATGGGCCATGTTGATGAGACGGTATCCTATGAAAAGTGCGCATAAGACGAGACTCAAGGCAGCAAAAGCGATCCACGGCCAGAATAGCCATTGAATGGGAATCGCGGGCGGATTCTTTTGATTGATGCTCAATACCACCAGTAACCCGGTGGCGAGCGGAACCAAATAAATCACTGGGGTGTAGATAACTCGCGGCGTGAATCCGGGCCGGATATACAATCCGATGAACACAAAGGTAACGACTGCCAGCGAGACACTCGCGGCTACGGTAAGCGTGTAGAGCACGGACCGGCTGAGACGTAAAGTTTCGAACCCACCATTAGCTGTCATGCAAAGCAGTGCGCCCATCAACAGCATCCACACTGGAATCAGGTAGGCGAGGATCGGCATCACCCAGCGGTCATCGCTCAAATACATCCCCGCGTATTCACCTAACACACGCGGCAGAGGAAACAGGAAAATGATCGCAGCGAGCGCAACGCAAATGTTGCCGGCGGTTTGGAGCATTGGGTAAGCCTTCATAGTTGGAGAGGAACGACGCGTCAGGCATTGAGACTTCGTGAACTTCGCTTCTGTGAGAGAAGTCCGCCTTACGCTCATGGCGGAGCTCGGGCAGAATGAAACAGGATTGCGCTAATTCTCTGCATTTTCTTGAGAATCCTTGTTTCGAATCGAGACGTTCGAGGAATAGATCTATAGTTTGAGAGCTTGTTTACAGGCAAGCTCCCGAAACTCGCGCGAATGTCAAAGAGAAAGGAAACAACAATGTTGTGGCTTGAGTTGGACATCGTCGCACTAGTGGCTGGCCTTACGAGTCTATTGACCGTTGGTTTCATCGCGGTCACCTACTTTTCCCTGTACCGTTCTATTTGTCGGGGATTGGTGGAATTGGATGACCTATGCCAGTTTCGAATCCTCGTCCTTGTACCCTTTTTCATCTCCATCGTTGGGTGCGGGAGCAACGCTCCGCTGAAAATCGAGCCACATCTGAACGACAAGGGACCGTGGTGCGCACCGAAACAACGAGTCCAGATCGGCGAACGAGTCGTTGGCAAAGTTGGTTGGGGCGAAAACAAGTACAAAAACTTCCTCGTCGACGACGAAGGCAAGGAGTACGACACAGACAAGATCGCGGATCAGTGCTGGAGCTATCTGGAACGAACTGGGGAAGCCAGAAATATTGAACAGGCTTTCGCCAAGGATGGGTATTTACCCAGAATGATCGCTGTTTCTCTCAAACCTCTCGTGGTAATCGTTCAGCCGCGCTGGAACACTCACCAGTTGAAAACCGCTGGCCCTAAACTCGAACGATACAACTGGACGAGCACTATCGGCTCGGCGTGTGACTCGGAGTACTCGGCCGGGATGCAATGGTTCTCTCCTGACCTCGAACAGAAGATCACTAATCTGACTTTCTCTGAGGATGGCGTTGCAGAGATCAAGCTCAAGAGCGGAAGGCTCTCCTTGATCCATGACGGAAAGCAGTACAAGACCACTCGCGATTGAGTACATCCAGCGACTGCCCGCAATGTCGTTCGAGGCCAAGAGCCGGTTCCAGGCTCACTTCCATCCGAAATTGATTCCGGAAGTCAACGAAAATTGCTAAGATGCTGAACGTTTCGGATTTTCGACGGAGAGGCCAAAAGCGACCAGCGATACGGCGAGGAGATAGTGATAGGCGTCGATATTGGTCGGTGTTTGTAGTTTTTGAAGCGAGACCATCGCGGCTGCTGATAGCAACACAGCGGTCACAACAGACAAGCCTCTTAGTCTGTAACTATTTTTTGGCCCAATCGCTATTTGCCATAGGCCCATGCCGAGCACAACGATCATTGCGACAAGAGGGAGTAGTTCGAAAACTCCCTTCAATTGAAACTGCTTCGCCAGAAGGAACAGCACGATTCCGACAGCCAAGCAAATGACGACGACAATCGGCATGAAAGTTCGCTGCGTCTCGGCTTTTGATTCTGACAACGATAGAAAGACGGCTAAAGTCAATCCAATCGCGCCTGCGGTGGAAGCAAACTGCTGAAAGAAGCTCGAGTAAGCTTGCATGGAAGGATGAAGATCCGCAAATCGGGCAGCACCAGATAAGGCAGCAAGCGCGACGGGAACGAGAAAAAATCCCCACGGCCAAATCCGCAGCCTAGGAAGTTTCATCGCGATGCTCACCCACACACCAAGAGCTACTAGTGCGAGGACGAGGTCTGAAATCACATGGGAGAGTTGCATTGAAGAATTTACCTAGTGTTCGACCGTCGCACGGTTAGCCTAACTTGAGATACTTGCCGGTCAAGCTATGAGGATTTTTGGCAACCTCAGCTGGAGGTCCGACGGCAACGATCTTTCCGCCTCCGTCGCCTCCATCAGGGCCCAGATCGATCAGCCAATCACAGGAGCGAATCACGTCCAAGTTATGTTCAATCACAATGACGGTATTCCCTCGATCAACTAAACCGTTAAGCACATTAACAAGCCTTCGGACATCATCGAAATGGAGTCCTGTGGTGGGTTCATCCAAGAAGTAGATTGTCTTACCAGTTTCAGGACGAGCGAGTTCACTAGCCAATTTGATACGTTGAGCTTCACCGCCGGAAAGCGTGTTAGAACTTTGTCCGAGCGAGAGGTAGCCCAATCCTACTTGTTGAAGTGTGTTGAGCAAACGGTGAATCTTTTCGAAGTTCTGAAAGAAATCAGCCGCTTCATCGATCGACATATTGAGCGCGTCGGCAATCGTCTTGTCTCGATAGCGCACCTGCAATGTTTGTCGGTTGTACCGCAGGCCATTGCAAACAGAACATGTGACGTACAGGTCGGCAAGAAAGTTCATCTCGATCTTCTCTTGCCCCTGACCTTGGCAAACTGGGCAGCGACCGTCGCCTGCGTTAAAGCTAAATCGGCTGGTCGTGAAGCCTCGACTCTTGGACTCTCTTGTGCCAGCCCACACCGTACGAATGAGATCGAAGACGCCACAATACGTTGCGGGGGTGCTGCGTGGAGTTCGTCCGATTGGTGTTTGTGTCAGCTCGATCAGCTTGTCGACTTGGTCTACTCCAGTCAGCTTCTTGAATGGGCCCGGGCGTGCTGAGGCACTTTGCCCAAGTTCTCGAAGTATGGCAGGCACCAATGTTTCGCCAACGAGTGAACTCTTTCCACTTCCGCTAACTCCAGTAATGCCAACCAACAGTCCCAGCGGAAGCTCGACATCGACAGCCTGCAGATTATGCAACGATGCGCCGGTGAGCTTAATCGACTTACCCTTTTGCATCGTTCGAATGTCACGTTCTTGATAGACCGACTTTTCTCCGCGCAAGTAGGCACCAGTCAGCGATTCAAGATTCGCTTCTACCGACTGGGGAGTACCCATGGCAACAATATGTCCACCATGCTTTCCAGCTCCTGGTCCCATATCGACCAAGCAGTCGGCTGCCCGCATCATGGCATCATCATGTTCTACGACGATGACAGTGTTGCCTTGGATTTGAAGGTTGCGAAGCGATTCGATCAAGCGATCGTTATCGCGTTGGTGGAGTCCAATCGATGGCTCGTCCAAGATATAGCAAACGCCGACCAAACCACTTCCGATACTGGTCGCCAAACGAACGCGTTGTAGTTCGCCGCCACTGAGCGAGTCGGCGCTACGTGAAAGAGTTAGATAGCCGACTCCGACTTTGTCCAGAAAGCGTAGCCGATGGAGCATCTCGGCGAGAATTGGCTTTGCGATAACCGCTTGGTCCGAGGATAGCTTCAGTCCTTCAAACCAAGGAAGCACTTGCGAGAGGTTTTGCTGGCAGATGTCAGCAATGTTCTTTCCGTTCAATCGCACCGAGAGAGCTTCGCGACGCAGTCGTGAGCCATTGCAGGCCGAGCAGGTCTGTGCCGATCGAAACTGCTCGAGCCATGCTGCTTCGGACTCGTCGATCTGTGGGCCGTGCTCCTCAAGGATCGATCGCAAGCCTGGTTGTCCAGCCGAGCCTTCGATCAGCTTCTTACGAGTCGCTGCGTCTGAAGATTCGAGTGCAGCGGTCCACTCGAGCCCAAGCGACTCAATGAGTTGTTTGACGCTCTTTCGGATCTTCGCGGATATTGACTTGGGAGCTTCGTTGATAATCGCGATCGCGCCTTTAGACGGAGCAATCGACCAGTCGCTAACCAACGTCGCATCGTCGATACCTTGCACACGCCCAACACCATCGCATGTCGGGCAAGCGCCGTACGGGCTGTTAAAGCTGAACGTCCGTGGTTCCAGCTCTTCAAAGTTCACTCCACAGGTCGCACAGGCGTAGCGGGTGCTGAAGAGTTGTTCAATCCACTGGTTTCCTTCGGCGGCGACATTGGCAGAAGGCAGCAGGTAGCTGACCGAAACCAATCCATTGGCCAGTCGCAAAGCCACCGACATCGATTGGCTCAGTCGATCGGTGTTATCTGGACGAATGACGATCTTGTCGACGACGGCTTCGATGTCATGGTTCTTTCTCACAGCCAATTCTGGGACGGCTTCGATATCGTAGAGTTCATTGTCGACGCGAACTCGCAAAAGACCTGCCTTTTGAATCGCTTGAAGCACATCGCGATGTCCGCCGCGTCTACCTCGAACGACCGGAGCCATCAGCACCAGCTTGGTTCCTTCGGGAAGGCTATTCAGAATGGAGAGGATTTGATCGGGGCTTTGTTGAACGATCGGCTCACCACATTCATAGCAATGTGGCGTTCCGACTCGAGCCATCAGCAATCGCATGTAGTCGTAGACTTCGGTGACTGTTGCAACCGTGCTGCGCGGGCTAGCGACTCCCACGCGTTGATCGATACACAGCGTTGGCTGGAGGCCTTCGATACTGTCTACGTCGGGTCGCTGAAGTTGATCAAGGAATTGCCGCGCGTAGGTAGAAAGGCTCTCGATGTACTGCCTTTGCCCTTCGGCGTAGATGGTATCAAATGCCAACGAGCTTTTGCCACTACCGCTGACACCGGTGATGACCGTCAATTGATTGTGCGCAATTTCGATCGAAACATCTTGCAAGTTATGCGTTCGCGCGCCGACCACGCGAAGAACCTCAGATGCAACGAAATTTGGATCGGATAAACTCTCGCCGAGCAAACCTTCTCTGGGCAAACCTTTTCCGGGCGAACCTTCCTTGAGCGAACGTGGCATAAGATCTAACGCACTTTCCTGACGCGTGCTTTAGTCCTCAGTAAAGAAGTCGTCATCATCGTCCTCATCAGGTTCATCAAACCGTGGGTCGTGGCGACGACGGATCATGATTACTTCGTTTCCGCTTCCCAAATATTGAACCTCT
>CAUJKA010000359.1 GCA_963204965.1 Planctomycetota bacterium | reverse complement strand
GAGCGAGCTGTTTCGCAATTCCAAACCGGCTGGCTTCTGTGACGACATCTCCTCCAAAATGAAGATTGGGAAGGATGTCAAACCGCATGTTAACTGGGGTGTCGCCTTAATTGATTTAGATCTTGATAGTGACATCGATGCTTTCATCGCTAACGGGCATTTTCTGAAGCACGCCAAGACAATCGAGCCCAACACGGACTATGCCGTTGCTAACGTCGTAATGGAAAACCTCAATAACTCTGTCTATCGCAACGCCAATAGTATTTGCGGTCCAGCCATGCAAGATACTGCTAGTACTCGCGGAGCAGCTTTTGATGACTTGGATAATGACGGTGATTTGGATGGGATTGTTGTGAACTGCGACAAGCCTTCTCAAGTACTTCGGAATGATTCGGTTAGCAAGCACCATTGGTTGCAGATTAAGCTGATCGGTACAAAGTGCAACCGCAATGCAGTTGGCGCCAAAGTCAAAATCAAATCGGGCTCACAATCGCTCTATCTCGAGCAATTGAATGGACGTGGCTACCAAAGCTACTTCGGTTCTATTCTGACCGCGGGTCTAGGGCCGCATACCAAAGTTGACCAACTGGAAATCCTTTGGCCCGGAGATACCCGACCAACCATCCTCACCGACATTCCTGCCAACCAGCAAATTGTTATCGTCCAGCCCTGAGACAACCCGATAGCCCTTAGTTAGATTGAGATCGTAGGCTCAGGCAGCTAGTTGAGTTGAGTCGTGGACCGCCAAGTCGCACCCAAGGCTCGCTCTATCAGAAGTATGCTGGCTAGAAACTCTGCGTTTCGCACTTATACACGCAGGTTCAATTCACGGATTCGACAATTGTCTGTCGAGTCTGGGCTGGGACGTTGGTTATTACTTGCTTGACGCCACTTGGCCACTCAATCGTAACTTGCTTAACAGATTCTCCCTTGGGAAGTCCCCAATGAATGTAATAGGGGTTTTGCGAAAGATAGCTGCCACCACCATTGATCGTTCTGAGTAACTTTCGTTGATTGCCTTCGATGATCACCCTCGCACCAATGCCATCGCGATTCGAACGAACACCGACCAGCTTTAGAATCCACCAATTGCCTTCCGACTGAGTTTGATTATTTAGTAGCACTGCTTCTTGGTTTACATGCGTAAACACTAGGTCCAAGTCTCCGTCTCTATCCATATCAAACGCACATAATCCTCGCCCTCGCCACTTTTGAGAAAAGTAACTGTCGCTTGGAAAGACCTGCCCCTGAAACTTAGAGTTGCCTAAATTCGTTAAAAAAAGTGGCAGTTGCTCTGGCGGATCGGATTTCATCACATGTCCGTTGGCGATTGCAACATCTTCGTCACCGTCTAAATCATAGTCGCTCGCGCAGGAACCCCATGCGACGTATGTTGTCCCTAAAGCCATCAACCCAGTCGTTGAAGTGGCGTAACGGAAATTCGCATCACCATCATTTTTGTAGAGTGCGAACGCTTGGTTCTCGTAGTTGCTAACCATGATGTCAGATTTGAGATCCGAGTCGAAGTCAAGCGTGCACAATCCCATACTTCCCTGCGGAGTTCCCATATCATCAACGGCCGTACCATTGGCCAGACCGATCTCTTCAAACATCCCACCCGTGTTCATGTAGAACAGGTTGTTCGTTGTATCATTGGCGACATAAACATCAATCTTGGAATCCTGAGTAAAATCTGTTGCTATGACCCCCAGTCCCTTTCCTTCTTGCGCAAGACCGACTTCGGTCGTTTTTCGAATGAAGGTTCCATCTGCTTGATTCATCCACACAACATCTGTGATCCCAGTGAAAATCCCTGGAGCACATACGTCGGGTTTGCCGCCGGACTTACAATCGGGGTGATTAGAAAATGACCAGTTCACATAGTGCGCGATATAGACATCCAGTGTACCATCGCTGTCAAAATCACCGAACGCCGCACTGGTTCCCCATTGTGGATCGATCATGCCCGCAGACGTTGCTTGATCCACAAATGTTCCGTCGCCTTGGTTGATCAAGAGCGCTAGTCCGTAGTACCCCGTTACCAACAGATCCGGAAACCCATCATCGTTGAGATCTCCGGCCACTGTGCCGTGTGTGTAGATACCTGAACAGGACGCGCCTGCAAGTTCCGTAACATCTACCCATTCTTGAGCTCGACTGCGACGCAGACCACAGCCAAGTCCCGAAACGGTCTTGTTGTTCAACTGCCCACCTGAGGCAAAGAAAAGATCATCAAACCCATCGACGTCGAAATCGATAACCGCCACACCGCCACCGATAGTCTCCAGAATCGCTCGCTCGCCAGCGTCCTCTCCATTTTCGAATCGATGTCTAAGGTTGGTAGTTTTTGTCACATCCACGAAATTAAAGCTACCAACTGGAGATGTGCTCTTTGGCGATGTACCTTTAGAACTTGCAGAACTGTCGACAGGCTTTGAGCAACCGGCGATGCACGAAAGGATGATGCAGTTCAGCCGCAAAAGGTCACGGCAAAACAGAAGTGCTTGGGGAGACAATTTGAGCAAGATGGTATTTAGCCTTATTCTCGAGCATTTGCTTTTCCCCTGTTGAAGTAGCATGCTCTGCTTTTTGGGTATAGTAATCTCCCAAAAACTGATGAGCATCGCGACACTTGGGGTCGTAGGTCAATGCACTGCGTATCCAAAAAAGACCGAAGCGCTCTGATTCATACTTGAACAATATCTTACCCATTTCGACGCGAGCCGCAGTATTGTCCTGATTTTGATTGATTTGATCCCGCAATGCAGTGATCTTGTCGTACTCCTTTCGCTCTTCAACGATTCGAGCGAGTTCCTTTTCAGCCTGCTCATTCAGGCCAAGACGACGCAGAACCTGTCCGTAAGAGTTACGAGCGATAAAGTCGCGTTGGTTGACCTCCAGAGCCATTTCCAAATACTTCTTAGCCTCTTCCCAATTACCAAGCTTAACGTACAGCACACCAAGTTCAGAAGCAGCAAGGAATCTCTCGGGCACTTCATCTACAGCGCGATAAGCGGGTAGGGTTGCCTCGTGTCCTTTGTCAGCCACCTCGCGAAAAAGTTCGGCGCTCTTTTCCAAGTCGCCAGCCTGCTGGAAGCAATGTGCCATGAAGGTCTTCACTGCCAACGACTGCCTTCCATGATCAAACTTCGTTAGAATCTCGATCGCCTCTTCAGGCCTGTTTTGACCGGATCGAATTCTTGCCAAGCACCAAGCGGCTTGAACGAAACCAGGATCTTTCTCTAATGCCTTGAGATACTCTTTCTCTGCTCGGGCGTTCCCGCGAATGTGTTCGTTCATCACGCCAAAACGAAAGTTCACCATAGCATCATTGGGAAAGGCCTCTTCGTAGTCCTCCAATAACTTAGATGCTTCTTCAAATCTCGATTGACTGGCCAGACCATTGACAAAAGCGTCGACAATCAGGCCAACATCATCGGGCAACTCAGCGATCCAATCTCGTGCCATGCCTTCGGCGACTGCATCCATTTCGCCAATACTCAAATTGGCCAAAACCTGTTCCCGATTTAGTTTTTTACCATCAAAGCCAAGTTCATGAGCCTGATGAAAGTGCTTGAGCATCCCATTGAAATCGCCGTTGAGCCGGTCAAGTCTACCCATTAGAAATTCCACTTGAGCCTGATTGCCCAACGTACGCTGGGCAAATGACAACCAGCTCTCAGCCGATTCATACCTTCGAAGAAGAATTGCATCGTTGGCCATATCGGTGGCCAAGCGCGTTACGCCGCCGCGAACGAAAAAGACAACCACAAGCCCCACCAACAAACCCATTAAAACGAACAACCGAAACCCCTTTCTAGGAGCTTCGGTTTTGTTAGTCTTAACTGCTTTGGATTTTTGACGACGCAAGCCTTGTTTCTCTCTAAGTCAGACTGGAACGCTTGGAAAGAGATCGCAAAATCACAGGAGCTTGATTAACTCTTGAGCCTTTGCCTTTATCTTAGCTTCGCCTTGAAGTTTGATTAATTCGTCAATCCCCTTTTGAATCGGCTCACCTTTTGCGGGATCCTTACTGACCAACGCTCGCACATTGGAAAGTAACGTTTGAGTACCGCTACCGAGCCGACCTGACTTCGCAATAGCCTCCAAGTCAGACTTGATATTGGCAGCGAAATCCATGTCGATCTTTTGAATCACTTCATTGTTGTTGTTTGAGTTGTTGCAACCGATCAATGTGGGGCCAACTACGAGAAAACAAAAGCAAAAAAAGAAAGTAGAACGCATTACAGAACTCCTTACGCGATGATCTAAAAACAAGAGTTTCCTGGACAACCAGGAAACTCTCTTGATTGGAACGAACTGTCTAGCAACCAGCAATGCTACTCAATACTCGCATTAGACTCGCTTCCGCGGGCTGATCCGAGCGATTGATAAGGCGATAGCGAGATGTTCTGAGTAATGAACTGAACGGAGCCATCACCCATAGCATGCATCGCACCACCGGAGTGCCGACTTCGTGCCGGATAGATACCGTCGTTATCCCCCTCGCCGCAACCACCGCAATTGTTACCTGCAACGCCTCGCCAATTAGGCGGAGCCATTGTGTTGAACGCCGTATTGTACATTCCCGGCCCCATCCAGTGGGAACCAGCTCCTGATACGTGGTTTCCACCGCCAGCAAGCGTTGCCACTGCGAATGCGTCTAGCTGGACTTGCGTCCACTTTGTAGCGGGAGCACCCGACGGAAACGCTAAACCTCGAGCAATGTCACCCATATTAGTGAATGTGCCTCCGTTTGCGTCTCCCTTGACGAATTCACCCAACATAATCGTGTTGGACAATCCATCGGTGCAATCTGCGAAGCTAGTGTACCGAGTACGATTGTACATACCGATCTGATCGCCTACAGCTACGTACCAGCCTAAGCTAGGACCTGCTGAGAAAGCGTAATTGTTTCCTGGATACGCAAAGTCGGGATATTTTGGATCCGACGGACACAGGAACCCAGGGATCTTGGTAGCAAATTGTTGCTTAATAGTCATTGTGCTACCGGGAGGGGCCGGACGGTCACCAGCCCATGGGTGTCCTTGGTAGTGAGGATATCTGGAGTCGCGATGATCCCCGAAATAGATCTGTTGGTACAACGGACCTTGTTCAATGTAAGGCAATAGGCCGCATTGAGGTGAATAACCGTTCCAGTTCGAATCCTGACCCCAGTCAGATTGACCAGGTGATGATAGCCGTCCAATGTACTTATAGGACGACTCGTAGTTGTGAACAGCCAATGCAAGTTGCTTTAGATTGTTGCTACAACTCATACGCCGTGCCGCTTCTCGAGCGGCTTGAACTGCGGGCAAAAGTAGCCCAACCAAAATGCCAATAATGGCGATCACCACAAGCAGTTCAACAAGGGTGAAACCCTGCTTCCTGAAAAAACCCTCCGCCGATCCGGTATTATCGGCAGAGTCAACCGTGTTAGCCTTTAGATTATGTCGAATCATACACAATTGCCAGGGAAGTGTGAGGATTTCGCGAAAAATGTCGACTTGCAAGGATAACCCCATCGCAATTCCAGCCCTTAAGGGGTGGAAAGTAGTTGCTCCTCTCGCCTTGACTCCTGAGTCGGCTAGATGAAGAACTCTAGTATCTGATACATTGGGTGCCCGTCGCAACTTTCTTCGATTGCCATTGGCCTCACTTCTTCCTAACGACCTCCTGCCGTTTCAATATGAACACCCCAGCAACTTCTAGTGGTTTTTCGCTCACTCGCACGCAATGGTTGATCTGTACGATTGCCGCGATAGGCTTTGCTTTCGACATATACGAACTGCTGATGTTGCCGCTGATTATCAAGCCGGCCATGGAAGCGCTCAGCAAACCGCTCATTGCTGATTTGGTTGCTGGCGGGATGGGTCAAGCGGAAGCAACGCAGCTTTACTTGCCTGGCGGCGACTATTACGCCGGTTGGGTTCGAACTCTGTTCTTCATTCCAGCTCTGGTTGGAGGCGTGTTCGGATTGATTGGAGGCTGGCTGACTGACCGTCTGGGACGCCGACGCGTGCTGACGTTCAGCATCTTGCTTTACGCGGTTGGCGCGCTGATGGCGGGCTTTGCACAGTCACTCGGGTTCTTATTGTTCTGTCGTTGTCTGGTTTTTGTTGGCGTCTGCGTCGAGTTCGTGGCTGCGGTGGCTTGGTTGGCCGAACTGTTCCCCAACCATATTCAGCGGGAAAAGGTCTTGGGTTGGACACAGGCCTTTTCATCGGTCGGCGGAATCATGGTTGCCGGTATGAACTACTTGGCCGGAACTTATTCGGATAGTCTGCCAGCGATTTACGAAGCTCACGAGGCTTGGCGATACACGCTGATCTCGGGTTTTATCCCCGCGCTTCCATTGATCCTGATTCGACCGTTCTTGCCCGAGTCTCCGGAATGGCAAAAGAAGAAAGATGCTGGCGTCCTCAAGCGACCCTCGATCGCCGAGCTCTTTAGTCCAGCGTTGATCAAGACAACACTCGTTACCACCATCGTCTTCGCAGCCAGCTATGGCTTTGCGTTTGGAGCCATCCAACAACTGCCTCAAATCATCGGAGTCAAAGCGTTTGGATCTCCCAAAGAAAGCGGACACCCAGAGATCATCGCCGCTGTGAAAACGGACGTTGGTGATCCTAAGGGAACCAACAAGGAAACCGGAAAGCCTGCTTTCACTCCACCACAAAAGAAACAAGCGGGGAACGCCAGCGACAAGATCGTTGCCGGTGTGACCTCGTGGCAAGAGATCGGTGGATTGTTCGGCCGAGGCTTGCTGGCCATTCTTGCAGTGTGGGCCATCAGCCGCCGCAATTTGTTGCGAGTCTTCCAAATTCCTGCGCTGCTGGTGGTGCCAGCTGTCTTCTACTGGCTGTCGACCTCTATGGTTGATACTTCGCTGCTGCACATCAAGCTCTTGATTGGGCTTTGCGGTATCTTGGTCGTCTCGCAATTCAGCTTTTGGGGCAATTACATCCCGCTTGTTTTTCCAGTTCACTTGCGTGGAACGGGCGAGAGCTTTGCTGCGAACATTGGCGGTCGAGTCATCGGAACAGCGGCAGCGTTTTTCGCACAGACGCTTTCGACATTTGACGGTTGGGACTTAGCCAAAGCCTCGGCCATCGTTGCGGGCGTGTATGGCGTGGTGGGTGTCATCGCCACCCATTGGCTTCCCGAACCAAAACGAGAAGACGAAGAAGCCTAGTCACAATTGTCGCACCTGTCTCGGACAGGATTTCCTTTTGTTTTTAGGGTAGTGGGCGAGGTAACGAGTCCTTTCACACGCTGATTGAGTGATTGGGGACACTGATTGAGTGATTGGGGACACAGCAAACGCGATTCAGTAGTGCTCTGGCAAAGCGAATGAATCCCGTTGGAAACGGGAGCGACTTTTAATTGTCGCACCTGTCTCCGACAGGATTTCCCTTTGTTTTTAGGGTAGTGGGCGAGGTAACGAGTCCTTTCACACGCTGCAACACTTTTGGTAGGCCGTAACGAGCTCAGTGCCGTTACGGCATTGCCTTGTCCGCTCGTGCGTGTTGCCCTCTACTTCGTAACTGCCGAACGCAGAAAAAGACTCTGCGCTGCTTGCACTGGTGCTTTGTCCGACTGATTCGCCGAAGCGGTTCGCGATGATCCTTCCGACAATGCCTCGCCGCTTGTCCCTTCGACCGCAGACGTCTTTCCTTCAGCCGAACTGGAAGGCTGATAGGTCGATCCCGGCTTCTTGAAGTCGGGTCGTGGTCCCGTCGCTAGAATCTCCCAAGGCTTAGGAGTGTTATAGCTCTTGTAGACCGGCGGATGTTTGCAAGTGTCGTACAAGCCCATCTGATTGGCTTCGCACCACACCATCGCCTCTTGGCAAGTTGGCTCAACAGCGTGCGCAATCTTGCCGGACAGATATCGAGGACGGTTGTACTCGCGGCGGTATTCTGTATGCCAACTGGTCAACCAATAAGGCAGAATGTCAGGTCGCGGATCGCAAGTATCTTTATTGCACGTAGGTCGTTCGCCCGCTGATAAATTGGGAACGAACATGGCTGACAAGAGAATCATGCATGCCAGCGATGACCACCCGCGCCCATGATTCGCAAGGCGCTTCGTCAAAAAAGACTGTGAGCAAAAACTAAGCCACTTCATAGCGATTCCCTTCGCACTGCGAACACTCAAGCGTCCCACTCCCCGGATCCTTCCGGGTTTCCTAAGGGATCGGCGGGTAGTGAATTCCAGATTGAGCCAGGTCCGATGCGTACGCTACAAAACCCGTCCGACTGTAACGATTGTTGCGAATAGTCCGCAAAATCCACCAATTGGCTGCTCGTCGAACAATCCATGCCAGGAATCCCATTCGAATCCCCATGGAATATCTGGCGATTTCGACGGCAGATTCTCAATTGTGCGCGGGCGAGCTAAACTGGACGGTGCTCTTCCACATTCCCTCCGAACATTGGCAATCGTTAATCCGGTGCAATGTTCTTGTCCAGATTCTTCTTTGCAGAGTCTGAAAGCGGTGAACGTAATGATCTCTCGACTTCTAACTTGGTGGACATTTGCCTTGACCAGTAGCTTCTCTTCAATCCTTTTGGCTCAGGCGGGTGTCGGTCCAACTCGCGAAGACTTCCGGACAACTCGCGAACGTTTGGTCACCGAAGTTCTCATGCCTGGAGGCGTTAAGAACGAACGCGTCTTGGATGCGATCCGTCAGACCGATCGCCATGAGTTTGTTTCACGCGAGTATCAAGACCAAGCCTATTTTGATCGCGCTTTGCCAATTGGTTCGTCGCAGACAATTAGCAGTCCCTACATCGTGGCTGTGATGACGCAGGAACTGGACACTAAGCCTGAACATAAGGTGTTGGAGATCGGCACAGGCAGTGGATATCAAGCAGCCGTGCTAAGCCCGCTGGTTAAAGAAGTTTATTCGATCGAGATCGTACCTGAGCTAGGCAAACAAGCCAAAAAAGTCCTCGATTCCCTGGGATATAAGAACGTTTTCACGAAGGTAGGCGACGGCTTTCTTGGCTGGCCCGAGCACGCACCATTTGATCGAATCATTGTTACCTGTAGCCCCGAAGATGTTCCCAAGCCGCTGGTTGAACAACTCAATGAAGGCGGACTGATGGTTATTCCTGTCGGCGAACGATATCAGCAGACGCTCTATCTGATGCGCAAGAAAGATGGAAAGCTGGAACGCGAAGCCCTACGACCAACTCTGTTTGTTCCGATGACTGGCGAAGCTGAGGACAATCGAAAGGTACATGCCGACCCCACTAAACCAACGCTCATCAATGGCGACTTCGAAGAACCGCTGCTCAAGAGTGGCGACGTTCCAGGCTGGTACTATCAACGTGGACTGAAGTGGATGGCTGATGCGAAAGGCGATGGCCATTACGTTGAATTTGACAACGATGTCCATGGACGCCCAACCAACTTGCTTCAAGGCTTAGGACTTGATGGACGCCACGTTCGAAAGATCAAACTTTCCGCGAACATCAAAATCACCGATGTACGCGTCGGAGTCGACAAGACAGAACTTCCCGCTCTCACAATTCGCTTTCTGGACGAGAAGCGGGCTTGGGTTGGTGGAACTCTTTCAGTTGGCCCTTTTCAAGGCACGACTCGCGAATGGAAGCATGAATCCAAGACCTTTCGTATTCCTCCCGACGCTAGAGAAGCCATCGTATCCATCGGACTTTTCGGCGCGACAGGCAAAGCAGCGTTTGATAAAGTAGAGATCGAAGCGGTGAAGTGATTTACGCCGCGTTTTATCGCTTAGAACCCTGCGAAAATCAGGGTTTTGATGACTCCAGCTGCTTCCAGGACGCAATCCTAAGCTAAACTACCTAAACCAGCAGCCTGGCGAGGTCCGCGCAATCGTTAAATTCTCCCCAGGCCGCTTGATCAAACCCCCACTTCGACTATCTTTGATGCTTGGGCCAAGAGGTCTAAGCCTAACGAGTTATGCCAACTCGGATCACCATTTCAAATGGCAAACGGAGTCAAACAACAGATGAAGAACACTACTTTCAGAGTTGCCTCGCTAGCGCTGTGCAGCCTACTTTGCCTGTTCGCTTCCCCAGCACTGGCTGGTTGGGGCAGCAGCGGTGGCTATTACGGTGGATCATCAGGGGGTTCCTATGGATCCTCTGGTTCAGTGGCTTACTACAGCTCGTACGGTTCCAGCGGTGGCTCACATGGCCATCACTTCACACCAGTGCGAAGCGTACTTCGTGGCATTTCCAATCACATTCATGCCAAGATCGAGCGACACCAAGCCCGTCGCGCTTACTACGGTAGCTCGGGTAATGGTAGCTCTGGTTATGGCAGCAGTGGATACACCACTAGCTACGGCAGCAGCGGTTACTCAACCAGCTATGGCAGCAGCGGCTATTCGACCTCCTACGGAAGCAGTGGCTACAGCACATCATACGGAAGCTCAGGCAGCGTCTCCTACGGTAGCACTGGTTACGGTAGCACTGGCGCTTCCTACGGCAGTACCGGCACTTACGGTGCTGGCTACGGTAGCACTGGAACCGTCTATTACGGAGCCTCCAACAGCACCTCTTCCAACCCAGTTTTCAATGTTGCATCAAGCAGCACTGTGAACGATGCGGTCTATCTAACAGTCAACGTTCCTAGCAATGCTAAGGTCTATGTCAACGACAAACTGACCAGCAGCACTGGCAGCGTTCGACAGTTTGTTAGCCGTGGTTTGGCTTCAGGCAAGACCTACAAGTTCGATGTTCGCGCTGAACTAGTAACCGCCGATGGCGAAGTCGTTACTGAAAACAAATCGCTTGTTGTTGGTGCCGGTGCCGATGAACAACTGCAATTTGCTTTCTCGGATACCAAAGCTCCAGTCAACACAGCGTTGACTTTGAATGTTCCTGAAGGCGCCAAGGTAACTTTGGCTGGCAATACAACTAAAGCTACTGGCAGTCAGCGTACTTTCCAAAGCTCACACCTCAAGTTGGGTGAAGCATGGGACGACTACGTTGTTGAAGTTGAGCACGAAGGTACCGTCAAGCGACAATCGATCCGCCTCATCGGTGGCGACGACCTCGCACTGACCTTTGACTTCGAGCAACAACCAGACCGCGTTGCCTCGCGATAGTCGCCTTTCGCTCCCGCGAAAGTAGCGATAGTCCACAACTCGTACTATTCAGCAAAAACTCTGAACCCACCAAAGCCCTCTGCAACACATGCAGAGGGCTTTTTTCGTCGCTTTAGTCGCCTTTCGCTCCGCGAAAGTAGCGTTCGGTCACGCTGTTGGGTCGACGAATGGACTTCTTTCAACCAGGGGAAGAGAACAGCCGCGCTACTTTTGCGGAGCAAAAGGCGACGCACCTAGCAAGTTAGCTGAGCCATCATCCCGCCGCACTCTACGCTGGAGGCTTTCGGTAAGTCGCGATGATCAAGCAGTTCGATGCAGTTAGCCTCATAGACTCGAAACGTCTTCGTCCGCTTCGCGCCACCGTTTTCGATGGTTTGAAAGCTGGTTGGGTTGGACTGCGCGATCCACGAAAATTCGATGCTCGCATCCGACTTTAGCGCATGTCTAGCGATCCGACTGATCAGCGCTGGACCGATCCCCAAGCGATTGTATTGCGGCAAGACATTCGTTGCGACAACGCGAAAGCGCTTCGCATGTTTCTTCGCCCACCACAGCTTCAGAAACCCAAGTGGAAACAAACGACCTTGGATTCTCTGCAAACAAGGCGCCAGATCTGGCAGCGCTAAAGCTGCTCCAACGGCCACACCATCTACTTCAGCGAAGTGCAATAGATTCGGGTCCACAATCCAACGCAAGTCCTGTTTCAATTGCTGATGCTCTCGCTCCGACAGAGGAACAAAGCCCCAATGATGCTGCAGGGATTGTTGAGCGATTCTCAGGAACTGATCCAGATCGCTATCCAACTTCCACTTGTTCAACTTTCGAAACTTAACACCATATCGCTGCGACAAACGGTCAGCGACTCGTTCAAGTCTTGGTGTCGTTTGAGTCATTTGTTCCCGTGATAGATCGAGCGCGAATAGATCCTGGATCGACTTAAGTCCAGCGGCCTCTAATAGAGTTGCGTAGTAGCTCGGGTTGTTGGGAACCTGAAAGCTTGGCTCGGCCTCGAATCCATCTTGCATCAGTCCAACTGTGTAGTTGATGCTGGGTGAGAATGGGCCTCGCACTACCTCATGTCCTCGTTGACTCGCCCACCATGCCGCCGTACGCAACAGGCTTCGTGCCATGTCTAAGTCGTTCTCAGCCGCGAAGAAGCCAAAGTGTGCACAACTCTCTTCTGACGCTAAACTTTGCTGTCGAGGGTTGATCGCCGCGATACGCCCCACTGGCATTTCATCGCGAACCGCTATCCATGCTTGGACTTCATTCTCTTCGGGAAAGGGATGGCCCGAAGTAAATCCCAACAAGCGACTTTCATCCCAAGCCAGTGAAGGAGCAAACTTGGGCTCGTGACCGTGCAGCCTAGCGGGCAACTCTAAGAATTGCTTTTTCTGCTGAGATGTCTGCACAGGGATGATGCGTATCGCTGACATGATCGACTCGTTCCAAAGTGATTTGACCGACTGTGGTTAAAAGAACGCGGACAACTCTCACTTAAGCAGCCTGACCTTGCTTCATGTGAGCCGACAAGCCGCGAAAGGCGTCCATCAACTGATCAACTTGCTGATCTGTATGAATTGCTGAAAGAGAGATTCGAACCATCGCGCCGTGCGACAAAGGGACCACAGGGAAGCCAACAGCAAGGATGTGAATCCCTTGATCGAAGAAGTATTGTGACACTCGCGGAATATCGCTCATGCCACCGATCTTGACCATCACTAACGGGAAGGGATTGTCCTCGCCTACGATCTCGAATCCCATTTCCGTAACCTCTTGTTTGACTCGATGGATCAAGCCGTTCAGTCTCTGCACACGAAGATCGCCTTCACGCTCAAGGATGTCCAGTGCGGTTAACGAGCTAGCGAGGTAGGGCGGGGGTAGCTGACCCGCGAAGGTGTAGGTGTACGAGTTGTACTTGAAGTAATCACGACTACCGGCTGGAATCACCGCAAAGCCTCCCAAGCTGGCTAAGCCTTTTTCCAAGGAAGCCACGTAGATCTTGTTGTCGTAGTCGGAACCGTGATGAGCCACGATGCCTCGCCCCTGGGGACCGATCACACCAAAGCCATGCGCGTCGTCGATGTACAAGCTGCAATCGTACTGCTTGGCGATCGCTTCATAGGCTGGAAGGTTCAAGTAAGTGCCTTGCATGCTGTACACGCCGTCCAGAGCAATCATGCAATGATCGTGCAAGCGACGTTGTTCGACTAGCAGTCGCTCGAGCTGTGCAAAGTCGTCATGCTTGAAGTTCCGCAAGGTTGCGCCGGCGCCTTTAGCTTCGATAGCTGAACGTTGAACGCTGTTGTGGACCTCTTGGTCGGTCAGTAACAGCGATCCGGTCCGCATGAGTAGAGGGATGATGCCATGATTAGCCAAAGTGACCGTGGTGAACACCATCACATCATCCACACCCAACCAATCAGCTAATCGCTTTTCCAAGGTTTGGAAGAGATCCAGCTCGGCCGCCGCCCGAGCCGACCCAGCAAGCGTCCCCCACTTCGCTATTGCTTGCTGGGCCGACTCGATCATCTCTGGATGTGACTCCAATCCCAAATAGTTGATGGCGTTGAAGTTAATTAACTTCTTGCCGCCAATCATTACCTCGCGACCATTGATTTTCTGGAGTTGGCAGTAGGAGTTAGGAACATTTTTGGCGTGCTCGCAGTAGAACTTGAATGTCCGATTGTCCATTCGATTGTCGAGCAGGTTATGAAGTGAGCTATGGGTTTGAACTTTCATGATGGCCTCTCGACCTAAAGGGCTGGCGGTATTGCGTTGAGAATTGCGAGCCCCATTGGGATCGCTAACAATACACCTAGCGCAGCCTCGAAAGTTCTGTTACCAAAGATTTTGAGAATCGCCGGTTTTGCTGGGAATCCCTCAGACTTGACCTGTGGATCGTTAAGCTTTTCGCTACTTACAGACGATTCGAGATGTAGTGAAATACTCCCACTTTGAGCAGTCTCGGCGAACGACCAGGATCTTTGATTGTTGGTTGCCGGCTACAGTTACAATGCTGCACTCCAGACCGTTACACGCGGTCTAAATTGCTCACTCGTGGCCGAGACACTTATTGCTTCGGGCATGATTTCATGCTACGGCAGAAACTTGAGCGATTTGCTCTAGAACTGCAGAGTTACCACGCTCGTTGATACGGGTAGGAGATTTCGAGGCGCAGAAGATCTCTACTCCGGGACATCTAGAAGACTAAAACTGGACGAGTCAGGACGACTCGCCATTGTCCTACGACCGCGCCTGACAAGCAATAGTGATAAGGTTGCGCATCCAGATAGAATCAAGCAACTAGGTTCGGGAACTGCAGTTATCGAAAGCGTTCCAAAATTTGAAAACGAAGCGGCGTTGAGATCATGAGAATTACCTCTAAAATCCGCGAACAGATTTGTGGCGGGGTCATCAACTAAACGAATTCGGAAGACTCCATGACTAACACCGATTGGAGCATTGTGATTAACTTCAAGTCTGGCGAGTAAATAATCTGTGTTTGCAAGAAGCGTCACATCTTCGGTTGCGAAGTCACCTGAAACAAGTTGGAGTTTGTCTGCTTGCCTATCAGCACCAAAACCAGCGCCGTTTTTATTCAGGAAGATGTAGCTATAGTCGGGGCCAGCAAAGTTGCGTTCCGAGTCTAACTGTTGATCCGTCGGTTGAAACTCGAGCACCCCACCAGAAGTCTCAGTTGAAATTTCGAACTTAGCACTAAATCCAAAAAGCGCTATGTCACTGGAAGACCGAAGCAGCACGTCCACTGACCCAACACCTCGCGGCGAAAGCTCAGTATCTTTGAACGAGATTATTAAGTCCGCTCGCGCCGTAGACACAGTTTGAGTTAGAACGCTAAATAACAAAATCGAAAATATTACGCGCACGAAAATACACCTTATTCTTACGTAGAAATTTAATCATCTAATAACTGAATCAACGCTTCATCCAGTCGGCGATTGATTGCTTTTTGGTTGTTCACAAAGTTGCGATCGAAGGCATTAACGCCCCCACTCCCATCCATATCGCCTTCAAGATTAGCCCCAGATTGCCCAATCTGAGAATTGACTACAGCGAGGTCAGCGTCATCCACTTTTGCATCGCCATTGGCGTCTCCCAAAATGCGATGAAACTCAAACATTCCGTCTATGGCATCGGTAAAGTCACTATCGCCATTGACATCAATAAGCACCCGATAGAATCCGTCTCCGGCATTGCTAGTTCTGGCTCCCGTAATTCCGTTAACGCCGAAATTGAGGCGCAAACGGTCGTTAATTCTGTCAACCGCGAAGCCAGTCACCGCCATCCCTGTTTCCGGTGTGACGTTTGTTGCATTTAGGGCAAAACGTTCGACTTTTATTCGCCCGGCAGCCAGCAGCCCGGCTAGACCCGTCTCTGTGCTGAATAGTACATCCAAGTAACGGACGTACGACCTTTGTTTAGCCCCCAGTTGAACGTCAATTCCGGTCGATTGAAGCCCCAAATTGCCGAAGGTGGCCACAACAATAATGTCTGCGTTGCGTCCTGGAGCTGTTTCAATATTGCTTGTAGAATCGCGTCCGATGCTAAAGAAGCGGTACTCATGCGATGCACCATCCGTTCTACCTTGATAGTTCAATGTTGCCGTGTAGTTTCCTTGGGCGTTTGCTGCTCCAGCCCCCGCAGTACCAATAAGCTGGGAAACCCCGCCGTCCACGGAAACATAAACGTCGAAGAAGGACAACGAACCACCACCGGTTTCCTGCCCCACGACTGCTATGTTAAAGAGCCCAGTGGTATTCGATACCGCTGAAACTACCTGTGTTGTCGGAGGATCGAAGTCCCCCACAACTATCTGTGCATCAATGCCGATCTTAACTTCCATGTTCCCGGCATGATCTACTGCTATGCTCTTGAAGAAGTAGTTGTGATTGCTCTCTGCAATAAAGTTTGTCGTCAGCGGACCAGAGGCATCCAGTGACTTGAATAGCTGGAATGCACCTCCATCTCGGGAGACATACAAGTGATACATCGAGATTCCTGAGACATCGCTACCCGCAGGTCCAGCGGGATCGAATCCCGACACGGTTACGGGTATGACTAAACTAGTCGCTTGAGCTGGCACTCCAGCGATCGAACTCACTGGTGGAGTAACATCCTGTACAACTACGTTAGCTAGGATTCGGCCTTCGCCTGTTGCGTCTGCGATGCTCGCGGAAAATGGATCCGATAGGGTCACGTAGAAAAGCTCATCCGCTTCAGCAAACAAATCGGCTTTGACATTGACAGTTATGGTTCGTGTCAGAGAGCTACCAGGCGAGAAGACGATGACCGCTCCCGTGTACTCATAGTCCCCGCTTGCCACCGTGGCAGTACCGTCGACAGTCTGGTAGTACACGCGTACCTCTGAGTCGGTTGCGTGAGAGAGGGATACCACAAACGTAAATTGCGCCATGCCATATGCCGGTTCGGATGCGGTGAAATCCGAAATACTTACCGTTGGCTCACCTTCGTTGTCTAGGTTTGTCAAGCTGATGTCAGGTATCGACAAGCCGTTGTAGAAACTATCAAAGCTTGAGGTCACGCTAGTAACCACCTCAAAGGAAACATCTCCGTCTAATTGGCTATCGTCGAGCCCCGTGATCGTCACAGTCTGCGGCACATTCCAATTGGTCGCCGTGAAGGTGACGATAGACTGGGACAGCAGAGCCTCGTCGTCGCTACTGGACGTTACCAAGAACGAGACATCTCCCGTGGGCTGTGTATTCAAGACAACTTCAAAGCTTGTTGAGCCTCCAGACTCGCTGGTCGTCACCGAGCTGGGCGGCGTGAAAGTGATCCCCGCAATATCGTTATCCAGTAATTCAATCTCTTGAATTAAGTCGGCAATCTGTGAGTAGATGGAATCCGTTGATTCAACCGAATGCTCGATGCTAACTGATAGCAGGGACTCGGCAACCAGATCGTTGATCGCGGTGATCGTAACCTGCTGTGGAATGTTCCAATTGCTGCTCGTGAACAAGAACTGGTTTGCTGAAAGCGAGATTTGACCAAGGTCGGCAGTCAGTTGAATCGTGACGTCGCTGGTCGGCTGCGAAGCGAGACTCAGAGTGTAGCTGATAGTCGATCCACCCTCGGTAACGCTCATACTACCGGTTGGAGTCAGTACAATTCCAGCTTGTAAAAGTGCATTGACGAATCCGGGACCGGAGGTTGTAAAGAGCTCGCGTGAGCCAGCGTTGTTTTCTGCGGAGAATAGAGTCTGTTCACCAGCCATGCCAATCACTTGCGGCAGGGAACTTGACGATACATTCAAATTGGAAACCAACTCCGCAGGACTCATGCTGCGCCATAGTTCATAGCCGTGAGTTGCATCATAAGCAGCCAAATAAAGAGCATTACCTACCGCGGTTAAGCCAATAGGATTGGAACCGTCAGGGCCCGGCAAAATCTCACGAAGAATTGTGCCTGAAGCCGTTCCATCACTTTCCCACAGTTCACGTCCGTGACTGCCATCATTGGCAACAAAGAACAACTTAGTTCCATCGACAACAGTGAATTGATCGGGGCTGCTATCTCCCGAAGGATTAACATCCAAAAGCAGCGATGTGGTCACGCCGTCGCTGAACCAGACTTCGTCGCCAACTAATGCTCCATCGTTGGAAAGTCCTGACGCTCCGAAGACCACTCCACCAAGGAAAGAAGTCAATCCATGAGGATTCGAATCTTGAGCTCCTGGGAATAGGTCGGCCACTAATGTTGGAGGACTTGCGGGACCGTCAATCATCCATAGCTCGTTGCCGCTAATTCCATCGTTCGCGACAAAGAAAAGTTTGCCCCCACCGACTGTAAGCTGAGCAACCTCGGAGCCAACAGATCCAATTCGAATGTCGTGTGCAATCAAAGTTCCAGCTTCTGTACCGTCACTGGACCACAGCTCTCTACCCTCAACTCCCTCCAATGTGAAGTAGAGCTTACCGCCATAGTTGATCAATTCTCTAGGATTACCTGTACCCAACTGCATGACTCGCGAAGCGTCTCCAGTATTGGTCACTTTCCAAAGATCATGTCCTCCCAGCCCATCATTTGCTAGGAAGAACAAAGCGTCACCCACTACAGTCAGATTCGTAGGGGATCCATGCGTCGCGCCCGACTGTGTATCAACAACCAATTGAAGTTCGCCGGTTGCCAAGTTCAAGCTACGAAGTTCGCGGCCAGACTCGGCAGTATCGGCTGCGAAAAAGATACGACCCGCGAAACTCGTTAATTCGCTGACATTTGACGAGGCTGGACCCGGCAGGAGATCCGCGACCAGGAAGGCACCTGCGCTCGTACCTCGTGTGCTCCAAAGTTCATTCCCGTTGGCGGTGGTGTAAGCAACATAGTAGGTTACTCCACCCACAACCATCGATTCAGCGGCAACTGTACTTGCATCCAGAACAAAATCATCGTCAACGTTCGTGAGTAACGTCTCCGTCAAATTGATATTGGCGTAATTAGAATCCGCGCTGATCGTCGAAGAGAACTGTACTGCGAATGCACGATCACCATCATCATTAGGGTCATCCACACCGCTGACAAGCACACGTTGTGGAACGTTCCAGTTCGACGGTGTAAAAATTAGCGACGCAGCGTCCACTTGACCTTCCCCAGGTAGGGACACGCTAAGCGGAATAGCAACATTTGCAAGCGGCTGACTATTGAGAACGACATCGAAGAAGGCACTCGATCCAGACTCACTAACTACAGGCGAACTGGCTCGAGTGACTGTGATTCCTGCACTATCGTTATCGGTATTGGTAATCGTAATCGGTGATCCAACCAATCCAGAATACTCTAGGCTTGTCGATACCACCGGTCCCCAGGTGATTTGGAAAACTGCATCGCCGTCATCGATAAAGTCATCCACTCCATAGACCGTAACCGTTTGTGGAACATTCCAATTTTCGACGCGGAATGTGAGCTGTGAGGTAGATATTCGGCCTTGCGATGGGTCATTGACCTCTATCGGTATCGTGACGTCATAGGCTGGCTTAGTTGCCAGTTGCACTGTAATGGTACTAGACTGCGTGCCAGCTTCATCCACAAGCATGCTGCTAGGAGCTGAGAGAATCAAGCCTGCTGCATCGCTTTCCACCTGGATCAAATTAACCTGCCCCGAGATCCAGTTGTTGGAAGTGAAGATTAATTGAGCCGTACCAGCAATGCCATCCAAATCAGCAGCGCTGTGTAAGGTAACGCTTTGCGGGATATTCCAATTCGCTGGCGTAAACGTCATAGTGTTTGGTGACTGAATCGAGAAGCCACTATCGGCGGTTGCCAATTGCACCTGCACAGTAACTTCTACACTTGGTGCAGAGGAAAGCTGGATACTAACGGAATTAGTTCCATCTTCGCTTACTTGCAATCTTCCATCAACTAAAACGGCAGTCGGCACGATCGTTCTTGCAGCGTCTAGTTCTTTCAATTGAATCGATAGCGGTTGTGATCCAGCAATGTTTGCTGCCAGTACTACGGTCGCTTCGCCATCCGTTGAGTCACTATCAGGTGCCGCATCGAACTGAACGTACTGGAAGTCGTTCCAGTTTGCAGTTGTGAATACGAATGAGTTTGGCGAGCCAGGACGTAAAGAGATATCTGCGTCACCAGTTATTGCTTGAATGCTGACAGTCACATCATTCAATGGTTGCGACTTCAAGCGGATGCCAAGAGCTGCAGTCGATCCCTCCTCGAGGATGACTTCAGTAGCAGTCAAATCTAACGCCACGCGGTTATCGAGCTGAGTGACTGGCAAGATGACATTAGACTGGCCATCTGTGGCGAAGACAAAGTTGGCTTGGTCATCTAGCAGATCGGTATCGCCACCAGCAGCAAGCTCTGTGGTTTGCCAGACATTCCAATTGGAATTGTCGAAGTAGAAAACGATTGGTCCATTGTTGGTCAATTGCGAAGACCCGCTAATCTGACCTAGAGTCACCGCAATCGGCGTCTCAGGTGCGTACAGAATGCGGAATCGCAGTTCGACGCTACCATCTTCAGCAATTTGCGGATCTGCGTTGGAAAGCTCAAGCCAACGACCATCCTCCTGCTCGACCATCGTGACGCTTGCTGAGGCCCATTGGTCTGCACTCGCCAAGAAACTGGCCTGTCCAGTTTCGACATCCGAATCCAATGCTCCATTGACCGCAACTACTTGCGGATCGTTCCAGTTCGAAGGAGTAAAGGTCAATTGCAGACCTTCCGCAACAGTAAGATCCCCGTCACCACCTACCCAGGCCACATTGACTAATACTGTCGACAGAGGCTGCGACTTGAGACGGACGGAGAATTGACCTTGTCCGCCTTCTGAAACTAAATTGCTAACAGCCGAGACGATGATTTCTCGGTCATCATCCATCTCATGCAAAGTGGTTGTTGACGACGCCCAGCCCAAAGATGTCCATGTAATCTGCCCCGCACCGTCGATACCATCGAGATCCTCGAGAGACTTGACGGGAACGAGCTTAGGGATCGCCCATGAGTTCGGAGTGAACGTCAATAAAGGTGCAGCACCTCCTTCCCAGACGAAGCCAGTATCGCCATCGATTGAGGCTGTGACAGAGACATCCCCCACGGGTCGACCTGCCAGCGAAATGGCAATCAATGCTACGCCATCTTCATTAATAACTA
>CAUJKA010000358.1 GCA_963204965.1 Planctomycetota bacterium | reverse complement strand
CGAGACACTCGTGACATGGACAGGCTCGCCTTCTTTAAGCAGGCTACGAGTCAACTTATCAACATTGAGAGTCCCCTCAGAAAGTACGATACACTTCGTTGGTCGATCGTACTCGGTGATGACATAACAAGCCGCGTTGCGAAGTTCGATGCTCTTCGTTCCGTAATTGATTTTGCAGACTGTGGTTGCGATCGCTTTGTCCGCAGCAGTCAGTTCAACTTTATCTTCAGCGACATCAAACGGATTCTTCTTGGGCTTGTTCGATTCGTCAGCGTCGTCGCTGGGGTCTTCCGTGGATTGATCGTCAAGATTGCCAAGCGACTTGGTGATCTGATCGGCCATGCCCTTAAGCTCTGCGATATTCATATTGCCTTTTGGGGATGCACCCTTGAGCGAGCCCAACGCCTTGGAAAGCTCGGCCTGTATGGTCGCATCTACTTCAGCCTCCATGTCTTTGAAAGCTTGACTGGTCTTTGGCTCCGACGCGGGCTGAGTCGTTTCCGTTGTGCTCGTGGGTTCATTTACGACAACAGATTCAGTCTCCCCTTGCGTAACTTCAGTAGGCTTCGCACTCTTTTCAATCCAAGCAGAGTACTTACCGCCCGACTCCACTAAGCGAGCGACCAAGTAGGTCTGCGAGGCTGTTTCGATCGGCAAGCCGTGAATGTCACCGCTGGCAAACTCTTCAACCTTGTCTAACTTCCAGCCAAAACGCTCTGCGTCTTTTTTCAGCAGCGCGACCAGATCGGCTCGCGATGTGGAAGTTTCAAAAGCCGCTCGATTGAAAGACATATCAAGCTTCAACGGCTGCTTTGAATCACTTGTCGGAATATCAAACGGCGTCACAAATTCGGCGTGGTAGAACACGGTGGTTTTGTCCGCTGGGCTTTGCGGATTCCTCACGATTCCCAAGTTGATTCGAACGGCCTCTTTGCGGAATCGAAGCGATCGATAGTGAGGAACTTCCATCGGTGTCTCATGAAAGTCGGCGTAGGGTTGCCATCCTTGACTGAGAAGCTGGCCGCCCAATGTATCAGCTACTTCAGGAATGGACTTCTCCGTTTTGTGAGTCGCGTTCACTTGCGACGATGGGATGTTTCCGGTATCGGCGTCTGCCATCTTAGGTAGCTTTCGGACGTCGACATTGCCAAGATTGGCCAACATCACGCCCAGTTCACCTTGAGTGCTTCCAACACTTAGGCTGACTCGAATTACAAAACCGTTCTTCTCGAAACTTCGGTCCGCATAACTTTCGGTAGCTGGCGAAAAGGCGGGCAATTCCTTCCAGCCTTTGTACCCAAGTTCTGCTTGATAGAATGCATCTGCCGAAGCCAGTGTTCCCTCTGCCGAGTAGTAAACGTAAGTCGGGCTGCTCTCCATCATGCGTTTCTCTTTCAGACGCGGCAGCGCTAAAAGATCGATGGCTTTGATCGCTTCCAAGGCCGTTGTTGGAGCTGCGGACTTAGCTTCGGCGGCAACCTCTGCTGCTGGCTTAGCTTTGTCGCCCAGAGCAACATCACCAGCAGTCGGCTTAGCCGCTACATCGCTTGCTTGTCCTGCTGGTTTGCTCTTAGTTTGCGCAGTGGATTGGCCTGCGAGTTGGCCTGTTGCGTCGAGAGGGGAGTTCGCTTGCTGAGCTTCTCCATTGGCTGGTGCTGAACTGTTGGCCGCTTGAGCCGGAGCCACGTTGGTCGGCGTAGTTGGCATAGCTACGCTTCCAGCGGGTTGACCACAGCCCGACATCAAGAGGGAGGTACCGACAACGACAGTTGAGATCTTGTGAAATGAGCGCATGAAATTGAATCGGCAATAGGTTTAGGTGATTTCGGCCAGCCACTCGTCGCAACCAGCGGCAGCACGACCAGTTATTCGTATGGGAGCATGCCGTGAACGCCGCCGATCGAAACAGAAATCTCGTCGGAATTCCCAAAAGACCGAAAAACGCCGCTTTTCGCTGATCGCCGGATCAGGCTTCCCATCTTCTGGCCTGAAAGGCCACAACAGAACAGCCCAGGGCAAAGCGAAGCGCCGCCCTGGGAACTTACCCCAATAGAATCAATTGCCCTGAAGGGGCCAAACAATCCCAGTAGCCGACTGCATGCATTTCAGCCCGGAGGGCGACACATCTTTGCCGGTTACCCGTCAAGAGTCGGATAGCTCACTCGGTATGCATCAATCAACGCTGCTGATGTATTTCCTAGTCCAATTAAAGCAGCCAGTCCCAATAGGGACAGTCGCAAATACAAGCGAAACTTTAACGCTTGTGCATGATCGATCGTATGCGCTCTTGTTTCGTAGGGATTCGTTTTCGTTTTCCTGAATGACAGTACGCAGGCGTTCAGCGCGGGTGTGTGTTTAACGGTATGTTCGGCATCTTCGTGGCCCCGTCATCTTCGTGGCTCCGTCATGGCTCGGCGACGTAAGTCAGGAGTTCCGCCTCACAGTCTTCCGGCGACATTTGTTTGACAATCGTCCATTCTCTTTGCCATCGTGGATCGTCGAGTAAACATGATCGATCGTGAATTGTGCGTTGTCCGATTCCCGATCGACAGATGAGTACCAAGACATGAGCCGTAGAGGTACGTCTAGCAAGTTCCCACTCTGCCTGAGTGATGCCCGTTGCCATCATCACCATAAACTTGCCTGTGCTCGTGACGAATTCCCATTCGGGAAACAGGTAGGGCCAGAATAGGACCGCCCTGATCTTACCAACCGGTGTCGCCGAGGTTGTTGCGGGATTCCCGGTCATTACCGCAAGCTGCCCTTGAAGCGAATGGAACTGAAACGGAAAGCGATCCCCCCAGCCAATGCACTCGCCTTCGGTCATGTATGTCATGAAGTAGTAAAGTGCCTGTCTTGCCCATGGAGACTCCGTCGGAGTGAGGAAGGCGAATTCGATTCCAAACGCGGAGTATTGTTTTCCGGCTTCTCGTTCCGCAACTTGTTCTTTGTCCAATGGCTGTGAAAGACCGAGAGAGAGGTGTAGCCAATCACCGCGGCGATGCCGCAGAGGCTCACGAGACTGCTCGATTGGTGGCAATACCATCGCACAAGCGCCAGGGCAACGAATGTCATCCCATGAGAACGCGTGAACGGTATCAGGCGGCCAAGTGTCGCCGTAAGCGCGGCGAACCTCGTCGCTTCGTTCCTCCCATGTGCGTTCCCAGAAGTCCATCGTTAATCCTGTGGTGCCGAACGCAGCGCATCACTGCGGTCGCGGCGAGTGATGCTCCAATGAATAGCGCCCGATCCGCGACTCCGGTGCCTACGATGGTAATTTGCTGGTTAAGTAACGTACCCGATTTCCTTTAGGTCCTTCGCGATCGTTCTAAGAGTCGCATCGGGATTTAGCGACTCCACGATTTCAGCCGTTAACGGAAGATGTTGGTAGATGTGCTGAATACTATCAATCGGAAGTTCAGTCTCATAGTAATCCTCGGCGAACGTTTTGTAAGTTTTCGGTTTGCCATCAAGAAATTCCAAAAGGTAACCTGAGCCATCCGGATCGGTCGAGCGGGGAAATTTTATTTGGCCAGTCGACCATTTCTTCTCGTCATGCAGTCGCCAAATGCAGAAAGTTATATCTGACATTGAGAAAGCAGGCTCGACCAACGCAGCCGAAAAGGAGTTCGGCACATCCTCGAGTAGGCCTGGCCAAATCGACGGTGGATTATCGCGATACGGGCTCATCGGAGATTCATGAACGAAGCCCTTTAGTAGGCAGCCACTCCGATTGAAGAACGCGAACAATTCGTCGCCGCTTCCATTTCGCATTGAGCCCATTTCCTGGCCGCCTCCCCATTTCGCGTCAAACGAAAAGTAACGCATGTCCCATTCATCGGGCGACATGATGGAATCAAGAACCGCAAGCGATTGCATCAACGCCTTCAGTGAACCGATATCAGGAAGTAGATTTAAATTACGAGTTGAGATCGAAGCCATCGCATCACTGAGCAAAATAATGTTACAGTTCACCGGGCCGCGGAGAACAACTATCCAATTCAAAACCGCGCGCCCCGCGGCTTGGTTTGCAAGGGTTTGTTACGTGCCTTTTTCGTTGGGCCCCACTGTCAAGTAGAACTGTGATTTTACGCCCATCACATCAAGATTCAATGTGCTACCGGAAACGCTGTATTCCCATGGAGGTTCGACATAGGTTGTCCAAAGTTTTCGTCCCAGTAGATCCCACGCAGCAATTTCCAATTCTGCCGACATGACAATCGTGTCACCATGGCGAGCCCAACTCCAGAAACCAGTATTAGCGGAGTCTTCCCACAATCGTTGGGGTATATCGAGATCGTATGCCAGCAATCTTTCGCCGGCACCAATGAATAGTCGCTTCGTTTCAGGAATCAGGATGACGCCAGGATTAAATCCACCTTCGGACGGCCAGAATCGCTGTGTGATCGTGAGGAATGGCCATTCGGTACGTTTCGTGTTTGACACGGCAACGTAGCACCAGCTGCCACCGTCTCGCGATGTCTCGAAGACTTCGTTCACAACAGCGCGCTTGGCATATTCGTCCGCCATCGAGGGAAGTCCCCTGTCGTGGAGGATAAGTGAATAGTGTTCCGTGCAGACTGTGAACATCGAGGGACGTTTTCCTTATGAATGTAACAGTGGAAATCAACGAGTTGCCAGGGATTGGGCGACCATTGCCAAGCGACTATTTTCGCAACTTCGGTGCAATTTTGTTTCTCGGTTTTCTTGGGGCTTCGCGTTTACGTGACCGAAGCGCCCCAACGATCGAGTCGTTAGTTTAGCGTTCAACGCATGCCAGGACAACTTTTTCGGCGCTGGTCGATTGATGGAGATCGTACCGCTTCGTTCTGCGATCACGATGCGTCACTGTCTACCAAACTTGGGTAAGTTCAAGGCGAGTCCCACGAGCCAAGCGTAACCCAGGGTATTCGAAGCGAAGGATTTGGCGGTGAGGGCCTATGCAACCGCTTCAAAGTCTCCATTCGAACCGCAACATCCCTGGTGGCATGCATTGATTTTTCGAAGTTATCGTTGATCGCGCAAGGCTCAATTTATCGCAGAACGCCAAACACACAACAATTTCGCCTAAACACTATCGTCATATCTTCTCGATTTGGCAAGATTCAGAACGAGCAGGAGTGCGCTCATTGAATTCTGTCACGCACAGCTTGCCATTCATCCCAAATAAATTCTGGGTTCAATCGCGGGACGGGCATTTGTGAATCGAGAGATTCGTAAAACTTATTTGCCTGAGACTGAGTCATTTGAACGCACACTGCGGTATCGCGAACATGGAGTACTTCGGCTTCGGTTAAAGGACTCCCTTTCTGGCGCTCGGCACCGGCAAGTAGCATGATGAGTGGGTTCAGAAAAACCGTGACCATCGGTTCGTTCGGGTCAGCGCCGCGCAGCTTTCGTCTCTTGAACCATCCAAACATACTTAAACCTCAACGGGGTTAAAAACACCGAGTGCGAGCGGAAGACTCAACGCGAGTCAAAATGGCCAATGCGAGCTTCGCCGCATCTTTTTGTTCGTCCCTATTGTAGCATCCTGTCGGCACGTTACCTGCTCTAGCACATCTGAGACGAAATCAATCCACAAGCGTAAATCGTCGAAGCGCACCTTTGGAATGAACTGCTTTGATATGCGTGCCTCAGACACTTTAGATGGATTCCCTGCGCGATCGTTGACTACGGTTTTCAATAAAGATCCGGGCTATCGGGCCACCCTCGTGAGTATCGGAGTGCCAACATCGTTCGCTCCACAGCAAGATCAACATCCTTGACGCAGAAGGAGATTTCGGAATCCGGTATCGGCAATTCTCCATCAGGTAGACGATATGCGATTCGGAACGAAGACAGATAGAACGGGTCAATCCAAACGAACCATGGACCGTCGTTATATTTGGGCGTTGCTCGTAAGCTGAGCAGATAGTGCGAGGTCAGTCCCCAAACGGTCGTATTCGGTAGTCGTTGATCCAGCCCCATTATCAACTGCTGCATTCGCGTCTTCGCTGCAGCAAATGAATCGTCATCAATGTCGGAACGATCGTAATGCTCGCACAGATGCGACGCGTTTCCGCCTCCCTGAGACACACAGCGTAACAGCGGCATTGCATTCCCTTCTTCAACAAAAACAACCAGCATCAAGTGGCGGCGTCTCCATTCGAACCGCAAAATCCCTCGTGGCATCCCTTGCGGCCAACGTCCGCTTTGGCAGCCGCGGCCTTCTCGAACGTAGGATTAGATGTTGGCCAACCACTCCACACCTCTTCAACCAAGCACCCCATCATCCTAATCCTAATAGGTTATATCTCTTTTTTGAGTAGACGTGTCAAATAAACGGGGTCGTTTTCACCTATCAACTCAAGTTCGATATTGCCGTCGCCGTTGTGCTCTAAGAGCCACGCAACATATTTCGGGACACCAAGCGGCAAAGGTGGCGGCTTGCCATCCGTGGCTTGAATGTACATAGTGCGCCCGCTCGCAATCTGTAGAAGCGCAATACCGTTCTTCTTCGCGTAAGCAAGAGCACCAGACTGAAACGGAGCTGTCGCGAACACAAACCCTTTGTGGGCCCCAGTCGATCGTAATCGATCATTGAGAATTTGAAGAATTTCTCGCTTGATCGCATTCTTGTGTTTTTTGCATTCGGCCAAAATGTGAAACTGAGCTCCGCCGAACATCTTGAATCGAATTGAGACATCGATTTCAAATTCGCCATCAGCACCAGTGAGCAGTTCCCTGTGTTGGGCGTCAAATGAGTCTATCCATTCGGACTGCGACTCGAACCATTGCTTCACAAGCAGCTCGAATTCCAACGGCGTTATATCTTCGACTGCTTCAAACATTCGTGCCACGCGTTCGTCTGACATGCCGTCACTTTGTTGGGCGAAACAATGATTAAGTCGCCGAGTTGCGAGGCATTAGGCTACTATTGGCCAACCACCATACTCGCAACTTCGGTACGTTTTTGAGTTCGGCGGTATATTTGTACTGCGGGTTTCCTGACCGAGGCGACCGACGATTGAGTCGTTAGTTTAGCGTCCAATACTCCTCACGGCAACTTTCCCCGGCGCTCGTCGATAATTGGGGTTCTAACCCAGGGTATTCGAAGCGAAGGATTTGGCGGTGAGGGCTTATGCAACCATTTCAACAGTCTCAATTCGAACCGCAACATCCCTGGCGGCTTCGATTGGTTTTTCGAGTAGCGGCAAGTAAATTTTCTAAGAATCACATCGGTCGATCACCCACTTCGATGCAATGGACTATTATCCCATTCGTTGTAGCTCGGATCGGATTTCCATTAGCATTATACCAAGCATATTGCGTCCAGTCCCATCTCCCCCGTCGCCCCAGTAACTGTCATTTTCTGTGTGTTCAACAATCGACGCGTCTCCGGTGCCCAATAGCAACGATTTTAGCTCTTGGTGTTGCGAGAACTTTGCAATTAGTGCAGTTCTCATTACGTCGTCTTTTACCGATTCCCAGTCCGGTCTCAATGGGCGGTTACGATCTCGTCCCATTCTCGCCGCTTTCATTGGCGACAGTTCAACTCGAATCTGTTCTTCGTGTTCAGTCCCAGCAAATTTTTGTGCCTGGAAGTAATGTTCCGTTGTTGGCCATATCTTGCCGTTGAGTTGAATAGGAAAAGATGCGAAGTTCGAAAACGCTCCGTACGGATCGTCCGTCAAATAGAAGTTGATATTAGGCGACATGAACTGACTCTCCGGTTGAACGCTTTCTTCTCCAGACTTATTGGTCCACTGTGGCGATTACAAATCGACCCCACTCCGCAGGCTATAACCAAAAGTCTCGAACTTCGTTGAAGTAGTACAAGGTGCGGATTCTCGCCCTCCGTAACCGGCGTCGGTCTCTCAGTCGGTTACGATCACCGAGCCGCCGGAGTGATCTATGCTTCAAAACACGCGCCATCGGCGGCTTCGCGTCATCGTTTTGTTATCCGCTGTTTGGGTCGTGGATTTCACCGTCCACTACCCATAGGTGGTCACCAGCGATAAATCTACCAGACTGTTCGTCACGAGATCTATATTTTCGGAAAATGTCCTCGTCGTCTCCCGTTCCACCCGCGTCTCCATCTCGGCCAAGGCTGCCGATCGTGATGACGCCAGAATCATCAATCTCATAAATCAATTGCTTTCCCCAAGCGTCATGCGTCCTGTTCATGTACCCAGGTCGTTCGGGCAGTTCAGCAAGTTGTTTTGGAAGCGAGCCATTGGATTGGGCGAACAAATAGATTCGGTATTGCGTTTCGCCAATCGCTGTAATTGTCAGGTCTTTCCGAGAAAACACTGTGACCAGCGAATTGAGCGTCCAGATCATAACCGCAGCAAGTCCGACAACAACAAACATTGATTTAATCGAAAAGCGGCTCATGTTATGGCGGATTACAATCTTAGTATCCAAAGTCAGACAGTGGATATTGTGACAAAAGGGACAATATCATAGGGCCAGCTGATGATATTATTCTCCACACTGGAGGCCAATCCTACGCGAGCCCCATTGTAGATACAAGCCTTGGATTGCAGAGAAATAGCACCTTGGGTGGTGAAAAGTAGCGTTGCATGTGTCGCCCTCTGGGCTGAAGATAAGAAGAAAACCTCAAAAGCCAGGGGCTCACGCAAAGACGCGTAGGACGCAAAAGTTAGAACAAATTCGTTTTCAATTCTCCTGCCCTCATTCTTTTGCCTACTGTACTCGCGAACTAATTTCGAGTCGCAGGGTCAGGCAAGTATTGAAGTCGCGGCAGGGTTGATCATGAGCGATTGACTTCGGCCGGCCCATATCGCCCTCACCGCTTAGGGCTCGCACCACTCGCCACGCGACTCTCCCGCGAATAAGTCGTTTGCTAAACGGTATTGTTAGCGCGCGGGAGAATTCAAAACTCCTGCTTCACAGGCAGACGAGCTTCTGAAGTTGTTTACGAAAATCGCTACTAAAGTACCGACCGGGCAAGCCTGTGGGATTGAAAACCAAAGACAATGAAGAACGGACTGTTGTGGTTGAACCAGAGAAGAACGACGCGGAGCGTCGTGGCACACAGGCTCACATGAGTCGAGCGTGACGGCGAAGCAGCCATTCAGCGGTGATCAGGCTGACGAACAGAGCAGCGATCCAGGCGCTGTTCCAAATCGGTTCTGGTGGCAATGACCCCAGTCGCGTTGGGCGGCCAGCAGGAAGCTCTTTCAGCCAATCACCGGCGCTAGAATCGTCGTATTGCTTCCCTCGAGAAGCAACGGCAAGCTGCTTCATCGCGGCTGAATCAGCCTGCAAATTGGCTTGCTCACCCGGCGGACTCGTCACGCTAAAGTCCACCGCTGGCTGATCGGTCAAGGTTGGCGATGTAACCACGGCGCGATAGTTTCCGGCACCGAGTTGATTCAAGATGCACTGATAGCTGTTGGATGTTCCAGCGATTCGCGAGAGAGTTTCACTTCTTACACCACCATCGCTGGACGACAATCGGACAGTCGCCACATCGGGCAATGAAATACCCGCCGGCAGTCTAAGTCGCAAGCGAACTGGCGATCCAACAACCGATTGTTTGGGCTCGACCAATAGTTCTGCTAGATTCAAAGAGCTAAGCTTGCCGCGCGAGATCCAGCGCAGCGTTTGCCCCCAGAAGGTTTGATGGATAGCGTCCGACCCGAAAGCTCCTGTCCAACGATAGGTCTCATCTGTCGCCAAAAGGACGCTTCGACCCGCACCAGCGAACTGCGAAATCAACAGTGGATTGTGCTCGTCTGCGTTCGACACTGCTTCCGCAAGCACCTGCGCGCCGGGCTTGAGCCCTTGGACTCGCAGAATGGATTGAAGCGCCGGTAGCTTCTGCCCGACACCCGATCGTTCGGCAGCGCTGCTGGCCCATTGCAGCGGTAAGGAAGACTCACCAAGTTTCGTAGACGCCACGCCAAACGATCCATGCAACACCGATTTCTCAGCGGCTTCAACTGGCAGCAGGCTGGCCAGGGGAGTCCCCGATAGGCGTTGAACAAAGCTACCATCAGCGGCAACGAAAATGCAACCCGCGCCGCCTTGCGTGACGGCGCGAACGATCGCCTGTTGCGCTCCGCGCGGAATGATGTTGGGTTCAAATTGGCCGAAGATAAACGCGTCGAACTCTTCAAGCACCGATGTGTCGCTAGGAACAAAGCGTTGCGCCGAACTGTCTTGCAGCACATAATCCAAATCACCATCCTGCAACACGCTCTTCAATTCGAATGATGCAGATCGATTCTCACTGTTTTCAGTCGATCGCTCCAAGAAGTGTTTGAGGAAGCGAAATTCGTAACTCGGACTTCCAAAGACCAGCAGTACTTTAATGGTTCGATTCTCAACGACGATCGGATGCTCAATCGCGTTGTTCGCAATGTTGATCTCGCCCGGTAGCGGATCGAGAGCGACCTTCAGCTTCAACTCGCCTGGCTTGTCAGGAATGAACTCAAGCTGAACAGTCTGTTGACTTTGAGCTGAACTTACGCGAATGCTCTTTTGCGCAAGCACCTTGCCTGTTCCTGCGTCAAGCAAGTTCAGGGTTGCCGACTGATCCTGAACCTCGCTGGTGGCAATCGTGGCATCTATGGTTACTCGGTCACCTAAGTAGACGCGGTCTTCGCACAGCAGGTCGGTGACGCGAAGGTCAGGCTGAGCCGATTGACGTCCTAGGGTGATCGCTTGAATGGGAATCGCCGCACGACGGGCTCTTTCTGCTGCATCCGAAAGCGAAGTGCCCGACGTCGTAATGCCATCGCTAAAGAAGACGATTGCTGCCGTGCCTCGACCAGCTTGCCGCTGAACGATTCGCGATAGACTATCCCCTAGCCGACTGGCGTTCTTCTTAAAGTCTAGTGCGTTGGAATCGGTCAACTTAGCTAGGTCTTCTTGAGCTACTGCTACCTGCGAATTCACCTGCAACGCATCATCGGCAACGGCATACAATCGGAGATGATAGCGCGAGTTCAAATCTGCCAATTGGGCATCGGACAGACGCAACAATTGTTGAGCCCGTTGAAGGCGCGTCGTTTGCGCTGAACTGTTACTGGCAGCCGAAGTAGCACCGGTAGCACTCGTAGCTCCGTCATTGGTCTGCATGCTTTCCGAAACATCCACAGCAATCACCAGCTCGGGCGGTTCCGTGCGGACTCTTAGCCAATTCCATCCGGCGAGCATCCATACAACCAGAACCAACAGCGAGAACCGAAGGACGGCCATGACTCCGCGAAGCCATCGCGAGCAATTGCCGCGTTCAGAGCTATAAAGCCAAACAGCCAATGCCAGAAAAGCCGCGTACAAAACGAGGACTAAGGCCAGCGGTAATGGCCAGTTCACTTGAAGGCTGGATTCGATCGTCGAGGAAGTACTCACTGTGCTTGCTTCCCTAACGACCAAGCCAGCAACGACTCGCTCAACAGAACCAAAATCAGAGTTATCAGAATCGCCCGCGACAAAGTGTCATTGCTCGATGACTTCGCCATTTCAGTACGCGGGACTTCTGAATCAGTTTGGAGTGAACTCTGAATCAGCGGTCGTATCGCCTGCAGGTCAATCGATTTGAGCGAGCTTTGAATTGGATCGATGTTGACCGCGAACTGTCGCTGCGCTTCTTTGGGTTCTAACGTACGATAGACACCGCGCATTTCCGTTCCCGAGTAGGTCCAGCTCAAGCGATCCGAGCTATCCGTCAGAGCCGCGGCAATCGAGACCTCCTTTTGATCGGGTCGCTGCAACTTGACAGATGTCGCTTGAGAAAACGGAGGCAGTCGATCCGACAAACTTTGACCAGCTTGTCGATTGCAAATACTGGAATCAACATCCGAAACAGTTTGAACGAGCTGCAATGCTAACGGAAGAAAGCTTGGCCATGTAGTGATCGCGTTCCAGCTAACATTCGCTGGACTGTTTTGGCCATCCTGAGGCGCCGACAGCAAGCTTGCTACCCAGCCCAATCCCACACGGTTACGAACCAACAGTGGATCGCCCGAGTTCACGCCGAGGTCAATCTTAAGATTTGTATCCAATGTGTTTATTTGCCAGTAACGAAAGATAGGCGTCGTTAACAATCCCGCATTGGGGAAGCCTGAAAATGGTGCCACGACGGGACTTCTGTATCCCATGGGATCAATCGTCCAATCGGCTTCGTCACTAACGGATCGAAATTCGAAGCCCAGCAACTTCTTGAGCCGTTCGTTCGCCGTTTGCAGTTGGCTTAGCGACTGATGCGAGCCCCAAGTGAATATCACGCTACCGCCCGCTTCAACAAAGCCAGTGATGCGAGCGATTTGATTCTCGGCGATCGTGATATCGTCCAGCAACAAAACATCCCATTCTTTTAACGATAGCGATCCCCATGACAGTTCCGAAACAGTTCGAACTCGCGAATCGTTTCCATTGGCTCGGCCAGTACTTTGACCAGTCGCTTGTTCGCGAGCTGCGCGTAGTGCGATCTGCCATGGATTTACGCTTGAAGCGTTCTTTTGGACTATCAGAACGCGATCGCCTTGAGTGGCTTCGATAACGACGTCGCGTCGATTGTCGATGGTTAGATTATCCGCGGGAATCACCGCGCTTAACACGCTCGAACCGGAGGATTGGATGGTGGCTTGCAATTGGACCTGGCGCTTGGAACCTGCATCAATATCGACAGTGTCGCTGGCGACAACCTGGCCATCGACTTCCAACTGCACGGGTAGCTGCTTGACCGACGCTCCATAACTGGCCACGGTAATATCGACGTTCAAGATACTGCCTGTCGTCGGTCGATTGGTTAACAGAGTCACAGACTCGATAGCGACATTGGTTGGATTCACATCTTGAATGGTCTCGACTCGCACCGACGCTAGTTGACTCAGTCTCGCGAGCGTAATCGAATCAACGCTAGTGCTCCCCGTCGACGAGGATCGATCTGCAAGGCTTTGCCAAGCATCGCTACCAAGGTCACTAACGATCACCACTTCGATATCTTGAGGCAGACTTGCGTTGCTCTTACAGTCAGCAGCAATATCGTTGGCAATCGACAGAGCCGCGTTGAGATCGCTCCCGCAAGCTGACTCGCTCAGCCGTTGTATCTCAGCTTGTGTACTTGGTGCATCAAAGCTCGGTATACCTATCACCGGTCGCGACGGATCATCGATCACGACTAAAGCAAAAGCATCTCCAGCTTGGCTTTCATTGACCAATTGGCTGAGTAACTGCTTGGCACGATCCATCCGCGATTGCCCAGAGACAAACAACCCTGCAGACTGGGAACCTACAGACCGTGAACCTTCGGATTGGTAGCCCATGGAATACGAAGTATCGACCAGCATGATCCAAACCTTACTGGGTCGTACAGAAAGAACGCTATTGGACTGCCCATCGCCTTGGAGAAAAGGGCGAGCGATGGCTAAGGCGAACAACAGTAACGCCGCGATCCGAAGGAGCAACAGGATCAACTGCTGGATGCGCGAGCGTTTGGATTGCTGATCGATAACCTTTTGTAGGAGTTGCATCGCAGCCCAACGAATCGTAACTCGTCGTCGCTTTCGCAAGAGATGGATAGCGATTGGAATGACCGCTGCCGCGCCCCATGCCAACATCATCCAGCTTGAGAAACCGATTTGAGCTACCAAGACCTTGAACACGTTACCTCCTTCGCAGACTGCGTTGCGAGAGGACGTTAGGCAAGCTGACGGCCAACGATTGTTCGGTGGTCATGCGGTAATAATCCGCGTCTCGCTTGCGACAGCCAAGCTCGATCTGTTGGCAAAATTCTTGCATCGCTCGTCGATACGCGCCACCAATGGTCAGCGGATCGATGAGTATGCCAGGAATCTCTTCCAGCCCATCAAACTCAGCGGTTTGATCAAACGGAAAAGTAAGCTCCCAAGGGTCCAGTAGATGGAGAACCAGCAGATCGTGACCTGCTAAGTTCAGTAGCTCGAAAGATCTGAGCGTCTTATCGACGTCGTCCAACAAGTCGCTCAGGACAATGATCAAATTGGGCTTATTCAATCGGTCTTGGCATTGCTGCAGAACATTGGGAAGATTGCTTTTCAGAACTCGCGATCGCGGCTGCTCCATCAAGCGAATCATGTCTTCCAGTTGAGCGGGGCTGCTGCCGGGACGAAGCCAATTTTCGATTGAAGCTGAGAAGGTTGCCAAGCCGATGCTGTCTTGCTGTGAAGTTACGAGATAACCTAGACTGCACGCGATCAACTGGGCATACTCTAGCTTACTTAGTCCGTTGGCATTGCTGCGGTAGTCCATGCTCTCGCTGACATCCAACAGAAGCATGGCTGTTAGATTCGTTTCGTCTTCGTATTGACGAACATAGTGTTTATCGCTGCGAGCGAACACCTTCCAATCGACTTGTCGTAGATCATCACCGGGAACATATTCGCGGTGTTGCGAAAACTCAAGCGACTGACCGCGCAGTGGACTACGATGCTTACCAGCAACCAGACCTTCGACCAGCGTTAACGCGCGAAGGCCCAACGGACTGATGCGAGCCAGCGTTTCAGGATCGAAGTACTTGGGCAAGCTGTTCACTGACTCGACTATCCTTAAGCGTATCGTCAACACTAGCCACAATTTGATCGATCAACGACTCGACGCTGATTCCTTCGGCCTCGGCTTGAAAGTTCAATTTCATTCGATGCCGTAACACCGGGCTGGCGACCGCATGGATATCCTCTTTACGAACAACCGGACTACCATGCATGGCCGCGCGAGCTTTCGCGCCTAAGACAATGTACTGACTAGCTCTTGGACCAGCTCCCCAGCGGACACAACGCTTGACCAATTCGCTGGCCTCGGAATTCGCTGGTCGCGTCAGTCGAGCGATCTGCGTGGCAGTCAATGCCAACGCGGGGGTGATGGCGATTCGACGAACCAGATGCGTTAGCTCTAAAAGCTTCTCACCGGAAAGCGCCGGAGTAATCTCAACAGTAGTGTCACTCGTAGTTCGAAGAACAATTTCAAGCTCGTCAGCCTGATCGGGATAGTCCACTGTAATGTTGAACATGAATCGATCGAGCTGAGCTTCGGGAAGCGGATAGGTTCCCTCTTGTTCGATCGGGTTTTGAGTTGCCTAGACAAAAAAGGGAGTTGGCAGTGGATGCCTTCGCCCGCCGGCGGTAACCTGTCGCTCCTGCATGGCTTCAAGCAGCGCGGCTTGCGTCTTAGGCGGTGTACGATTGATCTCGTCTGCCAGAATCACATTGGCAAAGACGGGACCAGGAATGAAACGAAAACTGCGCGAGCCCGTCGAGCGATCCTCTTGGATGACTTCAGTACCGGTAATGTCCGCAGGCATCAGATCGGGGGTGAACTGGATGCGGCTAAATTGAAGTTGCAACGACTTGGCTAGACTTGAAATCAAAAGTGTCTTCGCTAACCCAGGAACGCCGACTAGAAGAGCGTGTCCGCCAGCCAACAAAGTAACCAAAAGCTGATCGATGACCTGCTCCTGGCCAACGATGACTCGGGCCAGTTCTTTGCGAATTTGACTAGTCACATCGCTCAACGTTTTGAGCGCCGCAAGATCATTGCTCGAATCGCCCTTGTTCTCGTTACTCATCACTCACTTTCGACACATCGAATTTCGGCTTCACCGTGGAGCCATTATTCTAGCAGGGAAGCATCCCTTTGCATCGCCGGGCAATCATCTAGCGAAGAATTAAGAAAAGGTCCTGCGTTTGTTAAGAAAGAGAAGAACGCCACGGAGTGGCGTGGCACACTATTTGCGAACAGGCATGCTGGCCGCGAAGCCACTGGCGATTTGAATTCCTAATAGTGACCAGCCAAACATCGACAACACGCCACTCATAGGCGCTGGCGATTGCTCGATCAAGCAACGCACGATGCCATAAACGGGCAACAAAGCGATGATGGTCGCCGCCGAGGCAAACACGAGGGTTCGTTTGGGCGTAGATTGCTGGAAGGTTGCGGCCACGGGAATCATCATCAAAATCCAATAGCCAAACACACCGACGCCCGTTGCTCCCGACGTGGCAATCGTAGTGCCTCCGGCAACGAAGGCCGTAATGATACAAACAGCCATCAGATTCGAAGCCCAAATCTCTTTTCGATTCAGCAGATGTCGCCCGAAACTATGGAAGCGAAGGAACGTATTGAACAGCGGCGTTGCAATCCACGTTAGCAGCACAAACAAGAAGTAGGCCAGCGTGATCGGCAGGGTTACCACGCGCATCGCCGGATTAGCATCGTCAAGCTTGGACAAAATCTGGATAACCACCCACGCTCCGAAGATCATGGCAAACTGGTACTTCCCGGCAAACCGCCCGATCCACGCATAGAATCGGTAAACAAAACGAAAGATGAAGCTGCGATTGTTGAGCGCGTAGATCATGCCGTCTCGCGCTGGCTCGCTTGTGGGATCTAATCGTAGAGCTTCTCGAAACGACTCCTGAGCTTGCTTGTAATTCCCGCTGTTGAGCGCTGCCCAGCCGAAGGAAACGTGCGAGAGCGAACTTTCCGGCGAACGGCTAAGCGTCTCCCGAGCGGATTGCAACGCTTCGTTCGACCTACCAAGCCGCTCTAGTGCAATCGATCGAATGTTGCTGCATAGCTCGTTCTCGGCATCGATGCTCAGTCCGCTAAGCGATGCATCCAAGGCAGCTTGCCACTTGCGATCGTTGAGCTCAATCTCAGCGACTAAGCCAAAATAGTCCGCATCGTAAGGATCCAGTCCAATAGCCTCAGCCGCTGCACCACGAGCCTCCGTCAGTCGATTGCGAACCAAGTAAACTCGGCCAAGCATGTAGTGCACAAACGGACTATCAGGCTCAAGTCCGACTGCGATCTGCGCTTCTTCGGTAGCCTCCATCCAGCGAGACTCTTCCTGAAGCATACAGACAGCTAACAGACTGTGCAGTTCGGCTTGATCGGGATCTTCGACAAGCAATCCACGTAACTCACGTTCCGCCAGATCGAAACGCTGTTGCTGAATCAATAATTGCGCGCGACTGAGACTTGGCATTAACGCTTCACTCCCAAATACTTGAGAATTGCATCGTAGTCTCCGCCCTCGTTAGAGTAGAGCGCATGATTGCGAGCCGTGGCAAACCACTCAAGCGTCGTAGCCTTGCGCGTCTTAATCGCCGCGAGTAAGTCGACTGTAGTGATCGGCTTAGGCTTTCCTGTCTTCAGCGCTTCATGCAGTTTCGCTTCAACGGCCGCATCGACCACCGCATGCAAGTCGGCTCCTGAAAAATCGGTACAACGAGCGGCGACCTTTTGCAGATCGATCCCGTCTTGAGGCTTTCCCTTCAGAGCGATCTTCAGAATTTCGGCGCGTGCTGGTTCATCAGGCGGGGGAACAAAGATCACTCGATCGAATCGCCCAGGTCGCTTGAAGGCATTGTCCAAATGCCACGGCGCGTTGGTGGCACCAAGGCACAGCAAGCCTTCGTTATCGGCCTGAGCACCATCCAGTTCGGCAAGAAACTGATTGATCAAATGCCTTCCGCCCGTTCTGCGCATATCGCTGCGGCTGGCGCCCAGTGCATCCACTTCATCGAAAAACAGAACACAAGGTCGATTACGACGAGCCTGTTCGAAGATCGCGTGCAAGTTGCGTTCGCTGTTGCCAATGTACATATCCAAGACGTCATTGATACCAATGGCCATGAAGCGAGATTTCACCTCACCAGCAGTTGCTCGAGCCAGCAGCGTCTTTCCACAGCCGGGAGGCCCGTACAGCAGGATGCCTCCACCTGCTTTCTTACCATAAGCTGCGAACATGTCGGCGTGTTGAATGGGATAGATGATCTTGATACGAATGTCTTCCTTAACTGCATCCATGCCACCGACTTCATCGAAACCAATCGTGGGCCGTTCGATCTCGCCGACCTCGTCATCATCATCGCCTTCTTCGTCTTCCTCGCTACCGTACTCACCACCATCCCAAGTCATTCGTTGCGGCTGTTGCGATTCGTCGTTGGTGAAAGTGGCATCCAAACCAAGCAGACTTGCCAATTCAGGATCTGCACACGCAGGGTCGCTATCAACGGCTTCGCGATAACTGGCTTTGGCACTATTGGTATCGCCCTCAGCTTGCATCAGCCGAGCGTGAAGCAGCCAAGCTCGCGGATCTACATCGCGTCCACGAATCATCGTTTCTACAATTGCCAAAGCGTGCGAAGTGCGACTGCTGCGCCAGTAGCTCTCCGCCAATCCCAATTGCAACTGACAGTTGCCCACATGTTTTTCTAAGGCCGCTTTGTAGACATCTGCCGCTTCACCCGCGCAGCAACGATAGGAGCATCCTTCCCAGATGATCCACGAGGTCAATGTTATCCGGGGCCAGCTTAACGGCTTGCCTTAGAGCTTCGAGGGCAATTTGATTGGGATCTGTCACTTGGTGATTTCCTTTGCATCAACGTTGCTGTCCGCGTTTTGTGCGCTATCTGCGTTCTTTGTGCTAGATCGCTGAAAGATCTTGGCTCGAAATGGCTTTTCAATTTCGCCCACCAATACTAGCGGATCGCTTTGAGTCAGCTCTTTCATTAATTGTTCCACCTGCGCCATGTCGGTTTTTCCAGCTTGTACTGTTGCTGGAAGCCATTCGGACTGAAGCCGACGACGAATCTCTGCTTGACTGATTGACTGAGGAAACATCTTGGCCACGTGCATCTCATTGCTCATCGCGTGCAAAACGTAGAACCCAGAAGCAGCCTCTGCCTCACTCTCGTTCGAATCGCCATTATTTTGCAGGTAAGCTTTTAATGCTGCGTGATCGTACTCTTCCGATGCCGACTTGCAGAACCCGATCTGAAGTAAGGCGTTCCGTACCTCGTTATCACCGCGCCACTTGCTGCCCAGCATTTCCGAGACGAAAGAACTTTTGATTGGCGATTGCTCAATCAACCAATAGGCTGTGCGAGTCATTTGTTCCTGTTCAAATTTGACGATATTTGAGTCCAGTTCTGACAACTGCTCGGAACCAATCTGCTGACGATGAGCCTCGAGAGTTTGCGTAAAGATTTTTCCCAAGTCTCCGCTAGCATCCACAGTCTGTATTTGGCTCCAGGGAGTCGCAATGTTGAAGACCTCCGAACTACAAGTTTGAATCGTTCGATCGTTTTTGGTCTTCGATGTTAGCACGACCACATAGGACGGATCACCGGCCACCCGCATTCCCTTGGATGGTACAAAGTAGGCGTAGATTGTCCGATCTGCACCTAAGAAAACCGGGACCAGGTCAGACGGTTCGCGTGAGTCTTGAATAGCACCAATCCACTTAAACTTGTTCTCTGGTAAAGAACTCTCAACCTCAAGCCGTGCCTCTTGGGCGCTTTCAAATTCTGATGAACCTTCGCGCACGATTTTAGTATGACCGCTTAAGTCGACCATATACGAGACCACGCGACCGAGGTTCATGACGGCTTCGGTTAACTCTGGTGGAATCCTAGGAACTCGATTGGAAAGGCTGACAACCGAGAGCGTACCGGCAATGGCTAAAGCAGCCAGTAGAAACACTGGAAGCAAGCCCGCACCGGTCTTTTCAAATCGTTCAAAGGCTTTTTGGGCGTCCATAAATTGCTGCGTAAATGCTCGGCGGATGACAATTCAAAGTTTAGCAGACTGCTTCGCACGGTCGGCGTAGCCCGTCACAACTCTGTGATTAGTCATTTAACGGGCGGCGGTGCTGGAAACAGCGTGGGCAACATGATAGCTGATCGCGTGTTCTTGCCAAAGCGATCGCAGACCATCTTCTACCACTAATCAGCACTAATTCCCACTAATCATCAGCCCTTAATCCCACCGGCTTGCCCGGTCGGTATTCTAGGCATCACGAGACAGACACATCCGGGTAGGTCAAACTCCTGCCGGGTTTGACCAGGTTTGACTACGCTACTATCAAAACCTCCATAACGTTCAACACTTGATGTAGCACAACTCTCCCAAACAACTTTAGCAGCTCTTTTGTCTATGCAAGCACGAGTCTTGAACTCTCCCGCGCGCTGACTATCCGTTTAGCGATTGACTCATTCGCGGGAGAGTCGCGTGGCGAGTAATGCGAGCCATAAGCGGTGAGGGCGATAGTAGCAGCCACATCCCGTCGGCTCCTTTTTCGTTAGCCCAGAGAACGCCCACCTCGATATTCTTCACTAATCATTAGTGCCCATCAGTGCAGATTAGTGGTATCCAATTCCTTTCCCCATGCCCCAACATCTTCTTGCCCCATTTGCGGACACACTTGAGGCAACTAATATCTATACCTAAAGAGGAATGACCGTATCCAACAGACTAATCCTTCAAACTCACACCTACATCACAGACTTGAAAACATGGAAACGATACTTGGGATTCTCTCGTTGATTGCACTTGCAGCTGGCGTAATCGGCTGGCTCTGGATTACCGTAATGGCTTTCAGTGAAGGCGAAACCCTTTGGGGAGTCGGTTGCCTCATTATTTCTCCATTGTGTATTCTGTTTGGCCTGATGCACTTCCAAGAATTGAAGATTCCGTTCTTCATGGTTCTCGGTGGCTTCGTAGTTCGCGTCGCGATTTTGGCAATTGCAATCGGGATGGGCTAGGCTTCGGATTTTCGTAGCCTCGTAGCTTTGGCGAGAAGGGTAAGATCACTAAATGCAGTTTCGCATTTGCCTTGAGCTTTGGGACAAATTTGCAAGTGTCGTACGATCGCAGGGCTTTTCGTGCGACCCTTTGTCGTCGAGCAATATAAACGAAGCTCGATTCATTTGTGCATATGGCTCTCAATCAGCAATAGTTCGACTAGTAAAAGAAGATCGTCAGAACATGATATGGGCGGAAGTGTCCAATCAAGATTGGGGGATATTGCAGGTTTTCTCAACTACGCGATCCTTTGCCGATGAACTATCTGTAAGAATCATGGCAGCAAATACAATGATTGAATATGCTGAGTCAGAAGATGAGCGTGCAATTGTCCGAAGGATGACAGAGTGCGATCGCGCAAGTGATGAAGTCTAAACACTGCATTTCACGAGAGTCAGTACAAAATCGTCCACGAAGGTTCCCGACAAGCTCGGCGCGAAGGCACCAAAATCCGATTGATTCCTATATCGACAGATGCGACAACTAAGCCATGCGCAAGGAGCACTCGAAAACGAGAATTAGCAGCGGAATATCAAATCCTAAAACTCAGTCCAGACAATTCACACTCTGCGCATTATTCGTCGTTACAGGGCTCGTTGCGATCGTATTTGCTGGCTGGAGATCATTTGGAATATACGGGATTGGGCCTGCTCTCGCATTGAATTGCGTGATCTGGTTTTCATTGTCCCAGTTCAAAATGCGTCGCTTAATCCCATCAATCATCAACGCATGACGATAGTAGAGTTGATTGTCATTCTGGTATTATGTGCTGTTCTGCATGGCTTACTACTTCCTGCCGTACAATCCCGTCCGCATCGACGACGCCCCACAGGCCCCGCGGTACCAAGCCTAGGTCCCGTGCTTGAGAGTTCGGAAACTGCAGGTGCGATATTGGATGGAGCAAACTTCACAGGCTCTACTGCCTACGGATTCACTTTGAAGACTGGGGAATTTCCGCTTCAATGAAATGTTGTAATCCGCGATCGTCGAGCGCAAAAATGCACGGGACTTGCGAGTCGGGCGTTTCCTGAAGGCATGGTCTCTTCCGCACTACCTTGTTTTCAGTTGTTATTTAGGAAAAGGTCATTGTGTATGGGTGAATCGAAACGCAAAAGTGAATGTGTGGATGAATCCGATCGCTGGTTTCGAAAGCTGTGACGAACTTCGCAAGGAGCTAGAAATCCGTTTCGGACGAGATCTTATTGCCGGTTTATCTAGACCACCGCAGGATGCCTTCGGATGGAAGCTTGCGTCGAGACCTCGTCTACTATTCAGCGCATCCACATGCGGTGGAGGGCTGCCTCCCAGGATGTTCGACTTCCAAGTATCAATCTCGAGGACAGAAAGGCGGCTACCAATTATTGGCGAACGCGAATTGCCGCGATCAAATTCGCGATGAAAACGCAATTTGCCTAACAGCTTACGGGTTCGCCCGAACCCAACTCTTCGTCAGCAAACTAAATGAAATCCTCCAGCTCAAAAATCTCTGTCTATGCGTTGATCGCAAGCGCGACGGGCGTCGCTTTGTTCTGCTTCTTCAATGCGGCATTTCAGGCAACTCGACGGGCATCAGAGCGTGCGAGCATTCGGCAGGAACTCTACGTCAATCAACTTACTGAAGAGTGGATCCAAGGCGAGATTAAAAGCCTGACCTCAGGGCAAAGATCTTGGACTTACTTCTATTCCACGCGAAATACCGACGTACTGGTAAAACGATTGGCTGGAATGCCTGAGGTCCAGAGTCTATCCTTCGAGACGACTGACTTGACAGATACTGGCGTAGAATCCATCGCTTCGTTGCCCAATCTTGAGAAACTGACCGTCCTTGGCGGTGCCGTCGGCGATAATGGGCTAAAAAGGCTGTCTCAAGTCGACAGCCTGAAGACGCTTCATTTGATCAACTTAGATTTGACCGACGATGGTCTTGCCGCATTGCAATCCCTTACCAACTTAGAAACGTTGACTGTTTACTGCTACGATTCCTCCAAGACCAAATTGACTGACGCTGCAATTCGACATTTAATGGAACTCAGACAGCTAAAGAAACTAAATGTCGGACGTGGATGGCTATCGTTGAAAGCTCGGAGCGAGCTAAGGACAGCCCTCAAAGATTGCATCATCGTTGAAGACGAAGAATGGTAACCTTCGACCCACCATGGGGAACGGCTCGCGTTGTTGCAAAATCAGATCTTCGGTGAAACCAAAGCCGACACGACAGAACTAAGCTTTGAATACCAATGCAAATGAACTTGCACCCTCGTCGTTGGAATTTACTCACGTGGTCCGCATTCCTTCTTTGGCTAGTGTTCGCCGTTAACCAGAATATACCGCGGAACTTCACCTACGAATCGTTTTCAGAACTGCATGACGAACCTATTAACGTCTCTGAAAATCCGACCACAAACAGTTCGACAGCAGACAGTTCGACAGCAGACAGTTCGACAGCAGACAGTTCGACAGCAGACAGTTCGACAGCAGACAGTTCGACAGTAGACAGTTCGACAGTAGACAGTTCGACAGTAGACAGTTCGACAGTAGACAGTTCGACAGTAGACAGCTTGACGTACAGTTCGGCAGAAGGCAGTTCGACGTACCGTACGACGTCTAGAACGACGGTCATATCGATGCACAGCTCGACAATCGTAATCGGGTGGCCATTCACGTATCAAGAACACACGGTCACGTCCACATCGAGGAATGTCGCAACGACTACTCACTGGTTTTGGCTGATGGAAAACATCGTTTCCCTATTCATCGTGCAATTCTGCGTCGCATACTCATTCCAGCAGTTCGGACAATTTTCTGTCAGAACTATGTTTCTAGGAACACTGGTCGTCGCCCTGCTCATTCTTCTTGGTCGATTCTTTTCAAACGCATTTTGGGGTTGGGGTCTTTACTACTATATTTGTGCAATATATTTCTCTCCCGCAATCTTTGCGGTGCTTAGTATCTCCGCCAAGTGGTATTCACAGCGTCGCGACAGGGCAGAACAACGGGGAGCAGACGATGCCTTCGCCCCGACGTTTTGACTTGCATTTGAGACAACCATACAGGCACCTGAAGCACTCGTGTTCCCCGAGGCGCAGGACACAATGACATTCCATCCCGCTGCTTTCCGCGTTCATGAATATGCGAAGCTTGCATCAGCCGAAACAATTAGAATGCTTCAAGCCCTGTATGCAGAAAACGAACTGCTCTACGGCGAACCGGCGATGGATCAGCACGCAGGTAAGCTCGTCCGCGTAGTTCAAAATGCTTGGCCGATACCTGGTGTCGCTTATCGACTGGAAGAAGTCCTTCTGGAAGAAAAACGAAGAACGCTGATCCCGGGTATTTGGTCGGAGGAAGCTATTGTCGACCACGCCTTATCGATCGACACAGAAAGTGAGCCATTTGGTCAGCTCGCAGCGGATCTTTACACCGCAACCGCAGACAACGACGAGGGCGTCGGTATGGTGTCCATTCACGATCACGCAGGGCGACTGGTTTGTTGCTTCCGAAATAACGATGCCAAATTTGCGGCAGACGCCGTGAACCGCATAGCCGGATTGAGATGTCGAATCGGCTTTGAGATGTACTTCGGTTTTGACGGTTACTATCCCGATCACAACTCGTGACTCTTCCGAACCAGCGAACCAGCCGCGGGAACCTACACAATCGAGCCAGCCGCATCGAAGTGGCATCTCAACAGATGAACGCCGGTTGATTTTGTGGCCTTTGTGTTTTTCGTGGCCAGTCAATGTCTTGGCAAATCTGCAATCTTGCTAGCCACCAAAACTCACAAAGAACACAAAAGAATGTTGTACTAGAGTCACCGCCGATTTGGCTCGCCGGAGCAGAAAACGGGAATGATCAGCGTGCGACCAACTACTCTCACTCTCACATTTCGATTAAGAACTTGCCTAAATGGTCGCATCCGTATGAACCACCCCAGAACGCGAAGCATCGGCATGCAGTTACCTTGTCCAAGAACGAAACAATGAGATCTCCAGGAGTCTCCCTTGCTTCGCTTGCGATCCTAGGCTTCCTAGGTGCCTGCCTAGCGTGGACACTTCATCGAGCGAATTCAATGCCAACAGGCGGCGACCCAGGATTTGTGACTCTAGGATTCATCTTCATGTCCATTGTTTGGTGTTCGGCCTTGCTGCTAGTATCAACGGTCCTTGCTGCCATAGCAATTGTTAGGCGTCACCGGTTTCGTTGGATAACTACAATCCTTCTCGTCCCAGTGTTGTGCATCTTCTGCTACTGGTGGACGAAGATGCTATGGTAGAATTGGATCACGCTGTCGTCAGACTAGTGACGATCAACAGCGAATTCTCTCGTTTACAGTAGCTGAACAACCTTAGCCGGTGACAACTAGCAATACTATCCAGATTAGGACGCAAACAAGATGAAGCAGGTCGCTCGGACTGTTGCTAATTTTTCTCTGAGAGTTTTTGTAGCGGTTGGCATTTTCTGCGTAGCGTTAGAGATCCTGGCTTTCGCGATCGTATTCTGCTTACTGGGTTTCTTTTCTGAAATCGCGAGACCTATATCACTTCTATCTGCATTCATCTTTATCGTTGGCGCATTAGTAATGATGGGAGGTTCTGTCTGGATTGTCGTCGCGCCATCCGCACTTGAAAACGCGAGTGAGAAACCTAAAATCCCGTTGGAAACGGGAGCGACTTTTAATTGTCGCCCCCGTCGAGTCGAGAGAATTATCTCTGGTTTCATCGGATCGTTAGGCGGATGCATGGCTGGCTTTCTCTCGTTTCTCTTTTTCTGGGCCTCGTACGGACGACTAGACCTCGCCTTCGTTGCATTTCACACAGTCTTACTTGCCTTCACATTTCTCGCGTATGCTTATCCAGCTATTGTTCCAGAAATTTCGCTCAACATTATCGACTCTGTAGCGCAGTTCTTAGCAAGCTTTTTCGGGTAACGAGGGTTGCTGACGGAGCGATTGAACAGTCGACTTGACTTGCGGTAGAGTCAATCGCTCGCATTGCCGAACCCCGCGGTCATTCGCCTCGATGCGCAACTTTGCAGTTCTCCACTTTTGAGTGTAAAATAGAGTCATGAACAACGTCACAACAATACCGATCGAATCGTTTACCCTGGCGGAAAAGCTCCTCTTGATGGAACGCCTTTGGGAAGATCTATCGAAACAGCCATCGAATGTCACGCCACCTGAATGGCACGGAGATGTGCTTGCTGCTCGACTAGCCGCAGTAAAAGAGGGGCGAACGGAATTCGTTGACTGGGATGTTGCGAAAGAACGCTTGAGGAATCGACTCACGTGATTCGGAAACTCAAACATGGCAGCGTTGAGCTTGTAATCGGCAACATCGTCGATCAGCGTACGGATGCTATCGTAAACGCTGCCAATACCAAACTTGCTGGCGGCGGTGGCGTGGATGGCGCTATCCACCGAGCGGCTGGGCCCGAGCTCAAAGAACTTTGTCTGCAATTTCCGGCCGACGAAAATGGTCGTCGATGCGAAACCGGTCATGTTCAAGTCACGACCGCAGGAAAACTTGCCGCGAAATTTGTAATACATGCGGTGGGGCCGTTCTACAATGAAAAGTACGCGGAAAAAGCCCACGCACAGTTGCGACAACTGCACGTTCATGCCTTGCAAGCTGCGATCGACCACAACTGCAAATCAATCGCCTTCCCCGCAATATCTACTGGTGCCTATCGCTTTCCAATCGCTGACGCCGCACGCATAGCCATCGCTTCGGTCTGCTCGTTCCTCGACGCGAACATCGGCATCGAACTTGTGCGTTTCGTTTTGTACAAACAAGGGCAATACGACACTTTCAAGCTTGCTCTTGATGATTGGTCAGCGAAGTAAGCCAATGAGCGGTAAACCCGATACTAATCCTGAGATGAAACCCGCCAGCAACTATGAGACAACCAAAATGGCAACAGGCCAGGACGAACAATTGGAGCTAAAAGCTGTAGTTGAATTCCTCATGTCTGTTGCCCCTAACGCAGAGATTCGTGGGAATGGGGCATCGAGCTTTTTGTTCGCTCAAGCGAACAATCGCGCACTTGAACTATCGTCCACAGCCGATGGCGTTTGGGTAGAGTACTGGCAGGGTGACATCGAGATGCCGGATCACGACTGCCTATTCCCTACTCATTACGCGGCGATGTTAGACGCCAAAGAATGGCTGACCCACAATACTGTACTCGATCGATTATTGCCTTGCTTCAATTGCGAAAACGCCTTTACGCTGCGAGATCTACTGAATTCAGCTAAAGCTTCATGGCCGAAACAAAAATGGATCGCTTTGGTATGCCCAAGCTGCAGCCAGAATATCTATCTGCAGCTTCATTGCACTACGCTGAGTGTTGGCGAACTCTCTGGTTTTCCAGGACCAACCTTTGTTCCCAAGTGCGTCGTGGATATTTCGACAATGAGCTTCTCGACAGAGAACGACGGAGTCCACCTATACTATCAGTCCTTGTCGTGGTTCGTCCCAGCAAATTGATGAAACAAATGCGAAGTCACAAAGCTCTGCAAATAGTTTGTCAGTGCGCGGCGGCTTAAATCGAACACACCCGTAGACATGGTTAGGAGACGGAAAGATAATCATGAGCGACCTTCCAGAATCAATACGCCAAAGCCTTCCAGAAAATCTAGTCGGAGAAGCCAATGCTTGGTGGGAAGGTCTTTCTGCTTCCGATCGTGATGAATTGCAAAGACTGTGTGATCTGAAAAAGGAACTGTTCCTGTTTGAGACGTTCCCGCTTGATGGCTCTGGAGTTACTGTTGCAGGCGGAAAGTTCATTGCGCATGACGATTGCATAGCTATCGACGAATGGGGCAAGGACTATTTTGACTACCTCCTCGGTAATCCCGAGCTTGTTCTCGTTCATGATCCAGTTCAGAGAACGTTTCATATCGGCTGCACACGCCATGCGGCCGCATTACAATGCTATGTTCGTGGATCTGTGCCGAATGATTTCACCTGCCCATTTGCAGAGACGATTTGCCGGATGAAAACCATGGGGGATAGTGGGGTTGGCGTAAGCTTGCGTCCATTAAGAACTGGACGAACAACGGCTGCAATCAAGCCCTCGTACAGGCGTTCTGATTTGGACTAAGTTAACTTCTTGAGACGTCTGAATCGAGACGTTAGGCGGGATTGATGTGCTCAAGCTATTTGAAGAGATTTCATGTCGCTCCGTTTTCTTGCGACGGAGAACTTCTAGGCATTGGCGAATGGACCGCTTCAAATCTTGAGTCGGCATGGCTTGACCGCTTGGAATTGCTATCAGCACCTGACAACAGTGGGCAATGCTTCATGCCTTCGCCGTTTTCGGAATACTCCGTGCGCGCGACAATAGTAGCTGAAAGCGGAATTGCAACCTTCTTTGTTCGAAACATACTCGCCGCTTCGATAGCAATGCTCCCTGGCCGCAATCAAGTTGCGGAACTACAGATGCTCAACTTGTTCATTGAGTCAGTACGCAAAATCCCGCTCGTCGTCGAATCGGAGATTGATTCGAGAATGGACCAGATGACCAGAATAGAAAATCGACCGCTCGTGGTTGCGATTCCCTGGCCAGACAATCGTATCTCGGATTACGAATTTGATATAATTTCATCGTCCTCGATTCACTTTGCAGCAATGACCATGTCTGAACAAATCAAGTAATGGTTGCGGCGAAGCGACCGTACGCGTGTCTACAATGCAATGTTTCCTCGGTGACTCTCGCTGAATCCGATCGCTCTTTTGACAAACCTATGCCAAACCACTTTTACGAAGATCCGTTTGAATTGCAACACATCTCTGACGCTGATCACGTTCGATCGAGATATCGAATGTACATTGGCGACGTCGAAGCGATTCAAACGCCGAACTGTCTGTTGCGTGATGCGTTTTGTTTGGCAATCGATCAGGTGCTTGCAAAAACTTGCTCGCGAATACGCGTGGAGTTTACTTCGTCTGGAACTGCAACTTTAGATCACGATGGCGTATCCCCTGGTGTTCATCCCGAGAATCGCTTCGACGGTAAATCTGAAACTGAAATGATCGTTTCAACTCTTCGGTTCTGCCAACATCGTGCCGCACATGAGTATGTTGCCGAGCAAATTTGTCGCAACAGCTTCTCAGTGGTTAACTTTCTGAGTGACTACTTCCGAGTCGACAATTATCACTCGTCAGGACATTGGTCTCAGTCCTATGCCCGAGGCGTTCCAACTGAGCCCTTTCACCGCATAGGTGCCTGTGAACGATCAGGCATGACGATCGAATTCCGACCAGATCAAACGATGTTTAGTAATGCTCGGTTCGACGTTGATGACATGGTCAAATGGTTTAGCGAACTGCCCCTCGATCATTCCGCATTTACGATCGAATGGCTCGACAACTGTTGAGACCGAACGATGAAGTAGCGAAAAAACGAAGCTCTACATCACTGAAATTACCAACACAATACGTCGACAGCGGCGAGGACCGAGGGTTAGAATGGAAATGCGGAGACGAACGCAAGCACATTTCTGATAATCTGGTTCTCAGACTCTTCCGATTAGATCATCAACGAGTCGGCTAAGAAGCTGAATTGTCGGGCTGTACAAAGCCTTCGCTTCGGAATTCAAATAGCAATAACGACAGACCATATTTGAGATGGTATGACAGCAAGAAACTCAACGACTTACGGGATGGAGTCACTTGAAACGCATGCTGCGGTGCTGAATGCGATTTGCGAACCGGATCCGTTGGCAACACCGTGTTACGAGATCATGTCGGGCGCTTTGGTTTGGACTGACGAGAAACATCCATCCTTGACCTCGGATATCATTTTTTCTCTAAGGCAGCTTTGGCACTTTCGGACTCGTTGCATCCTTCAAGACGAACGCCCGGAGAATGATTTCGTCGCGAGATGTGTTATTCTGTTTCCCAACTGGATCGGATTTTTACCCGAACGTTGGATACCAACCCCGGCGGCCCTCGCGGAGTATCGACGCGGCGATGTATCGCTTCGATGGTGCTTGCGTCATAGTGACTGTGACGAGAAGAACGAAAACAAGTAACGATGGATTACAGACGCAGCCCTCGACAGGTTATTGTGGGTTGGCGTCAAGTCGACAGATTGTGCTCGCTGATCACCAGAATAATTTAGGTCATACAGTTCGAGAAATAATGGACAACCCTTACTCACCACCCCAACACGATGAAAGCACATCCCAAACGCCTATTCTAAAGTCGATGATTCAACGCTGTATAGCAATCTTCTTGTTTGTGGCTGGTTGGATATGCGTTGGAGCTATCTCAATCGCTACATTCACTCGATTTGCGGGAGAGATACCATCGATGAGTCAGCCTGAGGCTGAACTGACGACATTTCAGTCGTTTGCGAAATTCTCCGTACATTACTGGTTCACTGCATTTGTGTTTTTGTCTCCACCTACAAGCATAGCAATCTGGTTTCTCCTGAAGCGGCAGGGGGTCAAAAAGACAAGATGGGCATTGCTTGTTATTGGCCTTGCAATCTCGCCGCTGTTAATCGTGATTGCATGGCTTGGCTTTCGACGACTCCTCCTTTCGTAGTTACATCGGCGAGCCGCAAAGTTCATGGCTCGCGGGACTCGCCGTGCTCACCCGGGGCTGACGATCTGTCGCCACTTCGTGGCTGGTCAATCGGATTTGATGCTGAGTACGTTGGTTCAGCTATCAGCTTCGAGTTCTCTACAGGCGGTAGCAAGCCGCTAATGGTTGCGCAGGTACTGTAGCTCAATCATTTTGTGGCCCTTGTGATTTTTCGTGGCTAGAAATTGTCTTTTGGGGTGTCTGGCTTGAGTGCGGGATGAGATGCACGAGAAGCCCATTGCATTCGTTTATCTCGACTGACATGGCGTCGAATTGAACGCGGAGGCTTTGATCCCAAAGCAAGATGTATCGCCCTCCGGGCTTTGGATTCTCACATTCTTGATTCCGGTGGCTCACGCACACCGGCATAGATGTGGCGTCCTCCGGGCTGAAGGCTGAAAACCATTTTGAATGGTGTGTGTGTTTGGGGGCGGGCGGTCCCAGGGCGATGCCCCTGGGCTGATTTGTTGTGCCGCTTCGCGGCGGAAGAAAAGGCGGACTGAATATGGACTGTAGCGAGAAGCCTAAAGGGACCGACCGGGCAAGCCGGTGGGATTTGAAGGCCAATATTGATCAACTTCAGTCGGCTAATTTTCGCCCTCACCGCTTAGGCTCGCATTACTCGCCACTCGACTCTCCCGCGAATGAGTTTATTTGCTAAACGGTCGGCTACAGCGCGCGGGAGAATTCGATATGCGTGGGCTGAGTCAAACATGAGTTAATAGAGTTTGAGGTGGAGCTTTTGGAGCGGTGGCTTACGTAGGGCTGACGCACACCGGCATAGATGTGGCGGCCGGACTGCAATGAGCCGTAACACGTCTAGCTGTAGATCGATCATTTTGTGGCCTTTGCGATTTTTCGTGGCTAGAAACTGTCTTTCGCGGTGTCTGGCTTGAGTGCGGGTGAGGCGCCTGAGTATCCATGCAAAAAAACAAGGCCGAACGGGCGGGACGCCTGGGCACCGGAGCAAAGTTCGCAAAAGTTCGGGAACAATTCAAAGCTACAGTCCAATCTAACGAATACATAACTCGCAAAAATCGCTAACCTAAAATAGTAGCTCGACTTTCGACTCCCATTCTCATTCCACGATTTCCGGATTCTCCGCCGATGCTCGACGAAGCCTTACTGCAACAACTTCCATCCGCCTTGGACCCAACTACGATGGCTGCCAGTCAAGTAGTCGGTGAACAGTTGAGCACCAGCGAATGGCTGGGACCTTTGGCTCCGGTCGCGCTTTCGCCATTTTTTGGTCTGGCGGTGCTTTCAGGAATTGGCACTTACGGCCCCGAAGCACTTCAACAGCGCAGCGCGATATTTCAGTCCGGCGGATCATTGGATAGTCCGTTACTATTTTGGTCGATGGCTGGTCTGGCCCTGTTCACCAGCCTGCCACGGTTGACCAAGGTTAGTAAGCCGATCAGCTTAGCCGCGGAAAAGCTCGAGGCCTATTCAGCTATCGTCATCTTGATCTGCGTGCGTATGTTCGGAAGCCAGTTCCAAGCTGGCGCGCCAGAACTTCAGATGGGAACTCAGATGGGACTCGAAGGACACGCCAGCAGCGAACTGATGTTGTCGGCTGGAGTCGGCACTGTTTCGTTTAACGTGATGATGTCGGCCTTTGCAGCGCTCAACATCTTCGTAGTCAACGTGGTGAAGTTGTTCTTTGAATTCTTAGTCTGGTTGATTCCCGTACCAGCGATCGACGCTGTTGTCGAACTGTGCAACAAGTCGTTGTGTGGCGCACTGATGGCGCTCTATTGCTACAGCCCTTGGCTAGCGACCTTGGTCAACTTGGCAATTCTAGCTTGCTCGTTGATCGTCTTCCTGTGGGTCTACCGGCGGATGAACTACTACAAAGATCTGATTGCGGGACCGGCGCTGGCTTGGTTACTGCCAAGTTGGTTCGGGCAGCGCGGACAGACGTTCCAAGCCTTCGTCGAAAGCTCCACGCAAAGACTGCCCAAGTATCTTCCTGTGACGCTCACCTCCGAAGGCGGCTCGTACCGCGCTGTCGGCCGTCGTGGCTTCTCGCGACTGGAGTGGATACTCAAGCCCATCGATCAACAAACGGTCTCCGAGAACGGCTGGATATGCCAGCGACTTAAGCTGATCGACTCCGAAGGTAAATCGTTTGTGCTCAGCTATCGCAAGTGGGTCGCCGGCGACTCGCTTTACAAAACGCCGAGTACTGTCGCAGCGATCTGAAGATTGGCTTCGATTCAGTTTACGTACCCTAGGTTTCATGCAAAGGGGTTCAGGATGAAGCCGATATGCGAAGCATTTGATACAATCTCACCTTCAAATCAACTATAGGAACAAGCTATTGAACCACGTCTACATTCTCGGTGCAGGGTTTAGCGTTCCGCTTGGCGGACCATTGTTCACCCAGTTGCTAAGCAAAGAGCTTCAACGGTTCCGAAGCAGCGTCGAAATGCCTGAAGGCTGGCGGTGTCTTATTGATGATATGGGACAACGCGAGATTCCAATACTAAACCAACTCGGCACTGACGCTGAATCGTTGATCGAAAAGATTGACGCTTTCTCACACAACTGTCCGTCCAAATTCCGCGACGTGATCCAAGCCACATTCCCCGATTTCAAGTATCGTGAGCTTGATCTCCAAGTCGCGAATGTCAGTGAATTCTTCCAGCGACTTTCGATTTTGGTTAGAAAATCTGTTTGCGCGGAATGCGAAGGCCCATTAGATGAGCTCGATGAAGACTCTGACCGATGGAAGCCCTACGACAGATGGTTTAAGAGACTGTCGACTAGTGGCGACATCGTACTTTCTTTTAACTATGACTCGGTCTTCCAAAGACTACGCGTTCGAAATAAAAACGCAGGCACCGAAAAATTTTGGCAGTTGCACGGAAGCGCTACTGAAATCCTATCCAATGATAACTTAGTCGAGCAAAACGGAGCTTATAAACGCATAGATTCAATGCCGTCCATCTGTCTTCCCGGCCGTATGAAGTCTAGTGTAGACACAACCGGACCTCTAAGTGAAAGGTGGACCTGGGCGAATCATCAGTTGTCCGAGTGCAGAAAGTTGTCAATTGTAGGCTATAGCATGCCTCCAACAGACAACCTAGCAAGAATGACGATATTGGATTCAATCGCGAAAAACAAAAATCTGACGCAAGTCAATCTCGTACTAGGCCCGTCGTTTGGGACGGTAACATCGACAAGAATTGAACAGATCATCAAGGCCGTTGCTTCAAAATCAGTGATTATCCAGAACTTACCATTTTATGCACAGGATTTCCTTCCTTTCGTTAAGCAGATAACGTAGCAATACGTCTGAATGATTTCTTAACAGCAATAAGACAAGTGCGATTGTTCTTAGACTCAATTCAAACAAAGCCTACGAATCGCATAGATGGCCTTTATCGTTATATCTGACTAGTGGACTACATCGCTTCAATCATCCAAGTCGTAAGCGACCACTCGGAGGCTCCATAGACTTACTGGATAAGCAGGAAGAAGCCTAAAGCCAGTAGGCAAGGCGGAAATCCCGAAGCGCGATGAGGGAGCCTGAGTCTTGCCTTCAAAGAAGAAACTTGATTGACACTTAGCGAGCGCTATAGTTCTTTGTTGTGGATGATGACTGGGTAGATTTGGGAAGAGCAGAGTAATGATCGAATGTTCGGGTTGGTGGCAACAGAATGGTTATGGTCGGCAATCGATGAACGACCTTCGCTTGGACTTTCGTGGACCCACGATTTATGGCGAGGGAAAAGATATCATTGCTTCCTTCACGCTCTCCGGCAAAGTTCGTCCAGACGGTAGCGTCGAACTTCTCAAGCAGTATCGCAATCGTCATAGCGTGCTTTACGTTGGTACCTATGATGGTGAAGGCACTCTCTGCGGCAAATGGGATATCTCAGGCTATCAAGGCAATTGGTCAATTCGCTTAGCTAAAGCTGGATCAAGCGCTGATGACGACGACATCCAAGAGATTCGTTGATTATCTTTCGACTCGCTGCGGAACTTCTAACGGTTTCTCGCTTCTTAGGTTGAGGTGCGTTGCAAACTCTGCTCTTGATGAGCAGCACCCAGACTAGGGATTGGAGTTCTACAAGTTAGATCGCACGTCGAGGGCCAGGTGCTCCGTGGCTCGCTCTGATCCTTAGTCTGGCTGGAATGCGAAAGAATAGCGGGTGAGACGCCCGCGCACCGAAGAGACGGAAGTAGTGAAGGCAATGCGGGCGGGACGCCCGCGCCCCGGTACGCGGGCGTCCCCCCCCCATCTAAGTCCAAATCCGCCCTTTTATTTCTCTCAGGCTCTACTTCAACCACCATTTTATTATTGGGGATGAAGCACTTTCCCAGAG
>CAUJKA010000357.1 GCA_963204965.1 Planctomycetota bacterium | reverse complement strand
AAACATCTTGGTAGCGAGCGTCTAGTAAGAAGTTGCCATCAATCTGATGGAAGAACCGGCGCAAATCGAGCGTCAGTGCTACAACCTTCCTTCCTGCATCGAGTTCCTTTCGGATTGCTTTGAAGCCATCGTCTCTCCATTTCTTGTAGGACTGGAAGTATGGTACAAAGCTCTGCCATACGTTGATGTGGTAACTTTTCGAGCCTACGACCCTTCTAAGGCGTGCGCCAAGCGCTGATGATCCCAGGCAAGCGTCGAATTTGTGACCAACTGTATTGATCCAAAGCGATGCGACAACATGCATGTCTACCTGAAAATCTGCCATTGGACGGAATTCGATGTTGAGCTTTCTGTGGCCGTCATCTTTCTGTTTGAATAGCCGCTTCCAATTGTCTATTGCGTTTGAAGCAAGAAACTTAGGCTCAAGAATATCATTGTTACCTGGGTCAAACGATTTTGGGACGAACGATACGCTTCCAATTGTCTCAATCGTGTTAAACCAATTGTTTTGGCTTGCGTTGTTAATTCGCTCTGCCAGGTTTCTTATGTTTTCTTGGAGAGCTTCTTCATATAGCGCAAACTTCTTTGCGCAGGGGATTGATTTTTCAAAGAAGAGATCTGCCTTGGCTTTCCGGTAAGCGAAATACAAGTCTGCTTCGGTAAAGTTGGTGTCACCCATGTTGCGAACCACATTGCTGAACTACAAGTTGCGAATCTGGACGTTATTGAATATGTGCAATTGTAGTTAGTGTATCGCGATGAGCCGGCCTTTGGGGGGTGAGACTTGAATCAGATTCTCATAAATCCATGTGCTGTTCAGTCGTTATAGGGGCCAGAAGATCCCTCGCTCATCCAAGTACGTACGGAACAGTGCAGTCCACGCATCTACGTCAATTTCAGCTTGGTGGCAGGTCAGTCCCAGTCCATTTACGGAAATGGGCCGAGTTGCCACAACCCAATATTCATAGACTACTTGCGGGACAATCACCAATTCGATCCCGGTCGATTCCAGAAGTGCGACGGAATCCCTTGCCGCAATGCACATTGGATGAAGTTTGTTGCTCATTCGCAGCAGGATGTTCGTATCGAGCAAGACGCTCATTCGCCTCTACCCGCATAAATCGATTCGCGACTATCATCCATCGAGGCGTTCCCGCGGGGGTGAAGGTCGATGACTTGCTGTAATCGATCACGAAACTGCTCATGGGAAAGCTTTGCTGTTGATTCGCCGTTGGGACCTTGACACAAAGCTAGCTCCAGAGCTTCAAGAACAAATGACTCAATGTCTTTTCCTGCTGCACTAGCCTGCGTTTTCAATGCGATTTCCAGTGATTTTGGAAGTTTTACTTGCAGATTCACAACATGTCCTCCTAAATTCCCATTCTTGTCCAGCAAACTCAATTCTAACAGAACAAAGATAGGACCTAGGGAAAAGTTAGAGCCCATGGCGGTATGGGAATACAGCCTCGAAAATCGATTTAAGGAATTCGCACTCAGACAGACTAACATTCCTTCTTCGGCAAGGTTGAGCAGACCGTGTACGCCAAGTCAGACCAAGCCACGCCCTTCGAGGCTTGCGGCACTCGCCTCTCAGAGCTTGCCACACAAAGTTAAGAACGCAAACCCAGCTCGGGAAAACAAGGACGTTGCTTTATCTACCATCATTGTTAGGGAGATGCACTATCGATGATCTCTTACATCCCAGTATAGAGGGTTTCGTTGTACTGAGTCGGATCCGCCAGCGGTCGGGGATTGGTGTAGATGCACAGCCCACGTGCTCCAAATAGGATCACTTCATCCCTCGCATCTCCCCACACGTCCGCGCACAACACGTAGTAATTGCGAATCCCCAAAGGCTCACTCCAGGCTTCGGGTTCCTGAGAACGTCGATCGGGCTTGTAGAGCATTTCAAACTCAGTAACAACTTTACCCTCGCCGTTGATTAATTGACTTGGCTGACCATTCGACCTGCCGTAAACCAAAATATCCTCTAGGTCCTTCGGTCCTCGCCAATCCACTGAAGTGCAGCCAATCATCCAGTCGCCTGGTTGCTGAGGTTGTTTCCAAAGTTGCTTTCCATTCAGATCGAACAAATAGAAATCTGCGACTGCCGTCTCGCGCTTCTTTCGAGCATCAGGTGTTGGTGTACGATCAATGATCGCAAGTTGGATCTCCGAATCGCGTCTAAATCTGCCAGCCACCACATGTTGAGCCTCGCCCATTTGAACCCCTGACCAAAGTTCTTTTCCATCTGGTTGCATGCAGTGTGGTCCACTGTTGCCGAAGTAAAGCCGCAATTGACCACTCGCCAAACGTACGATGCAGTTTGCGTCTGAGTGAATAGGAGTGGACAGAAGGCGTTGATAGTCTTTCTTGGTCGGCTTTTCGCCAATTTGCTGAAAGCGACTGCTCCACTCAGTGTTAGGATCTTTAGAAAAAAGGACGCTGCCATCGTGATCGAGCAAAGTATAACCAAAGAAGACTTCATCTTTGCCATCATCATCGATATCAGCTACTGCTGGGAAATGACCTGTGGAACCGCTCCAATGCCAGAGCTCCTTGCCGTCATGCGCAATCCCCCAAGCATTCCAGTATCGATCTTTGACGACCAGATCACCTCGACGTCCTCGGCCAGTAAGATCCGCTAACAGGAAACAATCATCGGCTGCCGCAGGAATCGGAAAACTCTGTTCCTGCATTCCTGATTTTCCATTCAAAACAATCAGTGTTGCACTACCTTCGTACTTTGCGGCTCGCTCCCTGGTTTTCGAAGCCGGAAACATTCCCGTAATATTCCAGGGTTCCAGGTACTTTGCTTGCTTGACATAGAGTACTTCGTTCTCTCCATCATCGTCCCAATCATAAATCTGTACTGGCAAATCGCTATAGATGCGTCCGTTGGAAAGCGATGGCGTTCCAACCTGCCAAAGGACTTTTCCTTCGATCGTTAGCGCAGTCAGGCATGTAATCGAGCGGCTTGCGTACTCGGATTGAACCAGCAACAGATCGGGACCACCGTCACCATCTAAGTCTCCAATGCGCAACTGCTCCGATCCGAACTCTCCAACGTCGATGTTGGTGAGCAAACGTACTGCGGGCTTCTTTTCTTGAGCAGGCTCTTCGGAGCGTGCCTTCGTTGCAGTTAGAAAAAGTAGTGTTATGAACCCAAGCAAAGGTATCGTATTCTTGTTCATTTGACTTCGCCTTCCCTGAAGTGAACGGAATCGGGCCACAGCACGCGTTTATCCAGCTTAACAGCTTTCAACTGTTTTTGAAACTCTTCGAAAATCGGTGTAAGGATTTCGCTCCGTAACAGACTAATAGTCCTTGGCCAGTTCAGCTCCGTTGCTGAAGTGGCATGCTTGAACCATTAGTTGCGATGTGGGAGGCTGGCGATGTGTCGATTGTGCCCCTGGGAATTGTTTACGCCCGGTGAGAAGGCCATCGTTCATGTGATGAATCGCACAGCTCGTCGCTGCTTCTTGTTAGGCGGTCGGGGTGGTGGCGTTGGATGGCACGCTCAGAAGTTGTCGTCCGAAGCGTAGCGAGGCAACAACTGATGGGCGTGTATAGATTGTGCAGAGCCGAGAATTACGGGTGGTCAGATCAAACCACGCCCTTCGAGGCTTGCTGCCCTCGCATCTCAGAGCGTAGTTTTGCATATCGCACCCTAACTTGCGGATGTACTATTTCGACCTCACTGGCCATTTGTTCAGAGCATACTCTTGGGACGATAGTTAAGTGTTTCGCCCACGCCGCACTCTTGAAAACCCATGACATCAACGCAGCGCATTTCTGCATCGCGAGAGAAGAAACCGTCAATTGTGGAACGTAGCAATTCTGGCTCGCCACAAGCGGCAACGCGTTCCACTTCTGCTTGGAAATCAACGCCGATTCGCCGCCCACAGGCATCAAAGATTGCGAATGCGCCAAGCACGTCTCGCCAATCCACTTTAGGACTACCAGCAACCAACGCGACTAACCCTGTACTGTAAGTAGATGGTGGCCTTTGTCGAACAGCCAAGATCGCAAGCCGAACACCAAAAATGACGAGCGAATAACACTCGCTCCAATCTCGGTCTTTCACCAATGTGGAGATTTTTTGTTCGATTGACAATCCGCAGTCGCTAAGCCACGCAAGTAGCTCTTGCTCTTGTGCGGTCAACAGTTGATGATGCCCGCCTGCAGGAAACTCATAATCCCTATCGCGCGACTCGAAAAACACTGAGACCGAGTTTTGTAATCCTTCAGTTGATCCGCTCATCTCCCGTAAACCACCTTTCCACCGCGGCAGATTACTCCCATCATCACTATCCAGAAAAACGCAAAACCATTCAGACTGTCTCCGCACGCTTTCAACCTCCCCGTACCACTACGCCGTGCCCTTTTGTACGGCAAACTAGTACCGCCAAAGATCCACTATCCCGTGGCGAATTCCAGGCGTGCAACTCCAATTTGACCGCTCGATACTCCCATCATTGCGTCTTAAATCGAGTCAAAATATACTAGTGCGACACATTCCGCGGTCATCCCAATACAAGAGTACGGATCGGGAAAACGCATTCATCCTACTGCTAAGTGTCAATCACAATGAATCTGAGGATTTGCGTGAGACCAACATTGCTAATTGCAACTTACTTAACAATCGTTTTTTCTATTGACCGAATAGATGCGCAGCAGTTTGACATTCGACCAATCAGTCCGCTTGATACAGAACACACACGGAATGATGGGTATCGTTATGGATTCGTGTCACAAATGAATGCCACAGGCTGGGTAGTTGGTGCATCCGACCGATTTAATGGGACGAGCAATAACCTTGGTCGCAGTGCGTGGTTCTTCAATGGAACAGACACAAGAATAGTAGGATTACTTGATTCTGAGCATACAAGCTCGACAGGCATTCGCGACAACTACGCTGTACGAGTGACGGATTCAGGTCGCATACTAGGATTAGCAAGCCGCTATTCTGGAACCTCTAGTTACAAGGGCCAATCTATTTGGGTGTCCGACGGAGCCTCTACTACCAAAGTAGGATTAACGGGGACAAGTTTTACTCGCTCCGATGGATTGCAGACTAACAATTACCAAGACTTCAATGAAGCCGGCAAAGTGTTCGGTCGAACTGACAGATTCTCGGGAACCACACCGATAGGACAGTCCGTATGGTACTACAACGGAACTGTTACGAACGAAATAGGATTGCTGGACAATCAACATACAACGGCAACAGGTTTTCGACAAAATGAGGCACTTCAATCGTTTCATGGAGAATATGTATTGGGCACATCGTTTAGAAACGATGCTTCTAATGTCTGGAAGGGATTAAGTGCATGGGTTTCAAACGGAACGACGACAACACAGTTGGGCTTTACAGACGCACAGTACACTCGGAATGATGGTTGGAAAGACTCGCGACCAATAGATGGAAACGGACAAGGTCATGTAGTCGGCTATTCGAACAGATACGATGGCACCAACACACTGCTTGAGCGAAGTTCATGGTTCTACAACGGCTCAAATACTGTAAAAATCGGATTAACTGACGTTATGCATACGAATTCGTCCGGTTTTCGATCTAGCGAAGTTGTTGCCTTAAGCGAGACTGGACATTCTTCCGGATTATCGGCGCGTTACAACGGTGGAAGTGTTTTTCTGGGACAATCGGCTTGGTCGTTTAACGGAACAGCGCACCGTCAGATAGGTCTATATTCGGCAGAGTACACTCGCAATACCGGACGAATCGATAATGCGATTGCCATTACCAGTGAATCTGGTGGAGTCACTGGCTATGCAGACCGATGGAACGGTGGCACTACATATCTCGGCAGAAACGCGTGGGTTGACAATGGGTCGAGTACTACGAAAATTGGCTTGACTGATGGAATGCATACAAGGTCCGATGGCTTTCAACATTCCTCCATCATGGGTTTTAGTATCAACGGGACAGTTGCAGGAACGTCACTGAGGTACAACAGTGGAAACGTTGATTTAGGCCAGTCAGCTTGGCACTTTGACGGTACTACCACCAGGAGTATCGGCTTGGTGGCATCTGAGTACTTCCGAAACGACGGTTATCACAACTCTGTTATTAACTTCACCAACATTAATGGGCAAGTTGTTGGTTACGCAGATAGATTCATTGGCGCCACTGCCAAGGGGCAATCGGCTTGGATTTTCGATCCAACCTCGAGCTTAACTTTTGATCTAACGCTATCCATCGACAGCACAGGCTACGCTTTCAGCCGAGCTATGTACCTCGGCGAAAATGGAATAGTGCTCGGTGAATACACCCTTTTCAGCAGTTCTGGGCTAAGTCAGGGGAATCGTGCTTTCTACTTTTCTGTTAACGAAGGACTTTTCGATTTGGGTGGCTTGGTGGAACTTGGACTTGTTGCTAACAACTGGGAGTCGCTCTCCATATCACTTTTGGGTAACCAAATTGGATCTATTGCAGGTTATGGTAAACGAATTGGGAGCGTAGGAGACAGTCGAGTAGTCTTCAATATGAATAAGATATCGGCAGTACCCGAGCCATCTTCTGCGGGGATGCTTTTGGCAGCGACGATCGGGATCGGACTATTTCGCTTTCGAAAAAAGTCGCTTGGCTGCTAACAGAGAGCAACTACCGGGTATTCGACTTTTTGTGGGGATAATACGTCGTATCGGATTGGCACGCATGGGATTGCGAGAAGGTGCGGGGCCACAGCCCGCGCAGGAGGCTGGCGATGTGTCGGTTGTGTCGCTGGGAATTATCTACGCCCGATGAGAAGGCTATCGTTAATGTGATGAATCGCACAGTTCGCCGCTGCTTCTTGTTCGGCGGTCGGACTGGCGTTGGGTGGCACGCTCAGAAGTTGTTGACCGAAGCGTAGCGAGGCAATAACTAATGGGCTGGATAGCTTGTGCAGAGCCGAGAATTACGGGTGGTCAGACCAAACCACGCCCTTCGAGGCTTGCTGCACTCGCCTCTCAGAGCGTGCCACCCAAAGTTAATTCTTCGAAATAGATGGATATGGGGACACTGGCCGCAGTGAGGGGAAGTGACTCCGATACGACGATACCGCGGCGTCGATGACAAGCAGCTTGCCTGTTGAAAGCTTCGAAAAGCAATTCGAAAATGCCCAAAGCAAGGAGTTTCTTCGGTAGAATCTTTCAGAGCGATTCGGTTTCAAACTTATGTTGTTGCGATAGCTCAGTCGACTTCCTACTGCTTGAATCGCGAGCCAATCACATATTGTCTTGAGCCATCTCCTTTCAGTGAAAACGCCATCATGCAGAACTCGGTAATGTCTCTTGCCAGAATCCTCTCACTTGTGATTCTGTTGCCCATGACGATGGTTCATGGTCAGGGAAAGAAGGCGGATCAGGATACGCGAGAATTGGCAGCAGCCGAGCTCAAGCAACAAGGAGTGATTGCTCAATTCGGAACAACACGATTTCGCCCACCACAATCGGTGATCGGATTGCTTCTGTCGCCAGACGAAAAGTATGTCGTCTCTGTTTCAAACTCGATCAATGTTTGGGATGCAGAATCAGGATTAGAAGTCAAAAAGCTTGACCCTTCCGTGATTCCTGTGCGCAACACAAACAGTGGCTATGGGAATCGCCCGTTGGTTTTCTCACAAGCGACAGGGCGATTGATTGGGATAGGACGCCCAGGCAGGATTGCAGAATACGATCCAGCTAAAGATGAAACTCAAGAGATTCCGACTGACAGTTTACTTCTTCGTCAATCGCTGTCCTCCAGGAGCGATAGCGTTCTATCACTTGATATCTCCAAAGACGGTGAGTATCTCGCGGTTGGATCGTCACTTGGCATCGCCGTTCTTAATGCAGACCGCGAAGAGCTGTGGACTTTGGAAAATGCGATACTTCGACGAATGGACGGGAATGGAGACGATCGCCTGACCTTTTCAGGGGACTTTTCGATGCTGCGAATCAGTCCAACTGAAGAAGTGCTGGCTTACACCATGAGTAGCCAACCCGAAACATTGGTGATTGCCGATCTAGCGACAGGAGAAGAGATCAGAAGAATTACGCTGGGCGATAAGCTTGTTCGAATGGATTTTTCGCCCGATGGAACTGCAATTGCTGTCACTGAACGAGATAACTCAGTGCGTTCGTATCGAGTTGCGGGTGGTGAAAAAATGTGGGAGTTCACCGCTCCACTCAATAATCCGCATGAAAACTACACTTCGGATATAGCCTTTGAGCCTAACGGCAAACGAGTTGCCGTTGGTGCCACCGACAATCGAATCTACATTCTGGATTCGACATCTGGAAAGGAAGTTGGTCAATTGGTTGGGCACGAGTGGTACCCTTGGGCGCTGGCCTTCTCCAAGAATCGAAAGCAGCTGTATTCTTCGGGTTGGGACGGAAAGATTCGCCGCTGGGATTTGGAGATCTTCAAAGAACTGGGGCTCCCCGGTGCCGAGTATGCATCATCCATCGCCTCCTTCTCGCCCTCAGGCAAACGCTTCGCCGTGGTGTACGAAAAGGGACGAATCGCCATCCTGTCGGCAAAGGATCTACAAGAACAAGCCTCGATCACAGCAAAAGAGATTGAACCTTCTGCCGTTGACTTCTCGGCCGATGACCGTTGGCTTGCGTATGGTGGCGCGACAAAATCTGACGTCCATGTGGTAGCAGTGGATCTTGCCACCAACAAAGAAATGTATCACTGGCAGTGGCCCTTGGGAAAAGACCCGCATTCGATTGTCGAGTGTCTGAAGTTTTCCGGCGATAGTAAGAAACTAGCCGCCGCTGTCTTTCGCCAAAGTTCTGCTTACCTCATGAACCTCGACCAGCCAGAGGAGAAACGGACTCTGAAGCACAAACAAATCTATGGTTTGGATTTTGCGCCCGACGGTAAGAAACTAGTAACCACTGGATGGGATAGTCGGATACGATCCTGGGATCCGACCGACGGTAAACTTCTCTCTGAGCTGGATGTTACGCTTCCCAATCAGAATCCAAACCAACGTATCGACCAGCGTATGTATACAATTGTGGCCTACCCATTCAGAAATATCGTAGCTACCGCGGACATGGACTCGACGGTGCGAATTTGGCAATTAGGGGATGAGATCGAACTCGCCAATTCAATTCCGGGCAACTCCTTTATCTTTGGTGCGATGGACTTGTCCAGCGATGGAATATGGCTTGTAACTGGCAGCAGTTCAGGGAACGTAAAAATTTGGAATGCTCTTAGTGGATCGCTCGCGCTTGATGCAGGCAAACACGACCATTACATTCACACGGTTGGTTTTGGCAACGATGTAAGGCAAGTTTGCAGCGGTTCTTCTGAGGGCATCTGCAAGATTTGGAACACAACGCGTACAAACACGGGCGATCCAACCACAATTGATCAGTGGCTTGAAAAGCTATCCGACGAATCCGAGGTGCTCGGATTCCAAGCAATGTTGCGGGCAGTCGATCACCCCGAAAAAGCTCTTGAAAGAGTCAAGTTAGAAATACGCAAAATAGATTCTGACCAGTCGGCGAATCTGCGTATTGCACCACGATTGGTTTCATTGCTAGGAATGCTGAAGACTCCAGAGTCGAAAGCCTATTTGCGTGAGCTCGCAAAGCGAGACGAGAATGATCCGATTCGTGTAATCGCCGAGCATCTTGCAAACTGATTCGGTAGTAAAGAATTGAATGCGAATCAGCCTAACGGCATTCGGGATCGATCTCAACTTGATCGAGATTTCTTAATCGAGCGTGAACGACGAATCGACCTATACGTCATTAACGCCATTGCAAATGAGACGAGTGCCGACGCAGTCGCCGCTAATCTCAACCAAAACACTTTCTTCCTACGTTCACCCTTGGACATCTCAACGGTCATTCCGGCTACATCAACGAAAGTCGCTTCTGTCCAATTTGGCGTAAACTTATTTGGCTTTGTAAGTATGTCCGTGTTCGTTTCCGCAATCCAAAATCGCTTCTCTTTTTCATCTGCGGCTACGAGATACAATTGACCACTTAGTTGAAACATTCCGAGCAAGCCTGCCGCTTCTGGAGTCACTGCACTCAATTTGGTAAATCTCTGACCGTCATTGCTCCAACTTACGGTCGCGAATCGAGAAAAAAAGATGCTAAGGTCGTTGTCTAAGTAAGCCGTCGATCCATTTACAATGGAAGCGGATCCCAAATTGCTTAATTCGTAATTCGCTTTTGATGTCTCTACAAGTACTCGTGGGCCGATCATCTCCCAATCTACGATGTTTGTATCCCAATGACGAAAAGTCCATATGTATTCCTGCTTGACACGTGAAGCCTCTAGTTCGAAAACGCCGAACTGCTCATTTATGCTAGATGCAATCGCTGTATCCAACGTTGTTGTATCAGCTCTCACAGAATTCGCGGACTTAAACACGGGAATAACATCGTCGGTTGCTACGATAACGCACTTCGGTCGGCCAGCGCTATAGAACAAAACACCACGTCGTTTCAAACCAGAAATAGGGCGAAACCCTTGGCCCGTTCCATAGTCTAAATCAAATTCGTCGCCTGAAATTGCCAATGGCCTTATATCGGTCCATTTACCATCCTCAAGCTTGAATCGATGAAAACGCACATCACCGCGCTCGTAATTGAATACTTGCATTCCAAGCCACAGTTTTGTTTCTACGTCGCACGCGATACGCCGGCTACCTTCGTAGGGCGCTGGAATACTAAACTTAAGTTCAAGTGAACCATTGGAAAGTGGCTTGTAGCAGTGAACCACGTCATCCCAGTTTGTGATGATTGAATTTCCATTGCAGTACGTCTGGGCATTTGTGCCACGATATACGGTCCAATTGCCGGAGCCTTGACGGAAGAAATAGAACTGAGTCTCAAGCTTGTCGATTATTCCAATTGTCTCTTCTTCAAGACTTTCACCAAAGAGAGTGTGTGATGTCGTGGCTACAAAACAAAATATCGCGACAATTGATGTAAGCAAATGAACTGAGGAAGTACCTCTCATTTCAAGCCTCTCAGTATTTCTTCATGGGCATGTCATGGTAAAGACGGTCGATCCGGGATTATCGTAGGTAAAGATCCAGGCGGCCGGAGTAGAAAACGATTGCTTTCTTGAAGTTCGCGGTGGTTGGCGCGGTTGGGGACACAGCCCGCGGCTATACTTTCCCCGCTGTGTCCCTACTCCTGTTGCCTTCTCTTTACATCGCTTGCCCGGCGGTTTCAATCATCGATAACTACGGCAGCCCTTGGAATTCCAATGCATCGCCAAAGTTCTTGACCATACGATCTCGCTCAGTCTTGCCAGTTTTGTCCCCAACAGTCTCAAACGATTTCTTGCTAAAAATCACGCAGGGTATCCAGGCGGATAGCGCCTTCGCGATACGCTATTGAATATCGATCTATATTCTCGACTTCGAAGCCCAAGTCGCTCCGTACACCTTGCGAATTAAGCCAAGTAAACATGATTGCTTTATCCCGATTCGAGGATACCAGAGGCACGGGGAAGCCAGAGGCACGGGGACACAGCCCGCATTTGCGTATGGGAGGCTGGCGATGTGTCGATTGTGTCGCTTAGAACGAGCTCTCGACCGAGTCGTGGTGAATTCGACTGCTTTGCCAGAATATCGGAGCCCATCCGAATCGCACAATTAGCATGGACCTTTGCCGCTTATCTTCTCATGTTCACCGTGTGATATACTGACGCCGCTAATGTGCTAGTTTCAGGTTTTGGATCTCTGGAAATTGATTCGGCGAATTCACTCAAATGGACAAGATGTAATGTAACTTGTGCAGCGGCACGCACAGTCAGCTAGACGGCAAGTGGCTACTCTTCCAAATTCGAAATCTTGGTACCTCTATGCGTCCCTCAACTCGACTTAAGCTACACAACTGGCTTCTATCATTGTTAATCCTACCTATCTCAACCCTTCTCGGCTGTAGTTCCGGTTCATCGACAACATCGAGCGAGCCAGTTACTAACACGACATCAGCCAGTGGCGTTGTTGGCTCGGGGGTTGTTCGCTATGAAAAGCCCATGGGATCTTCTAGCGATCTGACGCCTTATCCGAATCCGGTTTTTCAAGCATCCACAGCGTACGACCATAACCGGCTCAACCAATTAGCAGGTTCGAACAACAGCTCCTCGCCAAACTCAATGAGGATTACAACAGGGGGCGAAAAGTCGACGGTATGGTCGCTGGCCTTGGACAAGAGTCGCTATACGTACGAAATGGCAAAGGATTTCAAACTGGACTTCCCCTATGACGTCCCAGGTAGAGATAATCCGGTATCTATCCCGCATTTCGTTGCGGCTGATCTCAATGGTGCATTCATCACGATGGCCAATGCACCTAATCGCCAATCTCTTCGACTCGAACTAAAGAGCTCGAACGACTCGACGGATGCCGCAAAAGTCGATGATGACAACGATCCTAAGGGCAGAAAAAAGCCTCGCTCCAAACCCACGCCAAAATCTAAGCAGAACGAAGCCAACGGGCACTTCAGTTACGGCATTCGGAGGTCTTTTTGGGCATTCGTTTACGACACCGACCGGCGGCCCATGGGTCATTGTCGCCGTTCCAGATGTAGCGAATGTTGAGAATTGGCGTTGACTTGGAAACATTCCAGCCGTTTGTAGAACGCTGACTTCGTATCGACAAGCTTCAACTTGTCGATCGCCGCATTCTTTGCGTCGATCTTCCTTAGGAATGATCAGCTCAAGTTCCACCCGGAGAATCACTTACTCCGTCACTCCCGTGTGGCGCATGCTGTGTCCCATACCTCTGTTCCCAATCAACCGTTAACTCTTCGAGGCACGGGTAGTACGCTCTGAAGTTTTACCTCTGCATTGAATCGCGTTTGCTGTGTCCCCACACCCGGTGCTCTCCTCACTCACATCGCACACGTCGTCCATTCTCGCGCCCAGCTATGTCCCCACTCCTTAACGCTAGCTGACCTTATCTACACGTCGTTATCGATGCTACCCAGTATTGCAAGCTTCTAGCTCCACACGCTACAGCCGCGAGTGGTTTTCCATCGCCTCGTTGCCTCTGGTCTGTCGACTGTCGTGATCTGTATCGCGCGAATTGAATTGCATATCTGTGCCTCACACGTCCAGCGCATGCTATGTCCCCACACCTACCTGCTACGTTCAGCGCATGCTATGTCCCCACACCTACCACACCTACCTGCTATGTCCCCACACCTGCTACCACACCTCGCACGCGTTCGATCTAGCTCAGCGCACTTCTGGCAAACTTCCACAGCAAGGAGCTTAGTTGTGTTGAATCTGTAGGACTCAGTCGCTCCCTCCCAGAGCATTGACGATTCCTCCAATGAAGACAACGACACCAAAAAACAGCATGGCAATTCCGCCTGGTGAAATTGTGGAATAACCCCACGCATTCCATACTCTCCACCCTCCGATTCCAATTAATAGAAGCCCGCCAAGTGCAATAACTGGTCCTTGAGCCTTCGCTAACAAACGATTTGGGTCGCGAGCCTGCTGAGCTTGCAGAGGGTCCATTCCTGACTTCTCAATCGCCCGGAGCATCAGATCGTCCGAACGCCTTGAGTTTAAATCCTGACCGCGCCCTGCGCGATTTAGAGCTTGACGTTCCGATTCGCTCAGTTCTTCCATCCAATCTTCATTTTGAGTCACGTTTGGCCTGCACAAATAACAAGTTACCGAATTGCGATTGAAGGCACGGGAGGGGGAGGCACGGAGGCCGGGAAGGCACGGGGACACAGCCCGCATTTGCCTAGCTTACCAGAAATCAACTATTTTTGAAAATCTTCGAAAATCGGTGTAAGGATTTTGCTCCAAAACAGACTAATAGTCCTTGGCCAGTTCAGCTCGGTTGCTGAAGAGGCTTGATTGAACCATTAGTTGCGATGTAGGAGGCTGGCGATGTGTCGGTTGTGTCGCTGGGAATTGTTTACGCCCGATGAGAAGGCTATCGTTCATGTGATGAATCGCACGGTTCGTCGCTGCTTCTTGTTCGGCGAAGATGAAGTGACTGGGCGGAATTACGATTATCGCAAGGACTGGATCGAGCTGCGCATGGAGTATCTGGCTCGGTACTTCGGGATCGATATCCTTTGCTATTCAATACTCTCCAATCATTTCCATCAGGTTCTTCGGCAGCGGCCCGATGTCGTTGCGCAGTGGAGCGACACAGAAGTTGCTCAGCGATGGATGATGCTGTGCCCGAAACGCAAGAATAGAGACGGCTCGGCCAAAGAGCCCACCGAAGGGCAGCTCAACGCAATTCGCAACAATCCGAAGAAACTCAAAGAAACGCGCTCTCGACTAAGCGACATATCGTGGTGGATGCGATTGCTTTGCCAGAACATTGCTCAGCGAATTAACCGTGACGACGATGAAAAAGGGAAGGTGTGGCAAAATCGATACAAAGCTGTACGGCTTCTCGATGAAACTTCGCTATTGGCCTGTGCAGCCTACGTCGACTTGAATCCAATTCGAGCAGCCATTGCAGAGTTGCTTGAGCAAAGTGATTACACCTCGATCCAACGTCGCATTCAGGTTCTGAAGGAAGGGATTGAAGCAGAGTTGCTCGGCGCCGGCAAGCCCTGTTCAAATGCAAGCCACGCGATTGCCTCTTCGCCGTTCGGCAACTTCAAGCAAGATCAGGTTGAATCAACGTTGAAACCAGGCTCAGTTCATCAAGCTCAAGAAGTACAATCATTGCGGCTATCCAAGGCTCGCGATAGAACGATCGCACCTGTAAAACTGGACGAACTTCGAGATGCTCTACAGGTGAACCCAAGCCCATCAGGCTATCGATGCAGTGATCTTGGCTTTCTGAACATGAGCGACCGTGACTACATTGAGCTACTGGATTGGACTGCTCGAGTCGTAGTGCCTGGCAAGCACGGCAGCATACCGCCTGATGCACCACCAATCTTCGAGCGATTGGAACTGGGAATATCGCCAGAGTCCTGGTGCGAACTCATCAAGAGTTTCGGCAAGCTATTCAGTACCGTGGCTGGAAAGCCCCACATCGTCGAGCGATACAGAAGCTCCAAGCGTAAACAAAGATTCACGCTCAAACCAGAAGCTCGGCAGCTTCTCACCATCTAGGGGCAGGCTTAGGCACGACTGTGCAATCTAAGGCGGATTCTTCAAGACCGTAACGTCAGGCCGACGTTTTTAACGCGACTCCGTTTCGGCCCAACGCAACGTCTCGCTGCCAAGCAAATTAGGCCACATCTTCAAGACCTTGATTTCGTGCCGACTTATTCAAGCCGACGTTACTTAATCGACTCTGTTTCGCAATCTTCAGTTCCTCTCGATTGAACTGCGAATCGTTACCCATCGCCGCACGATCTCCAGCATTGAATTGCGTATGCTGTGTCCCCACACACTCCAAACACCTGTTGCATATGCTGTGTCCCCACACGTCCGCCTATCTCGTCGGCACAGCGCAACCGCTAGATACCGTTGAGCCCCTTGGGATTGAGTCGCGTATGCTGTGTCCCCAAACTGTGTCCAAACTCCGAACTGCCCGTATTTACTAATCACAAGTTACGACCTTCACATGTGCAGAATCCTCGGAGTCGAGTTTTAAGCTGTAGTATTCATGCTCTAACAGCAAATGCGGAAATTGTTGTTTAATCAATATTCTCTTTCCGATAAGTGGCGACCATAACTTGCAGCCAGACGCATCAACTATAGCGTTTGGAATGTCGTCAAAAAATGAAGTTGTTGAAAGCGACACTGCATAGGTCACGCACCGGCCAGTGAAGTTCAAATCCAACACTTGACACCAGCTCACAAAGAGTACCCTGTCGCCTATCAATCGTATTTGACGCTCGAATACAGAAAAATCGCTTCGATCCTCCGGTACTGTTGCTTGATCGAACCACTCGTAAATCACAGACTGTAGGTTCATGGTTTGCAATCTTGTCCTATTCGGGAACATCATCAAGTCCTGCCTAGTTGCTTTCGCTGAAGAAAGGTGGCACGGGCAGCTCACGCTTACATTTCCCAGGACAGGTATGCTGTGTCCCCACTCGCTCGTGTGCTCGCGCGGAATAAGACGTCGCTGTAGAGATCGACCCACTATGAAGAGTCAGCGAGCAACGTTGCAGAAAGGTGGATTCGCTTACTTTGCGTTGAATATTTTACTAAGCTTGCTCGTTGCATAACACTCCACGTTACCTTGTGCCCGCCTCCCTACATTTGCGATAGAATCGGCCCTTCCAGCGAGCCCTTCAACTGGTGTATTGCAAGGAAGTGCGCGGGGATCGCGTCCCGAGCGTCTTGCAAATCGCCGGGTACAACGAAAGACTGGGCGCACAACTTACATCGAACTTGGTGCCCACGTTGCCCTTCAATCATGTCGATAACATTCCCGGAGATTTCCACACCGTATCCACAGCACGAGTAGAACTCCGAATTCATGTCAGGCATGGCTCGAACTCTCCAAAAAAGTAAAAGTAATGGAACATTTACGTTCATCATAACACCGAACGGCAGGGTTCAGCCAGTCCGAACAGTTGAATCAACGCAATCGTCAAATCATTTGCCTATCGCGTCGTGGCCGAAGCTAACGAGCTGCTGTTGAGATGATGGATAATCGCGAGACTGCCAAAACGTAGTGGATGGACGTCATGCAAGTCTTGATTGTCGCGCAGTCAAACTTGGTCAAACCCGGCAGGAGTTTGACCTACCCGGACCCGCGAATGAGTTGATTGCTAACGGTAGAGTCAGCGCGCGGGAGAGTTCAACACTCGTGCTGTAACGGTAGTCGAACTGCTGGAGGTATGAAGTGAGACAAAGCCACGCCCTTCGAGGCTTGCTGCCCTCGCCTCTCAGAGCGTGCCACACTGAGTTCGCAGAGTGGCACGGGCAGTACTTGCAGAGACGGTTGCAGCTTACTTATTCAAGACTTCATCCAGGTTCAAGATCTGATTGCAGACCATTGTCCAGGCGGCTAGTTGAGCTGCGTTGATGGTTGTATCGACTGGAGATTCGCCAACCTTCAAGAGCTGTTCGACGTCGCTGGGATGAGCTTGGTAATGAGCAAGCAATTGATCTTTGTTCGAAAGTAGGATCGCCTGTTCGTTCATGGCGAGCGGTCGGCAAAGGACAACGTCGGCAATAAAGGCCAATGCGGCATTGTCGCCGTTAGCATTGACACCTCGAGATGAGTTACTTTGCTGAGTCGCTACGAGTGCGCGAGTCGCCAAGGCTCGCGCCGCTTCGACGAACTGTGGATCATTGAGCGTGATGAGCGCTTGCAATGGCGTGTTGGTACGCTCGCGACGAACAGCACAAACCTCACGGCTTGGTGCACCAAACGCTTCTAGATTCGGTGGCGGAGCCATTCGCTTCCAGAACGTATACAAAGTCCGTCGATAGAGATCCTTGCCTTTGCTTTGTTGATAGATGCGAGTATTCCCTTCGGGCAGTCCAACTACGTCCCAAATTCCTTCGGGTTGATATGGCTTGACTGGCGCACCGAACATTTCAGCGGTTAACAATCCGCTGCTGGCCAGTGCATAGTCGCGAATCATCTCAGCATCCATTCGGAATCTTGGGCCTCGCGAGAGCATTGCGTTATCGCGATCTCGTTCGAGCTTTTCTGGAGTCACCTGTGCAGACTGGCGATAGGCAGCGCTCATGAAGATTTGATTGAACAGCTTCTTTACATTCCAACCATTCTCTTGGAACTCGACGGCCAACCAATCCAACAACTCGGGATTCGTCGGCATCGCTCCGCTCACTCCAAAATCTTCTGAAGTGACCACGATGCCTGAACCAAACACTTGCATCCAGAACCGATTGACGGCGACTCGCGATGTCAGTGGATTACTCTTATCCATCAACCATTGAGCTAACCCCAAACGATTGGTCGGTGCACCGGCTGGCAGGGCAGGCAGTGAGGCCGGCGTAGCGGCTTGAACAGCATCACCCACTTTGTCGTACTCTCCACGCATCAAAATGTTAGCCATTGGAGTCGAGTTGGGCTTCTCGCGCTGTACGTGAGTGACTGGACTTCGTTTCTCAATTTCGGCCAGTTCTCCTTCAAGTGTTTGCGCTTGCTTGTCAAGCTGCTGATAGGCCGCATCGGCTGTCGCCAGATAGTGCTTGAAGAGCGACTCTTGCTGTTCTGCGGAACGTTTTTCCGCTGGAACCTTTAAGAGCGATGCTAATGGTTGAATGGTTGCCAAGAGATTCGAATCTTCTTTCGACAACACCTTTCCATAAACGCGAACTTCTTGAATTGCTCCATCGAAGACTTGATCAACGCTGCGTTGACCAATCCGCAGAGGTGTGGACGCGTGAATGTTGGCATCGGGCTTGAGATTATTGGAAGCGACTTTCGTCTTTTGAGGCTTCCCATCGACATAGATCTTCACGCCTTCGGACTTACCCGAGCCATCGTAGGTTGCAACAACGTGCGACCAAGTACCCTCTTTGAGCGCGGGCTTGTCAGTCACTACCTTCAGAGCGTTGTCAGGCCAAGCATCGATGATATGCACGCCGATATTGCGATTCTCGTACCAGAAGTCATAGCCGCGGTGATTCTGCGCTACGTCCATTCGAGCTAGGATCGCTCCGGTGCCGCCGTTCGAGTTTGGCTTAACCCACGCGGCGAAGCTGAATTTTTGCGAGCGATCAAAATCGCCGAGCTCGCCTAGTTCAAACGTTCCGCCAGCTTTCATGACGGGAGCGGAACCAAGCTTGCCATCTGCGATCCACGAAACATCGCCAATCGCCTTAAAGCGACTGTCGGTACAGACATTTAGCGATTCGTTGCCACTGCCTTCGATCAGCGGCGCGCGAACGATCATCGAATCGTTGGGAAGAGTCTTTTCAAAGTCATCGAGCGATTGACTGGCAAGCCACTTCTGAAAATCACCCGTTGCTTCATTGCGTCGATTGTCACGAGCTGATTTTGCCGATGCAATTTCCCCGGGCAGCGCTTCGTATCGTGGCGCGTCGGCCATCGTTGGAACTCGAATGACTGGACCACCACCATCAGCTACGTTGCCATCTTTGGGGCCTTGTGTCGTATTGCGGAAAAAGGCGGCAAGGGCGTAATAGTCCTTCATCGTAATGGGATCGAACTTGTGATCGTGACACTGAGCACAGTTCGTGGTGAGCCCCATGTAAACCCAGCCAAAGGTCTGCACACGATCGGAGGCATACATGGCGACATTCTCTTCGTCGATCGTACCGCCTTCGTTGGTCGTAATGTTGCAGCGTTGAAAACCGGTTGCAATCAGTTGATCGCGCGAAGGATTGGGAAGAAGATCTCCCGCCAGTTGTTCGATAGTGAATTGATCAAAGCCTTGATTAGCGTTGTAGGATCGAATGACCCAGTCTCGATAGGGCCACATCTCGCGATAGTTGTCAAAATGCAGACCGTGAGTATCGCCATATCTGGCCGCATCTAGCCAGTATCGCGCGCGATGCTCGCCCCAAGTCGGCAGACTCATCAAGGTCTCGATCCATCGCGAGAGCGCTGCGTCGCCTTCAGCTTGGTATTCTTTGACAAACTTCTCAGTCGTCTCAGGAGTGGGAGGCAACCCTGTGATGTCCAGGTGCAGCCGACGAATCAGCGTTCGAGGATCGGCTTCAGGAGCTGGCGATAAACCGGCTTGCTCCAATCGACTGAGAATGAATGCATCAATGCCGGTCTTGGTCCATGCAGAGTTATTGACTTTAGGTGCGGCAGGTCGTTGTGGAGGGATGAACGACCAGTGAGCTTCGTATTCTGCGCCTTCGGTCACCCAGCGCGTTAAGATCTCTACTTCAGTCTTGCTTAGCGACTTCTTCATTTCAGGAGGCGGCATAATCTTGTCATGGGCGTCGGTGACGATTCGAGAAATCATTTCGCTCTTCGTCGCATCGCCGGGCTTGATCGCACTCATGTCGATCGCCGCGTCGCGATTGTCCAAACGCAGATCGGCTTTTCGAGCTGCACTATCAGCGCCGTGGCACGAGAAGCACTTATCAGCCAGGATTGGTCGAACATCGCGGTTGTACTTCAGTTTCTCGGCGGCCGTTACAGAACCCGCGACCATCGCAAGAATTGCAAAGCTCAGACATCGAACGTTTTTGTAGTTTGGATACATGGCGTATCAACCTAGAAGCGAGACATGGAACTGAGCAACGCAAAATAGACGTCGCTCTTTTCTAAAGGCGGGCCAAGTCATTGGGTTTCGCTTGAGTTCAGCGTGAGGTGGGATGGATCCAATGACTTCGCAAACTGCGTGAACTCATTTTATCTGGAAATTACAGTCTTGTTAGCCTTTCTTTTGGCTTCCTAGCCTACAAGAGGGGCAAACCAGCTCTGCGAAAGTTTGATTATCCAAGCTAAAGACAGGATAACGACCCAAGCGATGACAATTCGTCGCGGCAGGTTCGGTTTTATCCCTCGGCACTTCTGCGCGACAATTAGGAGAAGACTGTAGAGCGAGACCGCCACGATCGGCAACGTCATGGCGTTATGATAGAGCGACAGTCGCCAATCTCCGTCGAGCAAAGCTCGCAAACTGCGAGTCCCTCCGGTTGTTGGAGCCGGAATGCCCGTTAAAGCCAAGAGCAGCGACTGTGGGATCGTTCCTTGCGCGAGCCAGTAGACTTGCCAACCCAGATAGACGACAAGCATCGCAAGTGCGATGCTGCGGAGAATTCTCTGACCTGGAGTTAAGCTCATCGCAATCTGGCGTTACGACTCAAAACCCTTGCATGAATCGATCACAAAGGGCAACCAGCAAAGTGGTAGGCAAACTAGAATCAAAACGATAAATGCGATTACCCCAGTTTGATTCAGTCCCAGGAAGACGGCTTTACCTTGTGGCATTCGATAACCTTTCTAATAAACGCGTTGCAGTACGAAGCATCGACATCGACGAAATCGAAAACGCCGCTATTCTAGCAGTTTCCCCGGCCGAAATGTAAGTACATCGCAAGTCCTTCACCCACTCCTAAAAAACACTGCTCGCCCACACAGCCTTGGCCAAAACTTCGCATGTCCCAGCCGATCTACTTAGACAACAACGCAACTACCAGAATGGACACGCAAGTCGCCACCGCGTTGCGGGACTTGGAGCTGTCCGGTCTAGCGAATCCAGCCAGTCAACATCGTAGTGGCCGTCAAGCACTCCATCATTTGGAAGAGGCCAAAGAGTCGATCTTGCGAAGCGTCGGGGCTCCCGTCGAAGGCATGTCCGCAGCGCAGATAATCGTCACCAGCGGTGGATCGGAAGCCAACAATTTAGCTCTCCACGCCTTCACTCATCAGCATCCGGGCTTGGTCATTGTCGGATCGATGGAACACCCCAGCTTGCTAATCGCCGCCGAACTCTCAGCTCTATGTTTGAATCCCGTTCGACTACTGCCCGCCCGTGGCGACGGAACTTACAACCTCGATCAATTGGAACAGTGGTTATCCGACATTTATGAAGGTCGCGATGAAGCCAATAGTCGCGTGGCTTTAGTAAGCCTGATGTTAGCTAACAACGAAACTGGCGTGATCAACGATATCGCCGCCGTAACACAAATCTGTCAGCGCTACCAAGTCCCTGTTCACTGCGATGCGATACAAGCCGTGGGCAAGATCGATGTCGATATGACCAAGCTTGGTCTGTCGGCTCTGACACTCAACGCTCATAAGCTCCATGGTCCCGTCGGTATTGGCGCGTTGATCGTCAATACACATCTTGAGCCTCGGCCGGTGGTGATCGGCGGCGGTCAACAGCTTGGCTGGCGAGCTGGTACAGAACCAGTAGCACTAACTTTAGGAATGAGCCGAACGCTCGAGCTGGCTGATCAAGCAAGAAGGGAAGGGCGATACACCGAAGTTGCACGGCTTCGCGATCTGTTCGAGTCGCAGATAGTTAACGAACTGGATGATGTACACGTCAACGGAGCGATCGACTCACGGCTGCCACAAACTTCGAACCTCGCTTTTGTGGGACTCGACCGACAAGCGTTGCAAATGGCCTTGGATCTTGAAGGTGTCGCTTGCAGCGCCGGCGCGGCTTGCTCCAGCGGCAGCAGTCGACCATCCGCGACGTTGATGGCCATGGGACTAAGCGAACAACGCGTGGCAGGATCGCTGCGATTTAGTCTCTCTCGCTTCACGACCGAAACAGAGGTGCTGCAAGCTGCCGAAGTTGTCGTTCGCGTTGCCAAGAAAATGAAGCGAGCCAAGGGTTGAGAGGAGGGCTTTTCATAACCCGAAGCGTTGGTTTTGAAGTTGCGTTATTTCTGGGATTTCGGGCCGAAGGCCCAGCGATTTACATAGCCCAGCCCAACGGGCTGGGTGATCAAGCTTAAGTAGGTTAAGGGCCAACGGCCCGCCGGTTTGCACGCAAACCGGCGGGCCGTTGGCCCTTTGTTTTTATAGCGAATGTCGTACCCAGCCCTTCAGGCTGGGCTAGGTAAACTGACAGGCCTTCGGCCTTAAATCCAAATAGCGCAACCTCTGTCCCTCGCTGACGCAGCGGGTTGGGAGAGGAATGCCCCTCGCTGACGCAGCGGGATATGAAGAGGAAGAACGCCAGGGACTGGCGTGGCACACTTTGCCTACAGCACGCCTTTGGTGCTTGGGACTCCAGTTTGTCGAGCGTCGATCGTAGTGGCGATTCGCAGCGCGCGGGCTGAGGCTTTGAAGATTGCTTCAGCGATATGATGCGTGTTGCGACCGTAGTGAAGCAACGTGTGATAGTTGCACTTTGAATTGCTGGCGAAGGAATACCAAAAATCTTCGACCAATTCGCTGTCGAACTCGCCGATCTTTTCACTCGGCATGGGCGCTTGGAAGACGACATAATTTCGTCCGCTCAGGTCCACAGCGACGGTAACCAACGTCTCCTCCATCGGCAGTACCATGTGACCGTAACGAGTGATGCCCTTCTTATCACCCAAGGCTTGATCGAAAGCCATCCCTAAGCAGATGCCGATGTCTTCGGTGGTGTGATGCGCGTCGACGTGAACATCGCCGTTGCATTTTACAGTCAGATCAAACAAGCCGTGCTTGGCTAACAGAGTGAGCATATGATCCAGAAAACCAACTCCTGTCGCGATCGTGCTTTGTCCTGATCCGTCAATGTTAAGTGACAGTTGGATGTCGGTTTCGGCAGTCTTACGATTGATACTAGCTGATCGGGAATTGGTCATCGTGTCTTCTTTGCTATTTCAACTCGGGAGGCGTTGCAGCGATTCGGCTAACATGGCAAGGCAAGCATCCATCTGCTGGTCGGTGCCAACGCTGATGCGCAAACCATCGCCCCAATTTGGATAGTTCATGTATCGCACCAGAACCTTGTCCTGCTTGAGCGACTCGTATAATGGTTTGGTCGTGCGTCCCGGCAAAGTGCACCAGGCAAAGTTTGCCTGACTATCCGTTACAGTAAATCCTAACGCTCGCAGCGATTGAATCATCCGGCCTCGCGTAGCGATGATTCGCGATCGGTTTTCCTGAAGCCATACTTGATCATCGATCGCTGCAGTGGCCGCGGCCAAGCTAATCGCATCGCAGTTATAGCTGTCTTTGACCTTGCGCAGAGTAGCGATCATTTCTGGATGAGCTACGAGAAAACCAAATCGCAAGCCTGCTAAAGCATAGGATTTGCTTAGCGTTCGAGAGACCATCACCTTGGGATTCCGTTTGACTAAATCCAGGCAATTCTCGTCGGCAAAATCGGCATAAGCCTCATCAACCAGCAACGGGCATGGCAATTGATCGGCTATCGTCGCGATCGTATCGGCGGACAGACAAGTCCCGCTGGGGCTATTCGGGTTGGGCAAGAAGACCAACTTGAGATCGTCCGAAGCCTTCGAAAAGTCATCACCAAGCGTGAAGTCAGACTTAAAGTGGATCTCTTCCCAAGTCGCATTTTGAAGTTGAGCCAACGTGCGATAGAGAATGTAACTGGGGTAGGGCAGTCTCAGTCGATCCGACTCACCGACAAAGGCTCGCGTAAGTATCGTCAGAATGTCGTCGCTGCCATTGCCGCAAAGAATCCAGTCGGGTTCTACGCCCAACACTTCGGCGGCTCGAATTCGAAAGGCGGTGCCAAGCGGATCAGGATATCGTTCGAGCGGTTGGCTGGCCGCGTCGCGAATCGCTTGCTGAACCTTCGGCGAGGGAGGGTAGGGGTTCTCGTTGGTATTCAGCTTGATGAATTTGCCACCCTGGGGTTGCTCGCCTGGAATGTAAGGCTGCATCTGCTGAATTGCAGGCCGAAAGTACTTTTGAAGGTCCGATGTTTTTTCCGATGTCACAGTTTATTCAGTCCCGAACGCGAATCTGTACGCTTTCACGATGGGCCGTCAGGCCCTCTTTGTCAGCTAAGATGGTAATTTCATTGGCGATGTTCGCCAGAGCTTCGCGAGAATATTCGATCACGCTGCTACTTCGCAAGAAGGAATTGCTCGACAATCCCGAAGCCCATCGCGCGGTGCCGCCCGTCGGCAAGACGTGCGAAGGCCCTGCGGCGTAGTCTCCCAGAGCCACAGGGCTGAACGGCCCGAGGAATGTCGCTCCTGCGTTGTGAATCTGATCAGCCAGCTTTCTCGGGTCTTTGCTGGCGATGTGAAGATGCTCGGGAGCAATCCAATTGGTCAGCTCGACCGCTTGCTGCTCATCGCGAACCAAAATGAATGCGCCAAACGCATTCAGACTATCCAAGGTTAACTGACTGCGACTGAGTCCCGCGAGCTGGCGATGCAGTTCACTCTGCACTTGGTCGACTAAGGACTCGTCCCAAGTTATCAGCAGGCTTGCTCCAGGCGAATGTTCCGCTTGAGCCAAGATGTCGGCGGCTGCGTAAGCCGCGTCGGTGGTCTGATCGGCTAGGACAACCACCTCGCTAGGACCAGCGATCGAATCGATGTCGACATCTCCGTAGACATGCTTCTTCGCCAAGGCCACAAACAGATTGCCCGGACCGACGATCATGTCAACTGCGGGCAAGCCTTCAACTCCATATGCCATCGCCGCAACCGCTTGCGCGCCACCAATCGGATAGACGGCGGTAACACCCAGTTCGTAACATGTCGCTAACACATCATCGTTGTAAGCACCAAAGGGCGTTGGCGGCGCTACGATGACGATCTCAGAGACGCCTGCGGCCAGCGCGGGAACAACTGTCATCAACACCGTGGATGGATAAGCCGCAGCGCCACCGGGCACGCAGACTCCGACTCGTTTGAGCGGAGTGTAGCGTTGGTCTAAGCGAATGCCGGGACTTGGCTGGCATGTCACGGTCTGATGCAAGATCGCTTTCTGGAAAGTCTCGATGTTGCTACGAATGCGACGCAGGCAGTTGAGGAACTCTGGAGTAGCTCGTTGATGAGCCGCTTGCAAACGCTCGACGCCTAACCGAATCGCACCGGGAGTCAGCGTCGCGCCGTCGAGTTGCTGAGAGTAGTGGAGCAGGGCCTTTTCACCCTGAACTCGAACGTCGCTGCAGATTCGCTGAACCACTTGCGAGGGTAACAAGGCTTCGCCAAAGACTCGTTCAGTCAGCGCCTTGCCTTTGGGGCTAACGACATTTCCCGAGGGACTCAACTGCTCGCGGAGCAATTGAAGGGCGGCCGTCGCTTGTCCGTCGCGAGCGTCGATGCGTTGTATCTGTAGGTTCTGCATTGCTCTGTTTAATGCGAAGTTGGGGTAATCAATTTGCTGGCGATGAACTACTATAGGCTACCTTACCGGCCATTTCCGCCTTAAGCAACCGACGATTTGGAAAACATGTCTCATAGCACAAAATTGGAAATCGACCTACGTAGCGATACCGTCACCAAACCCTGTGCAGCGATGCGATCCGCGATGGCGGCGGCAGAAGTTGGAGACGACGTTTTTGGCGACGATCCGACAGTGAACGAACTGCAAGAAAAGACCGCCGCACTGCTGGGCAAGGAGGCCGCGCTGCTGACCCCCAGCGGATCGATGGCCAATCAGATCGCGATCCGTGTCCATTGTGCTCGTGGCGAAGAGTTCATTTGTGAAGCCAGTTGCCATATTAATATTTACGAACAAGGTGGTTTTGCGCAGTTGAGCGGCGCGATTGCTCGACCTATCCACGGACAATATGGAGCCATCGAACTATCACAGTTGCCAGCCTACATTTCAGCTCCCGACGATCACGTTTGTCGAACGAAGTTACTGACTCTGGAAAACACGCATAATCGTGGCGGTGGTACGGTTCAATCTTTGGAGAACGTGAAGTCGCTTTGTGCGTGGGCTTCAAGCAACGGTCTATCGACTCACTTGGATGGCGCGAGGCTGTTCAATGCAATTGTCGCATCGGGTATTTCAGCTCAAGATTGGGCGGCCCCGTTTGATAGCGTGAACATCTGCTTCTCGAAAGGCCTCGGTGCACCCGTTGGATCGGCGATCGCTGGATCGCGTGACTTTATCCGCGAAGCGCGGCGAGTGCGCAAGCTGTTTGGCGGCGGAATGCGACAAGCGGGAATCCTTGCCGCCGGTGCCATCTACGCGCTGGAGAACAATGTTCAGCGATTGGCCATCGATCATCAACACGCTCAGATGTTGGCTCAGGCTGCAAGTCAGATTCAAGGCCTGCAACTCGATCCCAACCCGCAAACGAACATTGTCATCGTCCGCATCGACCCTCAAGTTGCTACGCCGCAGCAGTTCGTGGCCTCGCTGCAAAAAATGGGAATCGGAGTCGTACCGTTTGGACCTCAGCATGTTCGCATGGTAACCCACTTGGATGTTTCGACCGCGCAGATCGAAAGGGTTTGTGAATCGCTGGGGAAGGCGCTCAGAGATTCACGTGCCTGAACTTTGCGAACAGGACTATTTAGGAATACAATGTCGCGAAGAAAGGGCCTTCACCATGAATCCATTATTGGAGCGACTCAATCAGTTTCATCAATTTGCGATCGATCGAATCAACTCGTCGCACGCGCCCATGACTCTGGATCAACTCTACGACGAGTGGCGGCTCTTTAATCCCGATCATCATGAAGTAGATGGTGATGCAGTTGCCATTGCGGACTCGTTATCTGACTATCGTGCGGGAGCTCAAGGAATTGCCGCAGATGAGCTGATTCGGAAACTAAAATCGAGGCACTTAAACGGATAGCCAGAACACTGAGTTTTCCGCTGCCTTCAACCTCCGGTTCTAAATGGATTACAATTAGCCTCTTCGCACGCTCGTTGGCCGATGACAATCAATCCACTCAGCAGATGAGGATAGGCAATGATGAGAACAAGCAATTTGGTTGGAAGCAAAGTGAATCGACGCGCCGCTTTAACAGCGGGCCTTGCCGCAACAGCGTGGCATATCGTTCCGCGACACGTGCTGGGCGGACCCGGCTATGTGCCACCCAGCGAAAAGATTCATCTCGCTCTTGTCGGTTGTGGTGGTCGAGGTCGACAAGTCTTAAAAGAGATGCTGGCTGAGCCCGACGTGCGAGCGATCGCGGTGGCTGATCCTGCCAAGGATTTTTCCACGGCTAAGTTCTACTACAAAGATGTCGGTGGACGCGAGCCGACTCAAGAGTTGATTCAGCGACACTACCAAGCCAACGAGCCCAACTTCCGTTGCGCTGGATATGCGAACTTCGAAGAGATGTTGGTCAAAGAAAAGGACCTGGATGCGATTGTCTGTGGCACACCCGACCACTTGCACGCTTACGTGTCGATTAAGTCGCTTCGCGCCGGCAAACATGTTTACTGCGAGAAGCCGCTGACGCACAACATTTTCGAAGCTCGTGAGGTCGCGCGCGTTGCTGCGGAAACGGGACTCGCTACGCAGATGGGCAACCAAGGTCATTCCACCGAAGGCATGCGACAGACTGTGGAACTGATCCAAGCCGGAGCTATCGGCCAAGTCCAAGAGGTTAAGGCCTGGGTTAGCGGCGCACGTTGGAATCCAACGCTGACCGGTCGCCCCGAAGACGAAGCAACTCCACAGGGATTGGATTGGAACTTATGGCTCGGGCCGCGCGCCGAACGGTCCTACTCGTCGCACTACGCTCCTGTCGCCTGGCGCGACTTCTGGGCTTTCGGCAACTCCAACATCGGCGACTTCGCGTGCCACGATTTGGATGCCGCGTGCTGGGCTTTGAATTTGAAGAACCCGACCAAGATTGACTTCTCGCCGGCTGGTCCGTGCAATGATGAAATTGGCCCGCATGGTTGCATCGGCTACTATGAGTTTCCCGCTGAAGGCAGTCGATCCGCTGTGAAGGTCACTTGGCACGATGGTGGATTGCGACCAATGCAACCAGCGGATTGGCCAGGCGACATGAAGTTTCCTTCGCGCGGTGTGCTGTTCTTTGGCGACCAAGGAACCTTGTTCTGCGGTGGAGCAGGGGGTGCACCGCGACTTTTGGGCAACAACTAGTTTCCCACGCCTCCCGCTTCGATTCCACGCGTCAAGAGTCACGCTCGCAATTGGCTAGATGCGATTCGCGGCGGAGATCCTGCTGGAAGTAACTTCGGCTACGGGTCGCGATTAACAGAGATTGCCTTGTTGGGCGCTCTGTCGTTACGAACGCGTCAAGCGATCCAATGGGATGCAGCCAACATGAAAGCTGTGGGCAACGATGCTGCGGACGCGATCATTCGTGAAGCCTATCGCGATGGTTGGAAACTAAGTTAAGCCTCATCACGATTCAAATCGCGTCCATTACTTCATCATTGAGCATTTACATTCTCTCCATTTCCTTTGTTCTGGTCCATGTCATGATTATCAACCTTCGAAAGCTCCTTCAGTCACATCAGATTACTCGCAGTCTTGCCGGCATCCTAATCACCGCTGGTCTCGTTATCTGCTCCAGCTTTACATCCAGCCCGAATTCAGGCTTGAAGGCTGACGAAGGCATGTACCCGATGAGCGAGTTGAAGGGGCTAGACTTGGCCGCGCGCGGAGTTGAATTAACTGCGGACCAGTTGTTCAATCCAAAACAAGTCAGCTTGGTCGATGGAATCTGCCGCGTGAATGGATGCACTGGGTCGTTCATATCGCCTGAAGGCTTGATTATCACGAATCATCACTGCGCTTACGACGCGATTCAACAGGCCAGTACAGCAAGTCGCGATCTGCTGGGCGATGGCTTTCAAGCCAAGACGCGTGGCGATGAGATTCCTTCGCAGGGCTACGTCGTTCGAATCACTGAAGACTACCGCGATGTATCGCAGCAGGTTTTGGAAGTCGTTCAACCGGGAATGGATTTTCTCGCTCGCACCAAAGCGATTCAAAAGCGAAGTCGCGAACTGGAGCGTCAAGCTGAAATCGATCATCCAGGCTTGCGTGCCGAAGTTGCTGAGATGTTCACGGGTAAAACCTACGTCATGTTCCTCTACACGTTTCTCAAAGATGTTCGACTGGTGTTTGCACCACCGGCTTCCGTCGGGAACTTTGGCGGTGAGAATGATAACTGGGAGTGGCCGCGACACACCGGAGACTTCTCGCTGATGCGAGCCTACACGGCTCCCGACGGTAGCTCGGCGTCCTACAATGCGTCCAACGTGCCTTACAAGCCAAAGCGAGTTGTGAAGGTCAATCCCAACGGCGCGAACGAAGGCGACACAGTCTTTCTCTTGGGCTACCCAGGTCGTACGGCGCGACATAAGACCACCAGCTTCCTAAAGTACGAACAGAAGGTCCGTCTACCGATCACTGTAGATCTGTATGCATGGCAAATTGAAGAGATGACCAAAGCGGGACTCAACGACCGAGCTGTCGAGATCAAAATGTCCGCGCGGATTAAGTCGTTGGCCAACGTCGAAAAACGCAGTCGAGGCCAATTGCAAGGCTTGCTACGCGCCGACATCATCAGCTCGCGACAGTCTACCGAAGATCAAATGCAAAAATTCATCGATGCCGATCCAGCTCGCAAACAGAAGTATGGCAAAACGCTGACGCAAATCGCCGACGTGTATGCTGAACTTGAGCAAAAGTATCCCTTCGAGTTCTGCCTGGAACAATTGCGATCAGCTCCTCGAACCGCTTCAGCCGCTTACTTTTTGGTCGACGCTGCCAATGAACGCTTGAAGCTGGATATCGAGCGAGAATTGCCTTACGCGGACAAGAACATCGAGCAAACGACTCAGAACATTGCTAACGGACTTCGCGATTTTCATGCGCCGACTGAAAAGGTCTTGCT
>CAUJKA010000356.1 GCA_963204965.1 Planctomycetota bacterium | reverse complement strand
AGCTGATGAGACCAGGAATACGAATAGTTGAATGCGAAATAGACGTGGCTGACATACGCCAACATGCCCCAAATCCATAACCATCCAGCCAGTCCAACATGCTCGCTTCGCGTGGGAATAGCATAGTTTCGATTTTGGATTGTTAAGAGTTGAGCGAGAAAATAGAAACAAAGTGACAGTCGGATAGAATTTCGGATTGCTGCCGAGCCAAACTCTTCGCTGAAGCACCAAGTGAAAGTGGCTACGAGAGCCACCAGAATCAATCCCAAACCCAAGCCAATTGTCTTATTCGCCACTAATGTCCCTCTTGGCTCTCAGATTGCTATGCCTAGACTATCGCTGAGTACTTCAAAGTTGAAGAATTGCAGCACTTCTCTATTTCAATTGAGCAAAAGCGGCCCTGATGTTGAAAGAACTCACTTCCACACATAAACCTTGGTTACCATTCTACTATGGATGGGTCAACGTAGTGCTAGCCGCAGTGGCAATGACGGCTACCCTTCCGGCTCGGACTCATGGACTTGGGTTAATCACTGAACAGATCTTAGCCGACCTGCAGATCAGTCCAGTTGACTTCTCGACAATCAATCTCTTCGCTACCCTCGTGGGAGCCTCGTTTTGTCTGGGTATTGGTACGGCGATCGACCGCATCGGTACTCGGGCAGTTAGTACTGTGGTCATCGCATTGTTGGGTGTCAGTGTTTGCGCGATGAGCCAATCCCAGGGGCCAATCACGCTCTTAATCACACTTACTTTGACGCGAGGCTTTGGCCAGAGTGCATTGTCTATTGTGAGCATGTCAATCGTGGGAAAGTGGTTCAGACGCAATGTCGGCGCAGCGATGGGTGTCTATGCAGTGCTCATTGCGGTTGGCTTTATCGCAGCGACTTTGCTCACTGGTAAAGCTGTGGAGGGTGGGCAATGGCGGTCAGTTTGGAACTTCATCGGACTGTGCCTTTTAGCTTTCAGTCCGGTTTGCCTACTCCTGGTTCGAAGCGCTCCAAGTTCCGTCGAGCTTGAGCGATTCAAGAGAACAGACGAGTTCTCCCTTTCGCAAGTTACGAATGCTACGGATGATGCGACTTCGGTGGAAACCGAAGGAGAATCGCTTTTTCGACGCGCGATCAGCTCGAGTACATTCTGGGCCTTTGGGCTAGGTACGGCGCTATTTAATGCGCTCTGGAGCGCGATTACACTCTTCTATGAGTCCATCTTGGGCGAGCGCGGCCTGGCAGAGCATTATGTCAATGCGATGGCTGCACTGACAGGCGCCGGCCTGGTCGCAAATCTGGTGGCGGGTTGGTTGGCCAATCACTGGTCGCTCAGTCGATTACTGGCTGTCGGCTTGGCGTTGCTGAGCGTACTGATGCTCCTTTATCCATTCATCGATACACCATTGGCTTCGATCAGTCACGCAGCCGGAATGGGAGTTGCCGGTGGCATTGTAACCGTGATCTTCTTTTCAGCCTGGGGAAAGATCTTCGGGACAACGCAGCTTGGTCGAATTCAAAGCTCCGCTCAAATGCTGACCGTCCTAGCCTCAGCATCGGGGCCTTTAGTCTTAGCGTCCAGCCGCCAATTCACCGGGGCCTCGACCTGCTTTTTTGCCCTTGCCTCGTTGTTGGCCTTTGCACTGGCGATATGGCTATGGTTTCTTAAGCCTTTCCGCTGCTCTTAGTAGCCAATCGCGTTGAAAGCAGCCTCTTGCCACTGACGGTTAAAACATCAATTGGCTTTCTGTGCGTAAGCCAGGAAGCCTTCTTTGCTTTCCAACGCTTCCAAGAGTGCTTTGGTTTCTTTAACAGTTGTCAAACTCTCGGTCAGCAACTTTTTCTCTGCGTCATCAAAACTTGAGGTTACGAAAACGCTGATGAAGGGAACCTCTTCACTTTCACCAATGATTCGGAGCTCGTTCTTTTCAATCGTTCCGCAACCTGTGAGCAGCCTTTCCGCATAACTGCTAATGACACCAACGACCTTAGTGGATTGTGGGGATTCAATTACCTTCCGAGCGGCAATGGCACAGGTATCGCAAATTTCATCCGCTTGGGTTTCGATCTCCAGCTCCTTAAGCTTGCCGCGTGGTGCCGCAGATTTCTCGTCGCACTTCTCTGGTCCACAAAGGACTTTGTAACCTTCTAGGTCCACAATACTCGCCGCTGGATCTAAGAAACGAACGACGAATACACCTCGTTGATACACACTTCCCTTGGTGTCTGTTAGCTGGGCAATCGGAGTAACCTCCAGGCTCAACTTCTTGGTATCGTGTCGAACCACAGAGTCTTTGCCAATGAAGATTGTTTTCTTGCCGAGATCATGATCCTTCTGGGCTTTTTCAATCGAATCCGCCCAAACGACACGCACAGACTTGCGTAGTTTGAGCTTTAGATACTCGGCTAGCTTCTCGTACTTTCGCTGCGCGTACCCTTGAACGCAACTGCAGGCTAACGGCAATGCGAGTGGATCGGTAACGACCAGCGTGATTTCGGCATCCTTCGGACCGTAAGGATCGGATGCAAACAAAGCGGGGCTCATCGCACCGAAGGTTACAATTGCCAGACCTCCAAGTGCGGTTCGTCTACTGATGGTTGGCATTTTTATTCCCTTTGTTGTTTCCCATTGAAATTAGTTTCATGGAGCGTCATTTGCTAACTATGAGCAGTTCGCCCTAGTCGGTTGGCCCAAACTGCACCAATCGCAATATTCTAACAATCTAATAGTTGTTTGTTCGTTCGACAAGTCAACGCGGCGTTTTCGTCGCGATTCGAAGTCAGGGGACTTTCAAAGCGTAGAGAAAGCAATGTTTGCGTCAAAACGAACCAACTAGCAGATGTGTCCCTTGAGTTCGATCTATCAACCATCAATAATGAGGCTTACGATTGGCGACAACAATGTGCTATAGCTTTTGCGCACTCTTTGAATCCTCTGAATATTGCCCGAGAGAGTCATGATTCGACTACTTGCCTTTTTCTTGCTCGGTTTTCAAGCGAATCTTGCGACGGATGATGTTGGTGTGTTTGCAAAAGCACTTTGGTTCATGCAAGCCTTCGGAGAAGCAGATTGTGCGCATCCATCCAGTGATCGACGCCTAAAAAGTATGCTCGCTTTAGCTCTGGCCAAGGATCGCGCGTTAACGATCGATGAACTCAACGGCTTGATTCGTCCAGAATCCTTTGAGAAATTTGCGGGTGCCGATCGTAGCCTTACAGAGGCAGAGTTAGAGCTCGCACTTGAGCAAATCATGCCCAACTCGCGGCGGCAGCTATCGCCGGAATTGCGCCGGCACGCTGAGTTACTAACCACAACCTACGATATGATTCCTGCGGACCACATCGATCCAGTTGAGAAGTTAGCGGATTGGATTGTGAAGAATTGGAAGGCAGATGGGCAGCTGCACATTCTCTCTACCTGCACTGGAAATTCACGGCGTAGCATTCTAGGGGCGACAATGGGGAATCTTGCCGCATCGTACTACGGCTTCGAGAACATTCACTTCCACTCAGGCGGCACTGTTCCTTCAGCTTTCAACAAGCGAACCATCGCGACACTCAAAGAGATTGGCTTCCAAGTCGAGCCTACTGGCGAAGAAGGCGAGCGTGGCGATCCGAAGCCTCCCAATCCTCTTTATCGAGTAATTTGGGGCGAGGGCCTTGAGTCGATCGAGTTCTCCAAATCGTACAAGGACAAATCCAATCCACAGTCAGGTTTTGCTGCGATCTTAGTTTGCTCCGAGGCCGACGCTGAATGTCCAATAGTTCCGGGGGCAGCGTTGCGATTGTCGATGATCTTTATCGACCCGAAACTGTACGATGATGGCGCTTTTGAAACGAAGAAATACGCTGAACGACGTGATGATATCGGCCGCACTTTTCTAGCGGTCATGGCTAACGCGCGTCGTCGACTGCAAGAGCAGAAGTAATCGAGACGCGTTGTCATCCTTGAAATAGCGCCGATAGGACTGCGTAAACTATCGCGGCCAATAACGCTCCACACGGCACCGTCGTTATCCACGCCAAGAGGATCTCGATCACCTTGCGCCACTTGGCTTGCTTTGTGCTTGCGCCCATTCCCAACAAGGAACCGACGCTCACATGTGTTGTGCTAACCGGCAAGCTATGAAAGCTCGCAGTAACCACAAGAACTGCTGTCACTAAGTTCGCCGAAAAGCCTTGCCCGGCTGTCATTCCGGTGACTTTCTTTCCCAACGTCTCGGCCACTCTCTTCGCATCGATTAAGCCCCCGATGGCAATCATTACTCCCACGAGCAGCACTGCCGATTGGTTTGAAAAACTGGGAGCCATCAAGAGCAGCGCCGCCATCTTTGGTGTATCGTTAAGTCCACGAGCGAAGCTTGCCGCACCCGCGGTCGTGAAGTGAGCGATGTTCAAAAATCGATTCCGCTCGTCTGGAGCAAGCTTCACAGATCGCAGCAGCCAATAGACGATTGCCCCCAAGATCATGGCCACAAGCGGGCTGAAAAAGAGTGGGTAGAGAAAGTTCATTCCGAGCGCGGAGAGATTTACCTGGTCACCTGCACTCGTTACTCCAGAGCCAGCCAGTCCACTGCCCGCCAGCCCAGCACAAACTAGTGCGCCTACCAATGCGTGAGTCGTAGAAACGGGAAAGCCAAATCGAGTTGCCAGGAAGCTTGTTAGTGCTGCACCGCCAGCAACCGACGTCGTAAAGCTCGGCGACTGAAGCAACTCATCACCGATCAGCCCTTTGCCGCTGAATTTCTTGATCAAACCATCGGCAAGAAAAATGGCCGTGAGCGAACCCGCTAGCGTCGTTGCCGTTCCCCACCACAACGCGACCTTCAGCGACGTAGTGCCACTTCCATAGAGTGATGCAACGCCTTTGAAGTTGGCGTTGGCTCCATTGGTAAAGGCAACGAAGCCAACGGCGATCACCAGTAACGCGATTAACACTTGTACAACTACTTAACTTTGTTCACTTGAGTCTCTGCGGGATACTTCTTGATCGAGGCGTACTCTTTCCAAGACCCCTCGTACAATCGCACCTTGGGGAATCCAGCAACGTGATCCAGATAGAATCGAAGTAAGCTCCCTTCGCGAGAGGTTCCACAGTAGACGATAATCTCCTTGTCCTTAATCAAACCAGCACTGGCGAGCTCAGCGAGTGCTTTGTCCTTCGCGATAAACTTGTGAGTATTATCCTTTTCCATTAATCGAGCCCAATGAAAGCTGATGGCGCCAGGGATATGCCCCTTGCGAAGCCACACGTCATCTTCGCCGATGTACTCGTTGTGAGGACGTGCATCAACAAGCACAACATTAGGCTTGTCTTTCAGGCTCAGTAATTCCTGGATGTCGATTCCAATCTTGCTATTGCCAGATTCAGGTAGCTTACCGGACGGATTTCCGAAATACTCTTGAGTTGTTGGCAGTTTCAGACGTTGCCATTCCGCCAAGCCACCATCAAGAACGCGAATATCGGTGACTCCGAACTTCTCCAACACATAAGCAACCATGCTAGTGCTTAGGATCTCGTCATTGGGAAGTTTGTCCCCAGTTGCATACAAGATATGAGTTCGATTGCGATCGATGCCCGCTCGAATCAGCAGAGCCTTGGTTAAATCGTCTGGCAAGTACTGTACGGGAACTCCTTGATCGGTTCCTCGCAGAGTATCAAAATTCAGGTGATGCGCCGTGGGGAGGTGGGCTCGAAAATAATCCTTGTAGCCACCTCTCGTATCAATGACGATTGGTCGTTCGGCCGTATTCTGATTTTCGATTAACCGCCTCGCATCCTCGCAAGAAATCACGGTGATTTCAGCTTGGAGAGGGGCAATCCACAGTGAGGTCAGAACAAAACAAGCTGCAATGGAAACGAACTTCATCGATGTAACTCTCCCTAGAACTCCGACCTAACGATTTGACGCTCTGACAATCATCGTAATGTTCTAATGTTAATTGGGAGCTTTGCAAAGAAGGGGCAAGTGGTAGGCCAGAAAGTTGTTGAACTATTCCCGTGCACCTACCGAAGATCTTCAGTTGATCGAGTTTCGAATTGCCATGGAGAAATTGATCTCGTTCCCGAAGAATCTCTCAGAATAGTCCACTAACCTACTCTGGCCTGCTACAAATGACTCATCAAAAGCCTTTGTGCTCATACGCTTCACGAATTCATGGCCTTAACCACAGCTTCGCACATCAACTGATCGATTTTGGGGTCGCACCAAGCTACGGTCGATTCATAGCCGCCCTGGGTGTAAGCTTCCTGCGTTGGGATGTACCAGGGGCCGCCGTCGCCGTACGCTGCACAAGCTACGAAACGATCAGCGAAGGATGCTTGAGTCCGCAATTGATACTCGATGAAGCTCTCAGCAGGAAAGTGAACGAGTGAAGTTTGATTCAAATGCAGCGCTGACAAAACGATCGGCAATTGCTTTTCATATCTTCGATGCCATGCCACGGTGTAAGCAGGGCGATTCCGATCCACTACCTTACGACTTGAGTCGGCGATCTGATTGAGAATCTGGTCTATAGAAAAATCAGTGTTCGGAGGCGGCAACATCTCAGCGGTCGACCAACGACATGTCTCGATCTTTTGCGGTGACAAGTTAGCTTCGGACTGAACGATCGCATCCAATACGCGTTGCATCAGGATGGGTCGAGTGGCATCGGCGCCATCGTTGTACTTGCCAGCTCCGATATTGCCGCCACAGCCGTTGAAATAAAGGTGCGTGCAGTTTGGTTCCGTTTTCTGAATTTGCTTTCGAGCCAACCCGCAAAAATCGGCGCTCACTTTCCCTTTTCCATAGTGGCTCATCGGGTGGCACGCATAATAGTGGCAGGAAACAACTTTCGTTTCACCGCTGTAGAACGCGACCGTTTTCAAAAAGGGATCGATCAGGCCTTCAGGGAACTGTTGATGAGCGGGATCTTTCGAACTACTGCCACGCTGCGTCACTACTTTTCCAGTAAGCCCCATGATCCTGCGATTGCTGGCCACGCGCTCAACTTTGGCTTGCCCCGTTGCCACATGCGTTAGCGGGACAGTTTCGGCCATCGCCTTACGAACGGCTTCACGGCCTTTATCCAAACATCGGTTGAAGAAGTCGATATCTACAATGTCGGGCAATCCGCCTATCTTGCTGACAATGCGCTGAGCCTCCAAGCATGCGAATGGGGCATCATGTTGATGGACACACTGCACGGCAACTCGTTCAGGCGATGTTCCGGCAGCCTCGGCTAACGCGGTTCGCCAAGCGATGTGAGCTTCATTCAATAGTCCAGTCCAATCTACCGCGCAGACTACTATCGGTTCGCCCGCTCCAAGAATCACGAATCCAATAGCTTCAAGTGAGTCTTCTATCACCGTTGCCGGTGTGATCCAGCCTCCGCATAAAGAATGTCCCAAGGGAGGCGTGACATCAAACTTAAACGAAGCTATCCGTAGGTCCGCAGACGTATTCAGCTCTTCGGCAGACACAATTCGCGGCAACAAGGCCGCCCCAGCAGCCACAACGCCCGTTTGAAGAATGGCTCTTCGATTCAACTCGCTCATGTAGCGCCCTCTCAATTGGTCGGCCCATATTTAGGATCTTCGATGGACATTATACTATCTGCCTTTGCTGACCGACGAAAGCATGATACGGCCAGCCGTTTACTCTTAAAATAACGAATTCCCATGTTTCGATTCGGATCTCACGTCAGTTGTGCAGGTGGATTAATGCAAGGGATTGCCCGGGCCGAAGAGCTTGGGTGCCAGTGCATCCAGATTTTTGTTAGCACTCCTCGAGCTTGGCCAAGCTATGCGAAGTTGATTCCGCTGAACAAGCCAGCGAAACCGGCTGAATCAAAAAACTGCGAAGACAACTTGCCTGACGAGGACTGTTCGCTGTTTGTTCAGAAGCTGAAAGAAGCAAAACTCGAAGCTCCCATCGCCCACTCGACCTACTTAATCAACCTGGGTTCTTCCGACGCAGCACAATGGCAAAAATCGCTCGACGCTCTAGTGGTTGAATGGCGTCGATCCGATCAGCTACAGTTGAATGGTCTGGTGATGCATCCTGGCTCGTTCACCAACGCCACGCCAGAAGCAGGTCTAGAGAATATCGTCCGTGGAGTCAAAGCGGCGGTGAAGTTGGTTAAGCCCAAGTTCGCCAAACTGCTGCTTGAAAACACGGCAGGGCAGGGGAGCTGCCTAGGTTGGAATGCCGAGCAGTTGGGTTACCTACTCAAGGAGATCGGAAGTTCTCACGTCGCAGTCTGCTGGGACACCTGTCACGCGTTGGCCTCAGGCTACGACTTTCGAACTAAGTCTGGTTTGAAATCTATGTTGGATGAACTCGATCAACACGGAGTGCTAGAGAAGATCGAAGCCATTCACATCAACGATAGCGTCAAAGACTGTGGCTCGCGGGTTGATCGACACGAACATATCGGACTGGGATGCATCGGCGAAGAAGGTTTCAAACTGTTCTTGAAGTCTAAACCGTTCAAAGGGTTGCCGATGTATTTGGAAACTGAAAAGGGCGTTGACGATGAAGGTGTCGACTGGGATTTAAAGAACTTGCAAACCTTGCGAAGTTATGCCGAATAACTTCTGGTTTTGCCTCGAATCCTGGAAATATTGGCGATTTGCACCCTGATCTCGGGCAGTAGCGTTGCCACTTGGACAGCTCAGCGAGTAGGCTAAGTAGTAATCCCGCCTGATACAAGCCGAACCCACCTCACACATCGCCGCCAAGACAGATGACAGTCGCACTCCGTTGTCTAGACTCGCTGGCTTCCACGCGAAGTCGCACAGCATCGCAAATGCTAAATGCACTCGCGATAGCAGCCATCCTGCTGTTTCCGTCGTGTGGCCTCGCGCAAGCCGAAAACAACGCGACGGTTGAATCAAGCACTCAACAGCCTCAAGTGCCAAACGCGGTTAAGCACAAAGTTGATTTCGCCAAAGATGTTCAACCCATCTTGGACAGCCACTGTAGTAGTTGCCATGGTGCCAGCAAGCAGACTTCGGACCTGAGACTAGACCTGCGCGCAGCGGTGCTTAAAGGAAGTGGCAGCGGCCCAGTCATCCGAGTTGGCGACAGCGTACACAGTCGATTGATCGAAGTCGTCGCAGGCATCGATCCAGATTATCGCATGCCACCAGAAGGTCCCAAGCTTAGCGATGAAGAGATCGGCGTCTTGCGAGCCTGGATAGATCAGGGGGCGCTCGGACCAGATGACTCTGCCGAACTTGATCGGAAGGCGCCTTGGAGCTTTCAACCTGTGGCTCGACCGCCCAGTCCACATGGCGCGGCGGCAATTGACAACTGGTTAACCCTAAAGCTCAATGAGCGTGGTTTAGCCTTTTCACAGCCTGCGAATCGATCCACACAGATTCGTCGTTTGTATTTGATCGCGTTAGGCGTTCCACCCACTCCTGAGGAAACTCGCGAGTTCCTCTCGGATTCATCGTCGGATGCCTACGAGAGACTTGTCGATCGAGTGATGGCCGACGTTCGTTATGGCGAGCGAATGGCTAGGCATTGGTTCGATGTTGTTCGATTCGCTGAGTCCAATGGTTTCGAAACCAATCGCGTGCGTTACAACGCTTGGCCCTATCGCGATTACGTCATTCGATCGTTCAACAACGATCTACCCTACGATCAGTTCATCGCTCAGCAAATCGCTGGCGATGCTCTGGGAACCGATGTCGCCACAGGCTATTTGGTCGCTGGCACCTACGACATAGTCAAGAGCCCGGACATCAATCTGACCTTGATGCAAAGGCAGGACGAGCTTTCCGACTTGATTAACACAACTGGAACGGCCTTTTTAGGTCTGACTCTTGGCTGTGCACGATGTCACGACCATAAGTTTGATCCAGTTACTCAGAAGGACTTTTACGCTCTTCAAGCTGTATTTGCCGGCGTGAACTTTGGCGAGCGTCCCTTGCCAGCCGAACCCTCCGAGCAATCGCAACAACAATTGGCGCAACTTCAATCGGAGATCGAGTCCAACAAGCAGCGAATTGCAGCCCTACTGTCACAGGCTAAAACCATTGCAGCAAATGAAACGAAAGAAAATTCAGAACGCTTGCGACCACCTGTCAACAGTAAGCTAAACATCGAAGAGTTCGAGAGTATCAAAGCCGTTGCCGTCCGCTTTAACATCACCGCAAGTGGCAACAGTCAACCGTGTATCGATGAATGGGAAGTGTTCAACGCATCAGGTGAAAATGTTGCCGCAGCGGACCGAGGCAGCAAGCCCTCTGCCTCAAGCGCTTTGCCCGGCTATTCCATTCACCGCATTGAACACATCAACGATGGCAAACCCGGAAACGATCACAGTTGGATCTCCAACGAGACGAATGGCGGCTTCGTCCGTATCGACTTCGCTCAACCGGAGATGATTTCTCGCATGCAATGGGGACGCGATCGAGCGGAACGATTTCGAGATCGTGTTGCCTCAGTCTATTCCATCGAAGCACTACTTGAAGATGGCACATGGCGAGAATTGGCCAGCAGCAAAAATCGCAGGCCTCAAGGTGACGATATAGAATGGATGATTTCGCAATTGCCCTCTGTCGAACGCGCTGAATTCAAGCGAGTATCCGACAAACAGAAGCAGCTTGAAAAGGAACTCCAGCAATTAACCAAAGGTCAGTCAGCTTGGCTCGGGACTTTTAGCAAGCCCGAACCGATCCACCGACTTTATCGTGGCGATCCGCTGATGAAACGAGAAGAGGTTGCACCAGCCATGGTCGACTCACTTCACGGACCACAACTCGCCAGCGATCTACCCGAGCAGCAACGACGCGTGGCGTTGGTAAGTTGGCTTACGGAACGTAATAACCCGCTGACATCGCGAGTCATGGTGAACCGCCTCTGGCACTACACCTTCGGAACAGGAATTGTTGATACTCCCAGTGATTTTGGTGGCAACGGTACTTTACCAACGCATCCAGAGTTGTTGGATTGGCTGGCTGATGAGTTCATGGCGAGCGGTTGGTCGATCAAGCATGTTCAGCGCCTCATGCTGCTTTCCCAAGCTTTCCAACAATCTTCGCAGCCTTCTCAAGCAGGTTTGGCCGTCGACAGCGATTCGAGATTTCTTTGGAGGTTCCCACCGCGCCGACTTGAAGCTGAGCCTATACGCGACAGCATGCTGGTAGTAACGGGAGCGATCGATTGGCAGATGGGAGGCCCAGGCTTCTTCTTGCAGCGCGTCGAACAAGACAATGTTTACCGGTACTTCCCTAAAGAGACGTTTGGGCCAGCCGAAATGCGCCGCATGGTCTATTTGACTCGCGTCCGTGGTGAACAAGATCCCGTGTTTGGCTCCTTCGATTGCCCCAGCGGCAATCAAGTCATCCCCAAACGCAGTCGTTCCAACACTCCTCTTCAAGCACTCAATTTGTTCAACAGCTCCTTCATCCAACAACAGGCTGACTTGTTAGCCGAACGACTGCGTCGAGATGCAGGCGAATCGGCACAACAACAGGTCGAACGAACTTTTGAACTGCTGTTCGCTCGACAGCCCGACCAATTTGAATTAGATGCATCGACGCAGATGATTCAGGACGAAGGCTTGCAAGCGTTTTGTCGCGCGATGCTAAACACTACCGAATTTCTTTTTGTCTTTTGAGTCGAGGAGTCTCATGTTTCTTCGCACCGATTCAAAAACGATTTTGCCTCGCCGTGACTTCTTTGGAACAACGCTGGGTGGCCTTAGCGGCATCGCGCTAGCTCAATTGCTTAACCGCGACGGATTGTTGGCTTCCGATTCGAAGACACCGATTCGGCCCGTCATCGATCCGGCCAATCCCAATCGCGCACGAGCTGCTCATTTCGAACCTAAAGCCAAGCAGGTCTTAATGATCTTTTGTGCAGGGGCATGCAGTCAGATCGATACGTTTGACTACAAGCCTGACTTGATCGCTCATCACGATCAGCCGATGCCGGGCGCCGATAAGCTGATCACGTTTCAAGGCGGCCAAGGCACGCTTCAAAAGAGCCCTTGGGAATTTCGACCTCGCGGCCAGTCGGGCAAGATGATCTCGGACCTGGTTGGACAAATCGGCGAGATGGCAGACGACATGTGTTTTATCCACTCGTTAACTGGAAAAACGAACACGCATGGTCCCGGCGAGAACTTCATGAACACCGGATTCACGCTTGATGGATTCCCTAGCGTTGGCGCGTGGACAACATACGCGCTGGGCAGCGAAAACGACAACTTGCCGGCGTACGTTGCAATCGCTGACCCTCGCGGAAACCCGCAATCGAGCGGCAACTGCTGGAATCCTGGCTTTTTACCCGCGGCATTTCAAGGCACCGACTTCAACGCATCCGCACCGGTCCGCAATTTGGCTAGGCCGGATCGATGGAATGAAGCCAGCGATCGACGGACTCGCGAGTTCTTGGCGAAAATCAATCAACATCACATGGAGAAGTTCGCTGGAGACAGCGAACTTGCGGCGAGAATCTCAAGCTACGATCTCGCTGCTCGCATGCAGCTCTCAGTACCCGAAGTCAGCGATCTATCCACCGAGTCCTCCGAAGTGCTCAAGATGTACGGAGCCGATCAAAGCGGTTCAGCCACACTTGAAACCAAGGCCAACTACGCACGCAACTGTATCCTCGCTCGAAGACTGATCGAGCAAGGCGTGCGATTCGTTCAGTTGTTCAACGGAGCCTATCAAGTTGGCGGTGAGGGTACCAGCAATTGGGATGGTCACAAAGTTCTCAAAGACCAGTATGCGATTCACGGCGAGATCTTTGATGGCCCGACCGCTGCTTTGCTCAAAGACATGAAGCGACGCGGACTGCTGGAACACACGCTTGTCGTTTGGTGCACTGAGTTTGGCCGGATGCCGACATTCCAAGCTGGAGCTAAAGGTCGCGACCATAACCCGGCTGGATTTACGGCTTGGATGGCCGGGGCAGGTGTGAAGGCTCCGTTTAGTTACGGATCCACCGATGCATTTGGATACAAAGCGATCGAGAATGTCACAACGGTCTACGATTTCCATGCGACCATTTTGCATTTGCTGGGACTAGATCACGAGCGATTGACCTACTACCACAATGGAATTGAACGAAGATTGACCGACGTTCACGGACATGTACTCAGAGAGGTGATAGCCTCGTGATTCCCTTAGTGGGATTTCACATGAACCGAAGGCACTAGCCGACGTCCGAATTTTTTGAATGCGGCTAGCGCCTGCGGTTCAATGTCTAACTCGCTCTTGGTCAACTCTCTTTGAGCCAACTTCTACCCGCGGAAGTGGTGGGCGCTAACACTACCAGCCCATCACCATGTTACTCTCAATTACTCGCCTAGCTCGTTCCAAATCGCTACCAGTTTCATGCATGTACAACCGGATCGCATGGATCTTATCGCCAGCGGATTTCGAGAGACATTCACGAGCGATACTGCAAACATCCATTCTGGAAGCGATTCCAAGTACTCCCTTAGAGATCACCCAAGTGTTCCTAGGTCGCTTCGTCAGTCGGATGATGTGTTCACCAGGGTAGGCTTCCAATACAACTTGACGAGCGGCTTGATCATCGTCAGCCCAAGTGATGATGATGTGGGAATCGGATTCAACCTCGTACAGTGGCATGACTCTGTTCCTCGAGTAAACTTCTCAAAAACGCGACTTTAGTAGTATAGTAGCTAGTCAGACAATCCTTGTGATTAGAGAATAGCAGAAAGTCGAATTCTGCGAAATGAGGAGTTTTTAGATTGAAGAATTGGAATTGGGGAGTTGTTATCAGCGTTAGCTTGGCTATTGCTGTGGTCACCATACCCATAGCCTTCGAACGCTCTTCGGGCATGAAGGCGCGTTGGATGTTGGCCCAGGCCGCTAATGCAGCAGATATGGGTACCGGCGACGCTCAAAAGCTCTTAGACGAGGCCGCTCTGCGCTTGGAAGATCCTGAGTCCGACAGCGATTACTGGCATGTGCGCATGAAGATCGCGCTCAAGCAAGGTCATGATCAAATTCTTGAAGTCTTGACTGCGACGAAAAGGAAACGTTTCTTTGAAAGTCTTGGCTATGTAGCCCTACTGCAACTCAACGAACGACGCGATTTCAAGACAGCCGTTCACGTTTGCACCAAGATTTTGGAGAACCGTGCTCCGGAGGACATCACTTCCGACGACTGGAATCAGATTGCTTATTTTCGATCGCTGTGTAACGAAGATCTTGAGCAAGGATTGGCCGAAATCAGTTTATCGCTCAAAAAGCGTCCTCTGGACTATCAGTACTTGGACACGCGGGCTTGGGTGTT
>CAUJKA010000355.1 GCA_963204965.1 Planctomycetota bacterium | reverse complement strand
GGACAGTCCCCGCTCTGGCTGCGATTTTGCTGGAAGTTTTCATATGTGTTATCCTTTGATTGGAACCATCCAGCCATCCACCGCATCGATATCAGACTCGAGCGCCGACTCGATCTCGCCGAGCGATCGATCACGCAGATTGGCGATGCCTTTAGCCAGGCTGTAGAACAAAAGCGTATCGACATTGAACGGCTTAATTTTGCCCTCTAATATGGCAAGAACCTCACCCTCACCGTGGTATGATTCTTCCTTCGCTAGGAGATTGCTTTCGATGCGCGCCTTGCCGAACCCAAATGCGGACGTGGGAATTATCGCCGCATGCGTCACGCTCTGGCTTCTGCGGCAAACATTGACTATTGGAGCGAGCATCTGAAGAAGTGTCGTATCCTTTAGTTCGGCTCGGGCCGATGCCTCGTTGGTGAAGAGGCTATCAAGTTTTGTAAGCACAATGCAGACGGTTCGAGGTTTCCCATTTCCAGCGGCTAACGACGCATGGAGGAGGCGAGCTGCGTCACGAAGGTCTTTGCGAAACCGCTCTTCGTCGGCTTCGGTTGCTTCGGTTGGCATTATCGGGTGACCAGCCCAAATGACATCTGCTGTTGAATACACCTCAACCAATTCTTCGAACTGTGCGAGCTTCGACGAATCACTATCTGATTTGGTTTCGGTCAGTAGCTGGCCAACGATGTCCAGTGTCGTGGTCTCGACAATAGCGCTGTCCCCATCGAATAGAGAGGCTTTGTGGTTGATCCTCTGCATTGTGGAAATCATCCGACCAGATCGGGCTTGCTGGAGGATGACCTGTGCAGCCTTTTCCCGGTCGCTCGCGCTGAGCAGTCCATCGTCCAGTCGCAAACCGGAAGCCGGGAAGAATTCAGATTCTAGCGTCAGTAACTTGGCTAGGTTCAATGCAGTTTTCCCAGCTCCGCTGCGCATCATGGGGGCCATGACTAGATTTCTTGTGCCACGTCGAGTGACGCGAGATGTGGCAGCTTGTTCAACTCTCTGAAATAAGTTTTTTAACATCACGGGATCTCCTAGGTCTAGGTAAAGGTAAGGGCTTGATTGCTTATCACGCTTCGAACTACTTTCCTTGAGCAATTCGACGCATCAATGACGTTGCGCTGTCGACTCCGACAATAGGCGTGCTGTTGCTTTCGCCTCGGCGCCTGCGGGCTTCGCTTGCGGTTCGGTTTTCAGTCGGAATGCAAGAGACCCTTTTTGAAGAACCGCGACGGTTGATCGACGCTGATCTCGCAAACGCTGCCATGAATGGGAGAAGAACTACGACAGCAGCGCTGGATACTGCAATCATGCGGATTGGCAGGGACCAACCTATTCCGATTCCGGCGGCAGCGGTAACGGCATCTGCGCGATTGACGACTGGTGCCGACGGTATCCAGATCGCTGCCAGGCCAACTGCGATCATGCCGAGGGTCGCGATCCGGCCAATGAGTGCAATCAACCACAGCCCAAAACGCTGCAGGCTTTTGAGCGAAAGGATGCCAGCGAGTGCAAGCAACGCAAGTGTTAACAGAATTTGCGAGTTCATAAATTGTCTCCTGAGAATGGAATTGGCGGTCTGAATTTTTGTCTTCACCTCTAAAAGGCCTCCGGGAGAAATGTTTTCGAGAGTTTTGAAAAAATTTGTCGAAAGAAATTCGCGAGGCCTGAGATTCAGTCGCTCCTGCTCGTTTCGACCTGGGACAGGAACGTTGATCCCCTGTAACGATGCGCAGGCAAGTGTTAATGAGTAACTGCATGTCTTTTCACGTGGTCGAGAGCTGGACATTGGGCGATCGTCAAGAATGGCCGCGATCAATATCCATCTTCATTGACCTCGACATAGTACGGCAGGCCGGTCATTGGATCGTTCATCAATACCGTCGGAGTTCGACGTTCGGGGAGTTCAGCCCCATTTCGGACCTGGTTGTCTTGGCAATGTAGCGGAACGCGAATCTCGCTGCTCTGAAAGCTCTCCGAAGACTCGTATCCAAAGTCCTGGCGAAACGTTTCGGATGATGTCGCCAACTTGCGGGCCTCGTTTAGCGCTTCCTCGAGCGCGAATTGATTCTCCAGGTGTTGTTGAACCAGATGCTGGATCTTTGACATCAGCGGGTGCATTGCTCTAACTCCTTTGGGCTGGACGGCTGCGTAGGCAACTATCAACAAAAGAAGGAGACGCGAGCATTTTTAGGGGATTTTGAAGAAAAACTGTTTTTCTACAAAATCTTCGATGTTGAGAAAAAATCGTGAGTGGCTCCTCTTTTAAGTAAGAAGAGAAACGAAACTCGTTATCACCTCAGACCAAGGGAGTGCCAGGTCATGCATTCTGGAGCCACCGTTAGTGCTTACTCGAATCCGCCGAAGCGCAACTGTCGTCGTCACCAAAGAATGACTGCCATCTTCGGCGGCTCTTTTCTCGTGATGCTACTGATGGGGTGTGGATCGTCTGAGCTGCCAATCGTAGTTGATCGCAACACCGGGGATTGGCAGAAAGACATTTCGCAGCTTTACATTCCGTCGGAGGTCGCTCGGAATTTTCTCACCGAAGATGAAGCGGAAGTTATGCAACGTGGTGGGAACCGATCGAGCGGTGCAGTAGTCTGGGTTCTCGTACTGCTAGTGCTGGCTGGCATCGCCTTCTACGCTTTCTTGGCGTACCGTGATCAATACGAACAAGAAAACGCCATCACATGTTTCGTTATCTTCATGGCAATTATAATTTTGGTCCTGATTATCATTGGTACAGCTATTTGGCGTAGCGTGGACTCATCCAACCATGCGCGGCAGCTCGACCAATTGGCCAGCATGTGGTTGGATGTCGATCGGTTCAACAAGACTCTCGGCAACATGCACGTAGTTGACCGATTGCAAGCTGCAGGCAATCCTGTGGAGGTTGGCTCGCGAGCCGAAGTGATCAAGCAACTCAGCGAGACAAAAAAACAATTGCTGAGAGCGATTGAGACATACGCAATACTTCGCGACAATCCCGACTTCGAGTGGGGTATGAACGAAATCACATCGCTCGTCGACAATAGAGCGGTCCGTGAAATCGAAAACCGAGCCGGCGATCTCGCCGAGGCATACAGCAATGCCCTAGAAATCGAGATGAACGCTCGGAAAATGTTGAGCTCACTACGCGAACGTGATTAAATCCGCCAAAACAGGAGGAATAGCGAGAGAGTTCATGTGAAGCAAAATCGCACGGTTTGTAGGCTACTGAAAGACGCGAGGCACTGTAGCAATCGTTTCGAGTAAACGTTCTGTGAACAAATTGTCGTATGCCCTCCAAAACTCACAAATTGCAGCCGGACTTCTCAATCGAGTGAACACTGTAGCAATTATTTTTTTACTTGCAGATTCCTGCTGTTCAGTGCCATCATAGAGACCTGGACTGAGATCTTCCACCAAGCTCTGCTGCACAAGTAGCTGATGTATGCACAAAAGATCGTTCAAGCTAATCGCATCCAACCACTCGAGGCAGTCAACAGGAGGTGGCTTCGTGTCATCGAATTGCGAGAGAAAATGAACCGGGTGCTGAATTTCGAGAGTATCCAGAATTTCTTTGGGATATCCACTTGAAGAACGCATTTCGTCCGCGGCAGCTAGCTGTTCCTCACTCAGCAAATCTGACGGAAGGAAACCTTCTTTACAAAAAAGATCGAGGCGCAAAGCCAAAACTTCCAAGTCGCTATGATCAACTCCATCACTGTTCGACCAAAGGTTAATGAGCTCGATCGCATTTGCCTTATCTCCGGTCACGATTGCCGCGCAAATCAGCATCCTGCAAGTCACGTCATCGAACTCGCTAGATTCGGCGGGAATCGTATGATTCTCAAGATAGTCAATTATTGCTTGCAACTGCCGAAACACAGATTGAATGCCAACTTCGATTCCACCGAAAACGTTGCCCAGATCTTGAGAAGACCGCCACTCTAAAAAGACCCTTGCTAAACCTATTTGCACGCGAGACAGGACAGTTTGCACGTCGTCAAACTTGAAAAGACACGAGCAAACTCGCATGAGAGCGAGTTGATGCGTTTCACGATGACCGGCGGCTAAAGCATCTGAGTTTGCAAGCATTTGCCGAAGCCAGCCAGTCTGAACAATGGTGCATAAAAGATATTCGTCAATCATGCTGCAGAATCTTGCAAGGCAAGACGACTCTAAGTTAGTAATTTTCGCATAAGAGAATTGACATAGCCGACCGATCGAGACGGCAAACAGAATCGGCCACTTAGCTCCATCCTGAGCCAATACCCGTGTAACACCATCCGCAAGCAGGTCTGGTAGGGTATCAAGCACCTGTTCGAAAAATTCCTCAAGTGACGAAGAGTTTAGACATTCTACGGTGCCATCCGGAGTCGATACGTAATCTTCGTAGCCTTCGCCACAACCAAACAGCTTCTTTCGAAACTGGATGTAGTCGACCCCGACGCGTCCGGCTTCAGTCCACATTTTAGAGCAAATCAATGATCGAAAGTGATGGAGGATACAATTTGAAGTGCAACGCCAGACGTCTCTTGATGACGAATTGCGTTCGTATATGACCAAAATCTTTCTTACACAGAGTTCACAGGTATCCAAGCGTTCGAGTCGCTGAGCCAGCACGCAAAGCGCGTTAATCGCTTCAGCTCTAGTGTCGTCGCGTAGAGAACTTTCCACGACATATAGCGATGAAATTACTCGCGAAAGGAGGGAGGGGGCTTTTTCGCTTCGCAGCAAGGGATCTTCGGAGAGGAGTCCAAGCAACGCGCTGATATTGCCGATGAGACACTCATCGCTCTTGATTCGCCATTCCACCAAACTACTACACCAGCCGATTGCCAGATCGAGGCATGCCTGAGGCGCCTCCGCAGTCATTCGACGGTGTTGAAAAGCATCACCTATCAGTTCTGAAAATTCTGCGGGAGAATCTTCGATCGCACTCAGCAATCGCTTATTACAGACACAGGCTTCCAGCATTGCGATCCAGGCGTCGATACCCCATCTCGTGCCTTCTGATTTTGTAAAGCCAAGAATGTGAATACGATCGTTATCCAGAAAATTATCCAAAAGCGCTGAAATGAATCTTGCGACACAGTCTTCAGAATTGAGCAGGCTGTCCCAAGTCGACTCTTTAAAAACCGTCACATTGTCAAAGCAGCGAAGGAATGTGGCAAGCTCTCGCTGCCTCATGTAGTGCATGGCTAAGTTTGAACGCAGACCAACCAAAAAATTGTTATACTCCGCGCACTTGTCGGAATTAGACTCGCGGAGAACTGATAATACGTCTCGACTTATTAGGTCAATTGTCTTGTGATGCCAGGCGATCGGAGTTGATTGCGATTCTTCGGATAGCGCGAGGACAACATGCTCCGCCGAAAATAACAAAGCTACGGCCACTTGTTCGCCTGCTTCGGTTAGTTCTTGACTTACAGCAGCAAGGTCTCGCAATAACTGAATGAGTTGTTCGATGTACCTATCGCACTGAGTGTAATCTCCCTGGTTCACGCTGATACACACAAAACGAGCAAGATGTTCGCCGACTCCGTTAACAGGCGGTTTGCTACTTGCCAGATCTCGAATCCTCGCTGTTACCCATGCTCTTACTGAGTCGCCGTTGTTGCAAAGCGTAAAGTAGCTTTGAAGGAGTTCATTGAGTTCGATGCGTTCTGTAAACCGCGAAAGGTTTTGCAGGGGTCCCAGTTCGTCGTCGGCCAGAGTGTTTTCAAAAGCAATTCCGGTCCATCGATCTCTAAGTTTGCACAGAATGATCTTTCCGTGCAGGATGACCTCTATCGGCACTTCCGGAACATAAGTGCGAGCAATAGTAAGTCCAGTTCTGACGTCTGCGATTGACAGTTGGTTTCCGGCAAACTCAACAATGACGTCCTTTTTGTTTTCGCACTTACACGGCACAAACTTTACACATCGCTCTCCCTTGAGATTGATCGATCTAATGATGGGTTGGGGACGGTCAAAAGAATATACCGCCCAGCCTCTTTCACGCTCCTTAACGAAGATTCTGCGGTCAGCTAATTGTTGAACACTAGTCAATCCATGGTCATGGCAAAGTACTGTCTCTCGTTCCACCGAGTTCAAAGATCTAAGAAGTATGACTTTTCCTTGTAGGCTCGGCGGCCTACGCTTTTCTTCAACAGCGTCAGATTTATAATAGTGCGCAACAAGCAATCCGTCCGATTGAGAAGCGGCAACATCTGACGCAACGAAAGCACCATCACTGAGATCGAGTGTCTTTTTACTGTCATGCACATAAGCCAGTTTAAATGAACTATCCTCAAGAGCTCGTTCCCTAAACACTACTGCTTGCGTAGAACCGAATCTGACGGTTGAATGAAATCCCTCAAAAAATCGACCGTTATTCAGATCTATCGCATGCTCAACGCCGAATAGTCCTTGAAATCTAGCAATTGATTGGTTTTGCAACGTGATTAGATGTGGACGTAGGGATTTATAGTCCGAACAATAGAAACCTTCGATTTTTACTACGCTTGTGGGGCGATTTTGTCCAAATCTGTAGATGTGATTGTTCCGTTTGCCAATAAACCCTGTATCCAAGTTGCCACCAACAAAATCAAAACGCCCTTGCGTCAAAGTTGCCTCGTGCGGTACATCCGGAAACTGGATGTGTGTTTGTGGAGCGTAAGCAGATTGTGAAATCAAGAAATCGCTTGCGTCGAAAATTTGGATACCGGTCTTGAAGAACACGAACGCAAGTTTGTTCTCACCTATCGGGAAGCACTCCTGCAAGTGATCTAGAGGCCCTTCCTCCGTTCCTTCGTTCTCGAATTGTTCAGGAAGTTGAATTGTGCCTTGCGACGCACTGAATGTCTCCAGTTCGACCTTGATTATTACCCCAAGATCGTTGGCGATTAGGACTAATTGTTCGTTCGCTCTAATTACAATCCGAGAAACGAAGTCGAAAGGCAATGACTTCTCAAATAGGACTCTACCGTTTGTGTCGAAGATATATACGGAGTTTTCATCAGTGACCACAAGCTTCTCACCCGCACAGACTGGGGTGTGTTGAAGAAACCTGGCGTTTTCTCTGTCTCTCTTCTCAAATACGTCGTCGATTTCAAACTCATGATAGGCATGGTCATCCAACGACTGTAGCATTCCGATCTTTAATTGGCTTTCCGTAAATACAAGAAGTTGCCCTTGAATTTCGCAAGCAAGTTGTACGTCTTCCGCATACCTTGACGCCTCAACCAATTTGCCACGAGCACCAAAGTGAAAGGTCCGTCCCTTGCAAACTAATAGGAATCCGTCTTCTTTGTATCTTAGGACTCTTTGGATCTTACCATGGGTTTCGAGCAAGAGCTTGTCCCCATCCGATCGCTGTCCAATACGTCGGAAGTACACTTTGTGCGTATCCCTATCGCTCGACTTTAGGGCGTAGACTATTGATGAAGCATCTAGAAACCAGCCATTCGTTACCTCAAATGGAGCTTCAAAGTCGTCGCCAACAATGAAAGCGCATTCGCTGGCTCTCGCGATGAAGTGTTCCTTGTCTGGGGCGACGTCCAAGCCAATGTATTTAGCGGCTGGCAATTTGCATCGTTGCTGAGTGTCACCATCCTGGGTTAAAATGCACAGCTCCCCGTCTGAATGTACGCCCAGAAGTTGGTCTTTAGAGAACCTCGCGATGGCAGCGGGTGTTTTCTCCATCTTGAGTGTTCGACTGGTAGACGGCCCGGTTGTTCCAAAGTCGATTGGAAGGATTCCACTCGTGTCCCACTCTCGTCCTAGCCATTGTAACTCGACTTGATTTTCATTAATGCATACGATTGGCTGATTGATTGCGGATGGAGGCAAGACAGCCAGTTTATCGTTGGATTCATAAGTGGTAATCCAGTCACCATCATCCGTTTGCGATAGGCCGAAAAGCCAAAAACGTTTGGGAAAATTATCTGGGTGTATCGCGGCCTTCAACCAAGCTTCAGACGGTTCGTACGTCGAGCACCCAGAGACTAGCAATAAGGGCTGAGGCAATATCGTAATACTGCAAATCTCTGGTCGAATACCTGGTAGGTCAAATGAAATCAGAACACGTGATTCCGCCGATTTCGGGTGCCATTCTCGTAGGGAATGTCTGCTTTCACTATTTGGCGATCGCGTTACAAAATAGACCGTTCCGTTTTCGTCAGAAGTTGCAATAACAACTTCTCCGTCCGAGACATCCAGCGTTAGGCAACTTTGTTTTGTGCTGCCGAAAACATTCCTTAGCCAGGGGCGTTTGCTGCGCGCAATCGCTTGCATCAACGTCTGCTCAAGAAACGTAGAGATCGGTGGATTGTGTTCAGCCTCTGATACAAGCCAGTTGTAGACCGTTGACAGAATCGCATCGGGATTCTCATGGCACCATGTACCGTGATGGCGAATTGCTTCCGCAATGAGAGTTGGCAATTGCGACGCTATCGAATTGTTTGCAAGGGCCAAAAGCAGTTTAGCGATGCCATCGCGTTGACATGCCGCTATCAAACAGGCCAAAAGAACCACCATGTGGTTAGGTCGTAGCCCTCCGGCAACAAACTCGGCAACTAATAACCACTTAATGGGTTCTTGATCAACAAGCCTAACGACTGCCTCTAATCCAGCCGCGTCATCCGACTCTAGTGTATCAACGATTGCCAGCGAAGCGAAATAGTAAACAAGCGAATCGTGAACGAAACCTATCTCCGATTCGCTACGATTTAGCACTGACAGCTCTAGAATAGCTCTTTCGACTTCTCGGGTCGGTTCGATCGCCTCCGGATTGGAGGCGGGGATAGAATTGATGAGTTCAACGCAGTTGCGACAATTGATTGAACGAAGAAGTGAATGAGCAAAAAACTTCCGAGATAGCCGAACTGAGTCGGCACCTTGGCTCAAAATGTCGAGGGCGACTCCGGACATAATCTTCCGAAAGTTCTCGAAGCCGAACTCGCCGCGAAGTACAGCAGGCAAGTTTGTCCCATAATTGAATATTTCTCGATGGAAGAACTGCTTGATAACGCGATCATAAAGGCCTGTCAGCGTCATGCCGGCTTGCAAATCGCCTGGCTCCAATAGCGAAACAAAGTGCATCAGCAACGGCGTACTTATGAGCGAATTGTCTCTTGATTCGTGTTGCTTGACGAGCAAATCTAATTGCTCGGTCTCAGTGTCTACATCGCGTTCAGGTGCGTTCAATCCTACCGATTGACATACCCGCTGCTCTAGTTCTCTAAGATTGCGAAGGTATCCTTTCGCAGCATGTGGATGCACATCACGTAGTTGATATTCAGAAAACACGCCACCGGACAAGAGATCCGTTAGAATTGAGTCACCACTTCTGGTCGATCGATAGGTGACGATGACGCGACAATCATGGTCTTTTTGCAAATCGCGCAATGCCAACGCGAATCGTGGCCTAAGCTTTTCATCGACCGCGTTCAAGTCGCAGATCACCAGCAACTTTTTTCCAAGGTACTTAAGCTGGAACTTGATCCACTCCAACGGATCTTCATGCTTGTCCCAGCGCGACGCACGAAAGAGTATGTGAAATAGATCGTCGCGATGATGCGTTTGTCCTTTCGGTGGTTCTGGCAATCCTTCACCATCAGATGGAAGCAGTCGAACCGGAAGCAAATGTGCGTGCCGTGAACATAGACTTCCATCTTCCGAGCGACTGCCGAAGAAGCAACCGAGTTCCACTGCCTTTGTGGCTACTGTTTTCCCTCCTCCGGTTTTTCCATAGAGCAAAATGCCATGGCTGGCGTTATTGGCATCGAGGTCAGCGACGAGCGTGTCCAGGCAATCGTAAGATTCGCTCGATCCAGAGTGTGGCGTCGTGCCGACATGCGCTATTGAGATTGGCAAGTATGTGCGATTGTCTCCATACCCGTGATCCTGAACTCCCGGCTCACCAAAGAAAAACCAATTCGGAGTTAAGCGACCTCGAATAACGTTTGGGTTCGAAACCAACTGGCACACTCGATCAACAATGTTTTGCCAACCGAGCACCTCACCGCAGTAGTTTAGTTCACCTACAAACTTTCGATACTGAGGATCAACTGACCTGCAAGTGCGACTCTTATCTCCGAAGAGGTGCCTAGCAAGAAACGAAGTTTTAGCGTAGTTGATTGCTGCGTGGCAAACTTCGATCGGAGCATAGTTGACGGAGTATCGCATTATTTATGGTTGGTAAAGACTTTGCGTGTTTCTTGATCCGAGCATCGCAGCGTGCTTTAATTCAAGGCCCTAATACAATCATCTATCTCCCACGCTATATCGACCAATAGTCGGCGTAGATCTGATCAATGAAAGCTTGCGAGTCGGTTGGAACGGAGCCTTCATGATAATTGTCTTCGGATGAGGCTTCTCGTGTCTGAAGTGCAGGATTAGACCGTTCTGGACGGCTGAATGCTGTCGAATCGCTATTGTAGCTCTGGTACTCGGCTGTTGAAATTGCTGAGGCGCTAGTTTGAGTTGTCATTCGTGGACCTTTTAACAGAAAACGCCTCGGAGAATCACCGAGGCGTGGGTTAGGAAGCTTGGTTCGCGAGTCACTCGGTCTTAGCCAATGTGCTCGGGTCGCTGGATACACCGGTACGACTTTCAATCAGCGAGATGAGTTCGTCATTGCTGACCGCGGGCTGGTTGGCATCTTTCGATACTGGCGATTTGAGGCTTTGCAGTGCGTCGAGTGCAACAAACTCGGCGTCAATGTCATCAGAAATTCGGACCAAAGATTGCTCGGCCGCCGAAGCCGCATTTTCGTCGAATTCAGTTGATTCGATCGAGAAGGCGTCACGTAGCGATTCCATCTCTCGCAAAAATGCAATCTTGTCTGTCAAGTCGTCAACCAATCGACGTAACATTTGAACCCGTTGGGGCGCACTGCGAACTTGTTCTTCAAGAGTCGTAAGTCGAGACGCAGCTTGCGTCCGAAAGCCGTTAAGGCTCTCACAGCGTTGCTCACCGAAATTGATTTGCTGAATACTTCCCAATATTGCTTTCTTCGTGGCAGTCGAGTCTTGCTGGCTACCAAGGGATGTAAGTACATACCCGTTGGTGTTCAAATCACTCTTAATCTTGGTCAGCTTGGCGCGTTCGAGCTTGACCTCAGCATCGCTCGTGGCAATTTTTCGGTCAAGGCGCACGACAAGTGACTTCATCTTGGCATAATCTCGTGCCGTTTCCTTGACAGATTGCTCGACGGCGTCAATCGTCTGTTTGGTTTTTTCTACCTTGAGCTGATATTGGTCAATGATCGGGAGCGAGAGGATGGCATCCTCGCCCCGCTTTGCGATGGCCTTGGTCACTGGCCAGAAATTTTCGCCTAGTACAAGCGCCAGCAGAATTGTGGCAGCCGTTGTCGATGCTGCAATGGAATACGTCTTTTTCATTTGTTTTCTCTCGTAAGTGACATTTCTAGTTGCTCGATTCGGAGTGAATCGAGCTTTGCTGATTCCAACTCGGCCCACCATCGCTCGCGTACACGCTGGATGGCTGTCATGGCACGGACAAGTTCACCATGACTTTTTTGACAAAAGCGGAGCTCTCCGCGCTCGCTCGATTCGGTCAATCTCTGGTAGGATCTTCTCAGTGATTCGAGTTGTCCTTGCCGTCAGACCTGCCAGCTTCGTTTGCAACTCTTGCTGGACGGACCGCTTCAATTTCGTCAGCCGTAATTGTCCCGATCACGGTCTCTGAATGACCTGGCGAAGTGGTTGCCTCCTTTGTGATGATGGTTTGCTGGGTCGAAAGTTCAGGACTTCTACATACAAAAGGGAGTGAGGGCAGTTTTTTTGTGAACAAAAAGAAAAAACCGAAAAATAGCAAACTCGGCGAGGGGAATCGCCTCATGGCTGCTGGCTCTCTTGGGAAACAAGAAACCATGGAGCGTGAGGCCCCGACCTCTCGGCAAAGCTCCCCGGGGCCTGAAAAGCGAAGGAGCGCCAAAGAAATCGCGAGCTCAAGAGTTGCTAATGCTTGTGAGACTTCAGAGTCATCAACCACTATCGCAGCCAGCGCTTGATGTACAGCGATTCGCTTCAATTTGAAATCGTGCTTGACGATGAACTGGACGCCCCCTGCCCTATCGGCCCCGGTAACGGAGATCACCAATTGCAACCAGCTGTACAGGGAACAGAAATTGGATACTCGAACATTGCATGTGAGAGCCCCTACCACAAAATACTGAATAACCCCCAATACCCGATTTGAATGTTAGCTATTGCAACAAATGCAACGTTCGTTTAACCTTGGATTTCAGTTATTCCCTTGGAAACAGACGCATTTTCCATTGCCAAATAAGTCCCCTACGGAACCGAAGGTTACTTGTTCGAATCAAGTTGGGTGTACTCTCGTTCCCCTCGGGAACCATCGCGGGCCATCACGGCCCGTTTTTTATTGGGTTCGCTGGGTTCAGTGATGGCCTCAGCGGGGTTATTGCTGCCTTGTGATGGGTGGACCGATGGGAGGACGGAATCAGAGATTCCGTTTGCTGCAGCTTCAAAATCGGCTTCCAGCACTTTCAGATAGTGCTTCTCGGCGATGTTGCGACTGTGCCCAAGCCACGAGTTTAGAACGTGGTTTGGATGCTTGCCGGATCGCTCGAGCTCCGTTCGTCTTGACGATCGCATAGCCATGAACGGTTTTGCCCAAGGCTTGATACTGGCCAACTCGACTATTCGGTTTAGCTGGGTTCTCAAATTGCAAGCTGAGTTCTTGCGGATCGTGATAACCGGCCCATCAATCGGCGTTTCGATTCCTGGCCCAACTTCGTTCCAAAGCTTCTGTAGCTCAATCCGCAGCTCGGGGAATAGGGGAACGATTCTTGACGACTTGCCGCTTCTGGCTGTCTTTGGAGAAGTAACCTTGAATCGACCACGCTCCCAGTTGATATCGTTCCAACGAAGCGCCAAGACTTCACTAGGACAACGAAGGCCACCCATTCTCGATAGTGCGACCATAACCCGCCACTGAGTATTGGGGCAGTGCTCCAAAATCAGGTCGTAGGATGCTCGATCAACAAAATAGTCCTTCGATTTGTCGCTGTCTGAACTTACCTTGATTCCCTCCAAGGGGTTCTTAGGTAAAAGTTCGTCATTGACTGCCGCCCAAAGCATCTGTCGGCAGCGTTTCACGTTCTGGCCCGCGGTGTTCGTGCTCAATCCCTCGGTGATCATCCATCGATGCCAGCGCTCGCCATCGCCCTTGGTGAATGCCAACAGCGGAAGGTCCTTGCCCAAGAACTTTTCAAGGTGGTCAACTGCCTGGCTGTAGTTCTGTGGCTTCTTCCAGTCCGTTCGCTCTTTGATGTAATCTCGGAAGAATGCCAAAACGGTTGTAGGGCGATCAATCAACCTGCGAGCCGTCACTAGTTCAAGCCTTGAAAGGCGATCGTGTAAGTCTGAGTCGATCGAATCGAGCCACTTGAAGGCTTTTCTGTCGGGAAGCTTCCCGGCGTCTTTCCGCTCAATTAGATGCTCAATGAAGAGCTTTGCGTCGGTGGCTGCTAGTTCATCAATCTGCCCAAGACTGATTGAATGACGCTTCTTTCCGATGTACGCGCGAAGCTCCCAGCAATTTCGGCCCTTAGAAGTATTGTGACGCAATGTCGCCATGTTCAACTGCCTGTAGTTGATGCCTGATTGAAGAAAAACCCACAGCAACGAATCAGGCAATTCGCTTTCGGCTGGCCGGCCTAGCTGTGGCTTCGTTTCGATCCAAATTCAAATTAGGTTGGTCAATTTCGGCATAATACCTGAGGGGTAGGGAAGCAAGAACGCTTGGTTCTTCACTGAATCCCAAAGCTTAAAGCGCAATCGGAATTCCCGGCTTGTAAGTTTCGGCCAAAGCAATCGAGCCTCTGAGGTTAAAACGTCAACAACGTAAACATCAACTAGCGTCGACTCAATCTTGACTTCGATAGTCTTCCGAACTGTTTCTTTGTTTGGCTTTCTTAGTCGCAAACTTTTTAATGGTATCAGCATGGCGAGTACTCCAACGAAACACCCCAAACATTTGCGAGCTGTCACGCCGGTGCAAGTGCTTGGGGTGCTGAATTGGTTTGATTGAAGTTGGCGTGACATTATCAATCGTAGCTCCATTCTCCGAAATGTACAATAGTTCCATTATACGATTTTGAGAATCAGTACTCGGGAAGCAAGCTTCGGACTGTTTTCAATCCCAGCGCTGTAGCGATCGCAGGAAATGCATCTAGGGGCGGGTCAGTGCGACCTGACTCCCAATGGTAGGCAGTCGACTTTCCAACCTTGTAGCCGCTTTGGGCTACCTTCTCAATGAATTGGTCGATGGTCAAACCTGCCTTCTCACGCAAGGTGCGAAGCCTGGCCGCGAATCTGCCGCCGTAGGTCGATTGATCTGGTTCTTTAGCTGCTGGGCTCATTGATGTTTCGCTTTCTGTAAATTCAATTGGTTTGGTTCACTTCGATTCTATTCGTCCAGCGTTGATTCTCTTCCGTCATCAGGAAGATACACCACTACCGCGCCTTTGGCGTCCGTCTCGACTTCCGCCTTGATTTCCTTCGGTAGCATCCGGGCCCAAAGCTTGTAGAACTCGCTTGGATTCGCCTTGCCCCACGTTACAAGCGCAGGAACGCCGCCGAGTTGCTCAAATGCCTTTTCCAAAGCATCCTTCACCGCAACTGTCGCTTTGTTCTTTGAGCCTGGCTTTCGGCCACCAAACTTCTGCCGTCCTGGATTTGCCACAATAGCGTCTACTTTTGCCTAGTTTAGATAGATTCCCGCTCACTCTCGGGGGACTCAGTCCCGCCATTCTCGTTAGAGTACCCGCGATCGGTTGCGTAGTTGCTTAGCCAGTAAGTAATCGCCCAAGGTTCTTGGTTCTTGATAGCGGGGATTAGCTCATGTGGATCGAAAACAAGGCCATCTGCCCCAACCTCTTCTTGCGATTCCTGGATAACGTCAGAACGCTTAAGACGCTCACTAAACTCGGTGGCTGTGATGCCTGCCATGATGCTGGCTTGCACTACGTCGCCTTGAGCCTGTAGTAAGCACTCAGCCAATTCTTGATCCGCAACCACGTTTTTAACATCGCCTCGATCTCTGCTTGGACTCGAACCCTCTAGAATTGCTTGAAGCTCAACGTCAATGACTGGAAAGTTCGCACCTTCTAGGCTTGCAATCGTGTCTTGCAGGACCTTTGAGCCTTCAATGCGATCGCGCAATTCTGCGACCGAAGCTCCAATAATAACGCTCGTGAAAATCAGGTCGCCGTCGGTGATTTTCAAGAATTCCGCAATTTGTTCGTCGGTGATTTCCATGTTCAACCTTTCTTAGTTCTTGTCTGGATCCCAACCATTGACGCCCTTTAGCGTCGACAATCTTCGATTCAAAACATAGCGTTGCTTCCACGCTGCATAGTAAACAGGCTGGCCAAGTACATCGGGCTTGCATTCGGTTTTGAACCTGGCTCGGCCGACTCTGGTTAGTACGTACTTCTCGCCATTCTCGCCATACAACACAAGCCTATCGGGTCGCGGAATCGGGTAGCCCATTCGCTCTGCGTAGCCCGACCAAATGATTTCGATTCTGCCTGCTTGCGTTTCGATGAAACGAGTCACCGATTCTTTGGACTGAGTAGTGCCAAACTCAAGCCTTGCACTATCGGGGCTAAAATCCTTTCGAGACAGATCGTCCTCGCCAACTGCGATCTGGCAGACAGTCGGAGTTTCCTCCACCGTCTCTACCCACGACTCGAAACGAATGTAGCTTTTCCGTGGGGACTTAGGCTTGACGTTGCTAAGTGGATTGTTGCGACTTGGCGGGGTATATGTTGGAAGCGATGGCGTACCAGTGATCCCATTCAAGAAACTACTTGAACACAAGTCTATGATTTGATCGTTAGCAGCCAAATGCCTCAATGATGCCCTACCGCGATGCGATTGCAAGTTTTCGACAGATGCGCCCCATGAATTCCAATTGCCAACGCGTACCGGCGAACCTATCCCGGTTGCGGAGAAGAGGCCCGCAAACGCTGTCAGCAATGGCTTTATAGGCTCGGTTAAAAAGCGGTAGTTTATTGAGAATGCAAATGAGTTGGAGAATAGCGATTCTTCAACGTTCAGATTGTCAAGCATGATCGTTTCGGATTGAACAAAGATCAATCGAGTCTCGACAATAGCCTTGAAGATCTCCCAAGCTCTTGAGCGTGGCTGATCTGATGCCAGCTCTATCATTACTTGGATGGTTTGCGGCAAGGTTGAAGGCTGTCTTCGGTTCCAATTCACGTTGTGGGAGCCCTGAATGTTTATCACGCCATAGGGGAAAGCGTTGGGGCTTCTTATCTCGGTGTCGACGATGGTAAAGTCAGCGCGTCGCTTGTCTTGCGATAGGTTCCAGGTGTGCTCACGCTGGAAGTTTGGAAGTCGATCAATAACAATCGCCTCTCTGTATGCGTCGGCAGTGTCGGGTATCTGTCGACCAACCCGAGTCATTGCTATTTCGATGTAACCGCTGACAGTTCGCGTGGTGTAGCCTGCTGAATCGATGCGCGTGCTGATCCCATAGTTGAGCGCCATAATTCCCGTCCAGCGATTGCAAGCTGAAAGGCAGAATTCACATTCCCAAACGACCTCAACCGCGTTCTCGTGTCCCACTGGGTCCCACGTTACGACTTTGGGGTGCGGCCCAAACGTAACATCCCTTGGACCTGCGTTGGTTCGCGTGTTTACCTCGAAACCGTTTACTTCAAAGCCTTCGTGATGGATTACAAGCCCCTGTCCTTTCTTAGTTAGACGATCGCGAATGCGGCGGAAGTGTTGGCCTGCTTGCCCCGGTAGGTCGTTTACTTCTGCATAGATCGTCGTTTCGACTCGAACATGGTAGCGATGGTAAAGCGTAGTTCGTCCGCTGTCATCGTCTTGCATTTGCGCGTTGATGCTGATGTTCGAATATTGATTGAATCGGTAGCCGTTGTATTCGAGGATTGTCACAATCTAGGTTCCTGAATGCGATTTAAGTTTTCGTCGAAATGAAGGGGGTTTTGTAAAGTTAAGGCCTGCGTTTCGGTGGATTGGGAGCTACAACGGGATCGATTGGAGAATCAAGAAACTCCTGAAACATCGGATCAATACCGCGGCCTGCCTTATCATCTTGTCCGTCTTTGAACGCAGACACAGCTTTCGCCAGTGCAAAAGCAGCATCAAGCCACTGCTTGTCCGCTTTCTTGTCATCTTCCCAATCCCAAAACGTCGCCTTTGCCGCCTTCTGACTGAGAGTTGCGATGTACAAATCACCAGCTCTAACAAGCACATTGACCGCATCTAGAAGCTTCTCCGCAATCGGGGCGCCCTTGAGCAAGATTTCGTAAATCTTGGTTTGAACTTCGTACATTGATTCGTTGATTCGGTTCTGGGCCGCGGTCAGGGTTGCCAATTCCGGGCCTATTCGCTGTGCTCGATCTAGCGTTGCCAGTTCTTTGTTTACGTCGTGCCTTGCTCGAGTCGTAGTTAAGTCTGGCGAAAAGTCTTCGAGATCTTTGGCAACATGCGTTACAACGTCGTTCAACAACTTCAAGCTTATTGCAGTACCCGCTGCAGCAACAGCAACCACTGCCAACGGCCCAAGCAATGGGGCGGCTAGTGTGGCCGCGGTTGCCGTCGCTGCTGTTCCTGCACCAACTCCCGCCGCTCCAGCTCCAGCGGTTGCGGTCCCCGCTGCTGTTCCAGCTACACCTGCACTTGCTGTCGTTGCCGCAGTGCCTGCCGCTCCAGCGCCGGTTCCAGCAGCGCCGGCCACCGTTGCCGCTGTCCGCGCTGTTCCGGCTGCAGTTGAAGCTGCTGGCCCGAAGGCTGAGGTTGCAACCCTCGAAACTCGGGTTCCAACTGACGCCAACCCATGGACCATTGACGATGCGACATTTCCAAGTCCTGAACTTGTGGACAATCCCCACGACTCAAGCTTTTCGTCGATTTTGGCTGCGATCTTCTCGAACCATGAAGCTTGCGGCGCGGTTTGCTTTGATGAAGCCCCTGAACCTCTAGCAGAGCTAGGTTTCAAGCTGTCTATGTTTACTCGTGTCAGTTCGTCGATCGATTGGATCAATTCCTCGATCGAGTCGATCAACTTGCCATCAGAGTTACTCGCCGTCGGTAGCGTCAACGGGCCTAGTGAGTCTGGCTTGGCTTGCTTTGTTGCTGGTGGGATTGGATCGAATGGCGCTACCGGCGGTGGGCCCTTTGGCGGTGTCTGCGATTTTGCCGGCGTGAAAGGTTCACTATCCACTCGCCTCGATGCCGCGTTGACTGGCTGAGGAGTTGGTATTTGCTGCGAACTTGCCGCGCTCGGCAATACCGATGCAGGATTGTTGAAGGCTTCCTGCTGTCGTGGGTCTTCACCTACCAGTGTTACTTTGAGCTCGACTGACATTGAATTAAGTTCCTGTATTTGAGTTGAGATTGATTCTATTTACGATGGGATCACGTTAATACTTCGCTGAACGCTTCAAACTCTCGGTAACGGCGCTTAGCCACTGTGAATAGCAATCTGGCAACGTGCTGCCCCGCTCGCTCGTGATCGCCTGCCATGTGGACGGATAATCCTGACGCCTGCCACCCCAACAAACTGCCGACAACTTGCTCCCGCGTGATCTGACCGCGCCACTGAGGCGTGGCCGGTTCATGGGCTTCAATCTGCTGCCAAGTCGATTCCACAACCAGAACGCGAACCGGATAGGCAAGCAACCTTTGAACCTCACGGTCAAACCGTTCACGCTCCCGGCCAACGCAAGCAACTAGGTCCGGCAAGCTCTTACGCTCCACCCTCACTACATGCTCGAGTCCACGAATCGAGTAATCACCGGTCTCGAGCGTTCCCAGTTCCGTTTGGAGCGGTGACAAGTCGAGTCGGTCTTGCTCTCGAGTGTCGACTATGGCGGTTATCTGTTCTGGCTTGATCTGCTTCATGCTCGGTTTCTCCGTCATCTTGGACAATGGACGTCAGCGGGGAGAAACACCGGGGAAAGGAAACATATCTAAAGATATGTGTTTCCCCTTGTGTGTCCTCTGAGTGTCGGCGACCGGGGAAATACCGGGGAAATTTCCCCAATGAAAAACCGTTTCCCCGATCAGCTCCCTGCGTTTATTGCTTTTTGTCATTTGCCAATTCTTCACTGTCGAAATTCCCGAAAATCGAAACTTCCAATAAAAACTTGAGTTTCCCCGATCAACCTCACCGGGGAAAAATTCGAGTTTCCCCGATGCCTCCAGCTAGTCCATTAC